>JAKSCO010000337.1 GCA_022360575.1 Bacteroidales bacterium | reverse complement strand
TAACGATACAGTTGTAATAACATACGACAAAAACTCATATCCCATAGCCCAAAGTCTTACTTCCGACAAATTAACCCAACAATATAATTTTAGGTACAAACAAAAAGATAAAAACGCGAAATGGAATTTAGATAGCTATACAATTATTCAGTTTGATTATTTCAGTATGCTATTTAATACTAAAAACAACCGACCTAAAATTTACAATACCATTCTTAAAAGATACCATGTTGATTTCGTTGATCTCGATTCGGTAAAACAATCGTTTTATGCATACACAAAAAAATATCATAAATCGCTCGATTCGCTATACAAAGCAAAACAAATATCTGATGTTTACTACAATTATTATAACTACCAGCTTAAACTAAACAAAGCAACTTGCAAAATAAATTCGTATAAAAACAATTCTGTTGATCTTAATAAAATTAAACAAACTTACACATCGCTTTTTAACGATAGTTTAATAAATCGTGTCTCATATCAACAATTTGCCGAAAAAATAATCCCCGATTTTTTCGAAACTAAAAAACATGTTGATCTTATAGAAACCGAAAATTCTTGCTTTTTCGATTCACGGCAAACATTCGACCTTATTGCAAATGCTAGCTTCCCTCCGAAAACAAAAAGCTGCTTATTATTTTCGTCCACGAAAAGAATTATCGAAAATTTTTCGGGCAACGACATTCAAGAATATTTGCACAAATACATTTCTGCAACAAACGATACTATAAGCTATAATTGCCTTATTAATGAAAATAATTTAGATTTTAAATCTATCGATAAATTAGTTTTAAGCGATACTAGCAATATGCAAATTACTTTTGGCGAATTATTAAAAAAACACAAAGGCAAAGTGCTTTATATCGATTTTTGGGCTAGCTGGTGTGCTCCTTGTCGTGCAAGCATGAAAAGTGCCAAAGTATTACGCCAAAAACTCCAAGATAAAAACATTGTATTTATATATTTAGCTAAAAACGATGAAAAACAGAATTGGAAACAAGCAATAGATAAATTAGAAATCGATTATCTAGGAATAAATTATTTTATCGAAAACTCTAAAACTTCAGAAATACTCAACAAACTAAAAGTAACTTCTATCCCTCGTTATATGATATTCGACAAATCCGGAGAATTAGCTTATAGCAATGCTCCCAACCCCGAAAATCCCGAAATAGAAGATTTACTGTTAAGCTATATTAATCTTTAATAGAATTTATTTTTTAATAAACCGTATTATCCAAAAAAAGGAAAATACATTTACGAAAATTTGAGGAAACAAATTTGCTATTTACACCCAAACTCCTTGGGCAGGTAAGCCCAAACACCTTGGGTAGGTAAGCCCAAACAGCTTGGGTAGGTAAGCGCAAACACCTTGCGTGGGTAAGCGCAAACATCTTGCGTAGGTAAGCGCAAGCATCTTGCGTGGGTAAGGCTAATGTTTGAGCTACATTTTGATTCGTGTTAAAAAAGATTTACTTTCTGTTTTATAAGCAAAATCCAGTTTGTTATGACTGATTGTTGCTAATTGTTTCCTTTTTTTGTCAATTTATTTAAGACTATTATACAATTGACTGCTTGAGAACAAGCGTTTGTTTTTTGTTAAGAAATGTATAAAATAATACTTATCATTGCTTCTGAAACCCGCATCAATAGTGCATTTCAATGATTTTTAGATTAGTTTTGTCGAGTAGATCAAAATCGGTTTATATCGTCAAGGGAGGGAGCTTAAGATTTTTTTGCTTGTTTTTCGAAATGTGACGGTGATTATTTAGTAACGCAAGACTTGTGTCTGAAAAAATATATTTTATCATTTGAAGCTATAGGAGCTTATGAGTGTAATAAATTTATTTCAAATGGATTAGGTTAAAAAAATATGAAGATGCTATAGTTAATGTTTTAAACTCGAAAGGGCAATTGACAAAATGCCTTTGTTATTAACTCAAATCAATATGTAATTGATGTCAGTTCTTGGAATAAAGGTTTTTTATATCCTTAAAATTATTAGTGGAGAGAAAGTAACTGTAAAAGAGTAAATATTATTTAAACGTAAACTAGATGCCTGAAGGTAACAGATTATATAAAACTGTTACCTTTTTTTATCCCCCAAGGGGGAAAATATATTTACGAAAATTTAAGGAAACAAATTTGTTATTTATGAAAAAATTATTGTTTAATCTGAAAGTTTTGAGTTTTGCAGCTCTTGTTTTTCATAATAGAGATATTAAGAATAAACTTAGGATTATCTTTTGTTTCTGATAAAAAGTTTATATTTTAGTGTCGACGGAAAATAACCCCTAAAAATTTTACCTGAATTTTTTATAGTCCTTAGAGTAAGGACTATTTTTTATGGATGTACTTTAACTATCCTGAAGATTTATAAATCTGTTTTAGCGACTCATCAAATTTTTTAAAATCAGACTAAACTATTTTGCTAAATAATAAGCTATTATTGAATATAGGTTTTTCTATTTAGTAGGAGGCATGTTTTCGTATAAAACAAAAGAGCTTCGAAAAAATCGAAGCTCTTTGTGGTACCACCTGGAATCGAACCAGGGACACACGGATTTTCAGTCCGTTGCTCTACCAACTGAGCTATGGTACCGTACCGCTCAATTGCGAGTGCAAATATAGTGTAAAAATTCAGTTTACAAAATTTTCTTTGAGTTTAGTGAATGAAAATATTATTAAATACAATGTGATTATATTGTATTATTCGTATTATCAGAATACTGTGTTAGATTTTGTTTTTAAAATATTTCAGTAAATTCAATTTGAAATGTAATGATCTGATTTTTGATAATGTGTGCTTATTCGTAAAATCCAGAGAACAGATAGTATCTTAAAAATAAATGCTTATTTGTACATTTGTATTTTAACTTATAATCAAATTTTAATGATTGATTTCCCTAATGCAAAAATTAATATAGGTCTTAATATTACCGAAAAACGTTTGGATGGTTTTCATAATATCGAGACTGTTTTTTTTCCGATCAAACTTAACGATGTATTAGAAATTAATAAATCGGATAGAGGATGTGTATTTAATAACACGGGATTAACTATTGATAACAGTTCAGTAGAGTCAAATTTATGTTATAAGGCTTACTTATTATTGAAAAATGATTTCAATTTGCCAGATATAAATATCCATTTACATAAAATAATCCCTTTTGGAGCTGGTTTAGGAGGAGGTTCGTCTGATGCTTCGTTTACGTTAAAAATGCTCAACTCTATTTTTAATCTAAATTTAACGAAACAAAAGCTTGTTTGTTATGCTCAACAGTTGGGTAGCGACTGTGCTATTTTTATCGAAAACAAACCCGCTTTTGCTGAACAGCGTGGCGATATATTAACATTTATTGATGTTGATTTATCGGATAAATATTTAGTATTGATTCATCCCGGAATTCATATTAATACAGGACTTGCGTATTCAAAAATAACTCCCCGAAAGACTGAAAACTGTTTACTTGATTTAATAAAAGAGCCAATTGATACTTGGAAGACAAAAATATTTAATGATTTTGAAGACGTAGTATTTTCTGAATATCCTGAGATAAAACAGATAAAAGAAAAACTTTATGATTTAGGAGCGGTATATTCGGCAATGTCGGGTAGTGGCTCTTCGGTTTATGGTATATTTAATTCGATAGTTGAGATTAAATCTTACTTCGAAAATTATTTTGTATGGGAAGAGAGCTTGTAGTAGAATAAGATATTTTTAGTAATAAAAAAATCCGGAACTTAGTTCCGGATTTTATATTGTTGTTTATTCCATTTCGATCATTAAAAAATCTTTAGGAATTTTTTGTCCTTCGTCGACATGAACTTTTTTTACAACTCCATCAGCTGAAAAACGGATTTTATTTTTCATTTTCATGGCTTCAAGAACCATCATTAACTCGCCTTCTTTTACTTTTTGACCTTCTTTTACATAAATCTTTAAGACAGTACCTGGTATTTGCGAATAAAATTGTTTAGGATTTGGTTCTTCCCATTTTTTTCTATCTGTATACTTACTGGTTAATAAAGTTTTATATTTTTCTCCATCAATATTCAAGCAAGTTTTTGGAGTTTCCTTTTTTTCTTCTTTTGCCATAGTTTAATGTTTAAAATGGAGGTATTCCGTGTTTTTTATTAGGTTTCTTGTCAACTTTATTCATTGATACCTCAATAGCATGAAGCAATAATTTTCTTGTTTCTTTAGGTTCAATAACTGAATCGACATAACCTTTAGCTGCCGCAACATACGGATTAGCAAATTTCTCCTTATACTCATTTACTTTTTGCTTACGCATTTGCTCAGGATCTTCGGCTTCCATAATTTCTTTACGGAAAATTATATTAGCAGCTCCTTCTGGTCCCATAACAGCAATTTCTGCTCCTGGCCACGCAAATACAAAATCAGCATTTAAGTGACGAGAATTCATCGCAATGTATCCACCTCCATAGGCTTTGCGTAAGATTACAGTAATTTTAGGTACTGTTGCTTCTGAATATGCATAAAGTATTTTGGCTCCATGACGAATAACACCTGCATGTTCTTGATCTACTCCTGGTAAATAACCTGGAAGGTCAACTAAAGTAACAATAGGAATATCGAAAGCATCGCAATATCGAATAAATCGAGCAGCTTTATCTGACGAATCTACATCAAGTACTCCAGCTAAAACTAGAGGTTGATTACAAACAAAACCAACTGTTTGTCCATCTAAACGTCCAAATCCAATAACAATATTAGAAGCCCATAACTCTTGAATTTCGAAGAAATCAGAATCATCAGTAATTGCTCTAACTACATCTCTAACATCATATGGTTCTTTTGCATCGCCAGGAACAATTTCGTCAATTTTGAACTGATCAATTTTGGGTTCTTTTGATTCAAATGATTGAGCTTTCTTGCTATTATTCCATGGAATATAAGTTATTAGTTTCTTTATTTGATCGAAACATTCAATTTCACTCTCAGCATAAAAATGAGCATTACCTGTTTTTTCGCTATGAACTCGAGCTCCACCTAGTGCTTCCATTGAGATTTCTTCACCAAGAACAGTTTTTATTACTTCAGGGCCTGTAATAAACATCTTAGAAATCTTATCAACAACGAAAACAAAATCAGTTAAAGCTGGAGAATAAACTGCACCTCCGGCACAAGGGCCTAATATTACTGAAATTTGTGGAATAACTCCCGAAGCAGTAGTGTTACGGTAAAATATCTCACCATATCCTGCCAATGAATTTACTCCTTCTTGAATACGAGCACCACCAGAATCATTAATTCCGATAATTGGAACTCTCATTTTCATGGCGTGATCCATTATTTTTGTGATCTTACGTGCATGCATTAACCCTAATGACCCTCCTGCTACAGTAAAGTCTTGAGCATAAATGCAAATAGGAGCACCATAAATGGTTCCCGTACCAATGATTACACCATCGCCATGAAGAGTTTTTTTGTCCATGTTAAAATCGCGAGCTTCGTGCTCAACAAATAAATCATATTCATGAAACGAATCTTCATCTAATAATGTAATAATTCTTTCACGAGCAGTCATCTTACCCATGGCAACTTGTTTCTCTATAGCTTTTTCGCCACCACCTTGAAGAACCTTTTCTCGTTTTTTTTGAAGTTCAAGAATTTTTCTTTGTAAAGACATATCTTGTACATTTAGTTAATATTTACCTCATTACGTCTGTTTTTGTTTTGAGGCCGTTTTTAAATTAATTGCAACGTTACGAAATCAATCTTATTTTTTAAAATTAATTTGAAACATAAATTTACTTTAAAATAACAAAACATTAAAAATCAAATATATATTTTAATCTTCTTTTTTTGTAGAAAATTAGAACATATTGATTGTTAAGTCGAATAAAATATGATTATTTAGGAGCCATTCTGTATAAAAATATGCTAATTATGGCATAAATGATATTTGGAAGCCAAACAGCAAATAGAGGATTCATACTTCCGCTAATAGCAAACATGGTTGAGAATTGTAAAAACAATAAATATGAAAAACTAAGTAAAAGCCCAAATCCAATATGCATTCCTATTCCTCCTCTAACTTTTCTGGACGATAACGATACCCCAATAAGAGTAAGAAGAAAGGTAGAAAAGGGGAAGGCTAATCTTTGATATTTATCAATAAGTAGTTCTGTAATATTATCGGCTCCTTGCATCTTTTGTTCTTTAATATACTCATTGAGTTCGGGCAAGGTCATTGTTTCTGTAAAATTTGCTATTCGTTTAAATTCTTCGGGATGTAGATTTAATGTAGTATCAATTCGCGAACCTTCTAATATATTTTCACCATCCTCGGTAATTTCTCTGATATAATAGTTTCGAATAATCCATTTTGCTGTTGTTGAATCCCACTTAGCGTAATCAGAAATTAGTTTAGATTTTAACAAGCCATTTTCGAATTTTTCCATCGAAAATTTATACCCAATATCAGATCCAACAGCATATCGTTGCATATATATAAATAATCCGGGCTCTATTTGTCTGTGGATGTTCTTTTCGTTGTTTCTTATAGGGTTTTTAATGTATTTGTATGTAAAATCTAAACGGGTTGCATTAGCCGGAGGTATAACGTAAGCAATTAATATGAACGATAATAATCCGATAACAAATGCAGATACAAAATAAGGATACATTAATCGACGAAAACTTACTCCGCTACTTAGAATGGCTATGATTTCGGTATTATAGGCCATTTTTGAAGTAAAAAATATTACAGCGACAAATGTAAATAAAGAACTAAATAGATTTGCGAAGTAGGGGATGAAGTTTAAATAATAATCGAGTGCTATTGCTTTGAATGGTGCTGATTTTTCGATAAAATCTTCAACTTTTTCAGAAAAATCAAAAACAACAGCAATACTTATTATTATTATTATAGAGAAAAAGTAAGTTCCTAAAAACTTCTTTATTATGTAGAAATCAATTTTTTTAAGTCCTAAAATGCTCATAGTCGAGTTGATAGTTGTTGTACCATTTTATTTTTCCATTCAGAAAAAGTACCTTCAAGTATTTGTTTTCTTGCTTCGGAAACCAACCAAAGATAAAAACTTAAATTATGTATACTGGCAATTTGTGATCCTAAAATTTCTTTTGATGATATTAAATGTCTTAAATAGGCTTTCGAATACTTTGTGTCAACGAAAGATGCGCCATCCTCTTCGATGGGAGAAAAATCATTTTTCCACTTAACATTTTTTATATTAATGATCCCATTTTTTGTAAACAACATTCCGTTGCGTCCATTTCGAGTAGGCATAACACAATCAAACATATCTACTCCACGCGATATTCCTTCTAAAATATTAACCGGAGTTCCAACTCCCATTAAGTATCGAGGTTTTTCTTGAGGTAATATTTCGTTTACAACATCAATCATATCATACATTTGTTCGGCAGGTTCGCCAACCGACAAGCCACCTATTGCGTAACCATCTCTTTCGTGAGAGGCTATTGTTTTTGCTGATTGAATTCGTAAATCTTCGAAAACACTTCCTTGTACTATAGGGAAAAATGTTTGTTTATGTCCGTATAAACCTTCGGTTTCATCAAAATGCTTTAATCCTCGTTTTAACCAACGGTGGGTAAGTTCCATTGACTTTTTAGCATAATCGTAATCGCATGGAAATGGAGTACACTCATCAAAAGCCATAATAATATCTGCTCCGATTTGTCTTTGTATATCAACAATTCGTTCTGGAGTAAATATATGTTTCGAACCATCAATGTGTGATCTGAAATGAGCTCCTTCTTCTTTTAGCTTCCGATTTTCGGATAAAGAAAATACTTGGTACCCTCCACTATCGGTAAGTATTGGCTTATCCCAACTAATAAATTTGTGTAAGCCTCCAGCTTTTTCCATAGTATCCATTCCTGGTCGTAAATACAAATGGTATGTATTTCCTAGAATAATTTGTGCCTTTACATCTTCAACCAAATCTTTTTGGTTAACTCCTTTTACACTCCCAACAGTTCCAACGGGCATA
The DNA here is from genome assembly GCA_022360575.1 of Bacteroidales bacterium. GTDB lineage: Bacteria > Bacteroidota > Bacteroidia > Bacteroidales > UBA12077 > UBA12077. Next base: position 32,864 of record JAKSCO010000337.1, on the reverse strand, counting down.
AATATAGGTGTTTGTATTTTGCCGTGATCTGTAGTTATTTCTCCTGCTCTAGCCCTTGTCTTAGAGTCTTTTGTAAATATTTCAAATTCCATAGATAACTAATTTCGCGGCAAAGATAGTTAAATGTGGATAAATAATTCATTTATAAGAAACGCAATTCTTGTTTAATAAAAAAATCTTTAATAAAATTGCTTCTTTAGACATTAAAAAAAGCGTATTGTGTGTGTGATTAATTATCTCGTTGAAAATCCATTTTATGGTATATTAGTAGCATTGGGAGGAGTTTGGTTTATCCAATTGTATTTTTACTTATTTTATTACATTCGAGTAGTATTTTATAAAAATAACTCAAAAGTAAAACAAGAAAAGGAAGGTGTATCTGTTATTATATGTGCTAAGAACGAAGAGGAAAACCTTAAACAGTTTTTGCCTTCGGTTTTAGAGCAAGACTACCCTAATTACGAAGTTATTGTTGTTAACGATTGTTCTGTTGATGGTACAGAGTCTGTTATTCGTGACTTACAGAAGAAGTATACGCATTTAAGAACAACTAATCTTAATCAGGATGATAAATTTTTTCATGGTAAAAAGTTAGCTCTTACTGTAGGTATAAAAGCTGCGGCTAATGATCAGCTTTTATTTACCGATGCCGATTGTAAAGTTGTTAGTTCGAAATGGATTGAGAAAATGCAAGCTAAGTTTACAGATAAATCAGAAATTGTTTTGGCTTATGGGGGTTATTTCCCTGAGAAAAAACTTATAAACAATTTAATTCGGTTTGATACATTGTTTACAGCAATCCAATATTTTGCATTTTCTTTAGCACGTAAAACGTATATGGGAGTTGGAAGAAATTTGGCATATCGCAAATCGTTATTTTTTAAAAATAAAGGTTTTGCTAAACATCATCATTTATATTCGGGCTACGATGATTTGTTTGTTAGTCAGGCAGCAACTAAAAGAAATGTACGGGTAGAAATATCGCCAGATTCGGTTACTCGGTCAAGGTCAGAGCAAACATTTTTGCAATGGTTAAAACAAAAAAAACGACATTTAACAACAAGTAAGTTGTATAAGTTTTCGTCAAAATGGCGATTGTTTCTCGAAAATTCAAGTAGGATTGCGTTTTATGTTTTATTTGTATTGTCCTTAATTTTATTTAAAGAGTACTATATATATATATTAGCTGCATTTTTGTTCAGAACTATTGTACAGCTAATAGTATTTAAAGTTGCAATGAAGCGTTTGAATGAAAAATTTTTATTATTACCTTCGCTGCTTTATGATATTTTAATGCCATTTCTAAGTTTATTGTTCTTATTGGCTAATAAATTCTCAAGGAAAAAAAATCAATGGAAATAAACCCAAATCTCTCAGAAAAGGCCAAGCAAGATTATAAGTTAGTTAAACTTGCAGCTGAAGGAGACGAAAAAGCCTATGCCGAGTTGTTGCATCGATATAAGGATGCAATTTATTATATGTTATTAAAAATGGTTAATAATAAAAGCGACGCCGAAGATTTAACAATAGAAGCATTTGGTAAGGCCTTTAAGAATATTGCTCAATATACTCCAAATTATGCTTTTAGTACATGGTTGTTTAAAATAGCAACCAATAACTGTATTGATTTTATACGAAAGAAAAAGGGTAACCTTGTATCGTTAGATCAAACCACCGACGAACAAGAATCTATTGGAGCTCCATTACAGTCGAATACTTTAGATCCTGAAGAAGATATGATTAAAAGTCAACGAATTTCTTTAATGCGCAGTGTTGTTAATAGTCTTAAGCCTAGGTATAAGGCTCTTGTTGAGTTGCGTTATTTTAAAGAATATTCGTATGACGAAATAGCTAAAGAACTAAATCTTCCGATAGGAACAGTAAAAGCCCAACTTTTTAGAGCTAGGGAATTACTATATAATGTATTAAAGGGTGTTAAATCAAATATAAAATAACTTTTGTATGAATCTTATAAAGAAATACTTTCCCGATTTATCGGAAAAGCAACTGATACAGTTTGAACAGTTGCAAAAGTTATATCACGAATGGAATAACAAAATAAATGTTATTTCGAGGAAAGATATTGAAGAACTTTACGAGCGACATATATTGCACTCGTTAGCTATAGCTAAAGTAATTTGTTTTAAAGACAAAACATCAGTTTTAGATGTAGGAACAGGAGGTGGGTTTCCTGGAATTCCACTTGCTATATTGTTCCCGAATTGTAAATTTCATTTAGTCGATTCTATAGGAAAAAAAATAACTGTTGTTAACGAAGTAGCTAAAGCAGTTGGATTGACAAATGTGACAGCCGAACAAATTAGAGCCGAGAAATTAAAAAACAATTACGACTTTGTGGTTAGTAGAGCGGTTACTGCTTTCCCTATTTTTTATAATTGGGTGCGAAATAAAATAAATAACAAATCGCAAAACGAACTAAAAAATGGAATCTTATATTTAAAAGGAGGTGATTTAAGCGAGGAGCTTAAAAACTTTGAGTCGAGAATTACGAGTTATAATATTTCACAATATTTCGACGAGTCTTTCTTTGAAACTAAGAAAGTTATTTACCTTCCGTTTTAATTTGAGATTTTTATTAAAAACTTTTGCGTGGAATTTAAAAAATACTATTTTTGCAGTTCCAAAAGAAAAAGTAAAAAACAATATAAAAATATTTTGAGATGAAAAGAACATTTCAACCATCGAACAGAAAGAGAAAAAACAAGCATGGATTCAGAGAAAGAATGTCATCTGTTAACGGAAGAAAAGTATTAGCGGCTCGTAGAGCTAAAGGACGAAAAAAATTAACTGTTTCTGACGAATTTAGTTCGAGGAAATAATTAAATAAACTTTTTATTATTTAAATGAGTAGAGGATAATGAATTTATTCTCTACTCGTTTTTTTTATACTTCAGACGGATTATTCAATATCCACATTTTATCGACAGCTGTTCTTTAAAAAGTAAATTTCTGTTACTTTTGTTCCAACTAAAAACAATATAATGTTGATAAAAGAATTACTTTCATTTGAAAAATTAAATGCAACTCAAAAAAATATTTTCAATAAAATAATTAATAACGAAAGATTAAGTATTGAGGAGGGTGTTGAGCTTTTTAATTTCGAATTAGGATCTTTAGGTTTATTAGCAAACTATAGAAATAAGCAAAAAAATAGTGATAAAGTATATTTTAATAAAAATATACACATTGAGCCTACTAACATATGTATTTATAGTTGTAAATTTTGTTCGTATCAGCGAAAAATAAACCAAGAAGGTAGTTGGGAGTATTCTATTGATGATATATTAAAAAAAGTTACCGAGTATAAAAACACAGATTTAACCGAAATTCATATTGTTGGAGGTGTACATCCCAAACGCGACTTACATTACTATGGGGAAATGATTCGAGGGATAAAAAACATTATTCCCAATATCCACATTAAGGCATTTACTGCTGTCGAGCTCGATTTTATGATTCGTAAGGCCGGATTTTCGCTTAGCGAGGGTTTGTTAAAGCTTAAAGAATATGGCTTAGATAGTATTCCTGGTGGTGGAGCCGAGATTTTTGAACCATCAATACGTAAACAAGTTTGCGATGAAAAATCGACATCAGAGCAGTGGCTCGAAATACACGAAGCAGCTCATAAAGCAGGATTGCCTTCGAATGCAACAATGCTATACGGGCATATCGAAAATCGTAAACATCGAATTGAGCATCTTGACAAACTGCGACAGTTACAAGATAAAACCAATGGTTTTAACACATTTATTCCGTTAAAATTTAAGCAGGCAAACAATTCATTATCATACATAGGGGAAGTAAACACTTTAGAGGTTTTAAAAGTATTTGCTATATCTCGATTATATCTCGATAATTTTGATCATATAAAATCTTATTGGCCTATGCTTGGGAAAGATGTTACGCAAATAGCCCTTTCGTTTGGTGTTGACGATATTGATGGAACTATTGACGATACTACTAAAATATATTCGATGGCAGGAGCCCAAGATCAAAAGCCATCAATGACAACTGTTGAGTTGGTTCAGTTAATTAACGATTCGGGAAAAAAAGCTATTCAGCGAGATACATTATATAATACAATAAAAGAATATTAAGAATTGAATATTTGAATAAAAAAATATTTGATGAAACAAGACGATCTGTAGAAAATAACATGACACAAAGTTATGAGCACTCCCATGGAAATTATCTTGCGGCTTATTTCTCTTGAATTGCGATAGGTTTCCCGTCTTCTCTTTATAGTTTCTAATGGGTTCTCAGAGTTGCTCGTCGGTTGCTAAAGGTTGCTGATGGGTTGCTCAAAGTTACTTTTGTATTGCTCAAGACTGCCCAGCGATTGCTCAGACCTTCTCGTTAGTTGCTCAAGGCTACTGATGGGTTGCTCAAAGGATCTTATGATATAATCATAAAAGAATATCCCTCATCTTGAAATTCATTTGGTATAACAAAAAATATTCTTGCATGAAAGGGATTTAAGGAGCAGTAGATTAATAAATAACAGGAATATAATACATAAAAGTCGACATTATACCTGCCTTGTTCAGTTCGCGTATTTATTTAGTACAATTAGAGTGACTAAAAAGTCAGTTAGCGAACATATTTCACATAGTATATAATATAGAATATAGTTTTGCTTCCAGAAATTAGGAGTGAAAGAGAAGAGTATCTTTTTTATAAATAAAAAAACATTTACGAGAAAGAAATATTAACAGCAATTAAATTAATAAAATAACAAAAAGAAGAGAATGAAACAGATTTTTTATGGCTTAGTAATTAGTGCTTTTGTGTTTGTTGTTGCTTGTAAAAATGAGACAAGTAAACAGACAGAAGCAACTAAATTAGTTAAAGTAGAGAGAGTGTCGGACGGAATAAGCCCCGATGATTTAGTTTTTAACGGAAAAATAAAAGAAAGGAGTTTAACTACTTTGTCGTTTCGAGTAGGAGGGCCTTTGGTTGATTTAAATGTAAGTTCAGGCGACTATGTAAACTCTGGTGATATTATTGCTAAGATAGATCAGCGCGATTATAAAATAAAACTTCAGGCTGATGAGGCAAAATATATACAGATAAAAGGAGAATACGAACGTTATAAAGAACTTTTCGAAAAAAATAAACTCCCGGCAAATACATTTGAAAAAATTAAGTCGGGATATTTAATGTCGAAAGCGGCAAGCGATAATTCAAAAAACCAATTAGAGGATACAGAATTAAAAACTCCTGTATCGGGTTATGTATACGAGAAACATGTAGAAAAACATCAAACAGTAGGTGCTGGAAATCCAATTGTTTCTATTATCGATTTATCGGTATTAGAGGTAATTGTTGCTGTTCCAGAAAGCCAAATTCAAAAAATTAAACAATGCAAAACAGGATATTTGGATGTAAAAAATGCACAAGTTTGCAATATGCCTGTTTCGTTAGTAAGTATTGGCGAAAAGACACGGAAAGATGGTCTTTACGAGGTTAAATTTTCGTTTGTAAATAAAAATGATTTACAGATATTACCAGGAATGTCGGCAAAGATAAAGTTACGTTTGAATGATCAACAAAAAGAAGCCAAGTATATTGCTACATCAGCAATTTTTTCACAATCGAACAAAACATATGTATGGAAATACAATTCGGCAACAAATAAAATAAATAAAAAACAGGTTGTTGTAAAAAATATTGTTTCTGATGGCAAGGTTGAAGTATTATCAGGATTGCAAAAAGACGAATTGATAGTTGTTGCAGGTGTTCATAATTTAAGCGAAGGTCAGAATGTGAAATTAATTCAGACTCCTTCAAGAACGAATATTGGAGGTTTACTATAATGCTTGAAAAGATTTTGAATCAGAAAGCACTGATAAATATTATATTGTTTGCGGTGCTTATAGGGGGTGTTTTTTCTTATTCGAAAATAGGAAAACTCGAAGATGCTGAAATCCCGATTAAATCGGCAATGGTAATAACACCTTATCCCGGAGCTACAGCTCACGAGGTTGAGCTAGAGGTGACTGATGTATTAGAAAAAGCTATCCAGAAACTCGAAAATGTTGATGATATTATTTCTGTTTCTGAGCCAGGGCTATCAAAAATAACTATCAAAATACAGCAAACAGTTAAAACTCCTGATTTGCCTCAATTGTGGGATCATTTACGAAGAAAAATAAATGATGCCAAAGGGAAACTACCTTCGGGGGCAATGGAGCCTATTGTTAATGACGATTTTGCTGATGTATACGGAATATTATATGCAATTACTGCCGATGGTTATTCGTTAAAAGAAATGACTGATTATACCGAATATCTCGAACGAGAATTGTTAGAGATAGATGGAGTTAAGCGTTCGCAAATATTCGGCAAACAACAAGAAACAGTAGATGTATTGTTTTCTCCAGAAAAATTGGCAGGATTAAATATTAATCCGATGTATATATCAATGGCTATGCAAAATTATAGTCAGATTGTTAATCCGGGAAATATTATTGTAGGTAAAGAGTCGATACGAGTAGGTGTAGGAAATAAAATTAATTCGATAAAAGAGATCGAAGATTTATTAATTCAGGTGCCTCAAGGCGGAAGTTTCCGTTTGTCTGATATTGCTACAGTTAAACGTTCGGTTATGACACCTAAAAGAGAAACTCTTTATTTTAATGGTATAAAAGGATTGGCTTTAGGTTTGTCTAACGAAAGTGGAATAAATGTTGTTAAGCTGGGCGAGAAAATCGACAAAAGGATAGAACAACTAAAAACAAAACTCCCTGCAGGAATCGAAATGCACTCTATTTACTCTCAACCATCGCGTGTTGATGAGGCAGTTCAGGATTTTATGTGGAACTTAGTAATGTCTGTAGGTATTGTTATCGTTGTATTATTATTTTCGATGGGATATCGATCGGGTTTATTAATTTCAAGTGGATTAGTATTTACTATTATGGCTACTCTTATAGTAATGTTTGTTGTAGGAATGCCGCTTCACAGAGTAACCTTGGCTGCTATTATTCTTGCAATGGGAATGCTTGTTGATAACTCAATAGTGGTTGCCGATGGTATATTAATTGATCTGAAACGAGGATTAAATCGTAATGTAGCATTAATGTCGTCGGCCAAACGCACAGCAATGCCTCTTTTAGGTGCTACTGTTGTTGCAATATTAGCATTTTTGCCATTGGCAATGGCTCCTAATGCTGCTGGCGAATTTATGAGTTCATTGTTCTCGGTTCTTATTATTTCGCTTTCGTTAAGTTGGGTGTTTGCAATGGTACAAACTCCGTTTATGGCAAAATATTTTTATCGTAAAGAACGACCTGATGGAGAAAATAAAGATATGTATAACACTCGATTTTATCGAGGATTTAAGAATATTGTAACAAATATCTTATCGCATAAATACATTTCTTTGGCAGGGAGTATACTTATTTTGATTTTTTCGTTTTATGGGTTTAAATATATTATTGTTGATTTTATCCCGGGTGTCGATTACGATCAGTTTGTTGTTGAGTATAACCTACCTCAAGGTGCCGATATAGATGCTGTAGATAATGATATTGTTCAATTACAAAATTATGTAATGAAATTAAATGGAGTTCGCTCGGTTACTACTTCGCTCGGACGCCCTCCAATACGTTACTCTTTAATGCGTCCGATGCCTACAGGTGGACAAAATTATGGAGAGCTAATTGTCGAAACAAAAACAGTTGATGATGTAGACAAACTTTTACCTGTTATAAGAAAATATATTTCGAAAAATTTCTTAGATGCTAATTTCAGAATACATAAGTATGGGTCTTCTTTTAGTGATTACGATATCGAAGTTGAATTTCAAGGTCCTGATCCTTTAGTATTACGTAAAATGGCCGAACAGGCTAAGAAAATATTTAGAGATGAACCAACTATAGTTAGTGTTACAGACAATTGGAAAAACAGAGTAAAAACATTAAACCCTGTTTATTCGGTAGAAAAAGCTCAATCTCTAAATTTAACCCGAAAGGATTTAGCGAATTCGATTTTAGTAACAACCAACGGGATGCCTATAGGAGCTTTTTACGAAGGAGATGTGAAAATTCCTATCATGTTAAAAACTGCCGAGCCTGTTGCTAGAAATATAAAACAACTGTTATCTGCTCCTGTTTGGGGACAACAAAGTAGGTTTAGCGTGCCTATTAATCAAATTGTCGATACTATTGGTTTAAACTGGGAAGATGATCTTGTGTGTAGATTAAATGGTAAACGAGCAATAAAAGTACAAGGTGATGCATTAGAAGGATTAACAGCCGCTCAGGCTCAGTCTAAAATACAACAAAAAATCGAAGCAATTCAATTGCCTGAAGGATATACAATGGAATGGGACGGAACAGTAGCATCTTCGGGCGAGGCTAATAGTGCTTTGTTTATGTTCTTGCCTTTGGCTTTAGGTCTTATGTTAATGATTATTGTTGCCTTATTTAATAATATAAAACAAGCGATGATAATTTTTATAGTAGTTCCTTTTGCTTTTGTTGGTATATCGTTCGGATTTAATTTAACTCGAAGTGCACTAAATTTTATGGGGGTAATTGGAGCTTTAGGTTTAATCGGAATGATGATAAAGAATGCTGTGGTATTGCTCGACGAGATTAACCTAAATCTTAAGTCAGGAAAAAATCCATTAAAAGCAACTATTGATTCGGCTGTTTCAAGGCTTCGTCCTGTAATGATGGCTTCTCTTACTACGATATTAGGAATGATACCGTTGTTGTCAGATCCATTGTTTAAATCAATGTCTATAACTATTATGTTTGGATTACTAATAGGTTCTGTTATAACATTAGTTGTTGTGCCAGTTTTATATGTTGTTTTCTTTAAGGTAGATGTAAAAGAATTGAAAAATAAAGCATAAGAGATGAATAGGGTTATAAAAAATATATTAAGTGTTTTTGTTTTATCTATAGCAATGGTTAATGCTTTTGGACAAGAAGTAATGACATTAGAGGCTTGCCGTAAAATGGCTATAGAATACAATAAAGAACTAAAAAATGCAAGTTACAAAAAACAAGAAGCAATTGCTCAGCAAAAAGTTGCACGAACAGCTTTTTTACCAGCAATAAAAGCTGATGCTACTTTCATGATGAGTGCTATGGATGATATTAACATCCCCGGAGGTTTTTTGCCTACAGCGAGTAGTGCTGAATCAGCCCAAAGAGGAGAGTTTACAGGACTTAGTAATGTGTATTCGCCAGGAATGTCGCTTGAGTTTGATAACTTAAACATTATTTCTGGAGGATTATCTGTAACTCAACCAATTTATGCAGGAGGCAAAATTGCAAATTTGAACAAACAAGCTAATCTTGGAGTTGAAATATCTAATTTAGGATACAATCTTAAATATTCAGAAATAATTGAACTTACTGATAAGGCTTATTGGAAATTAGTAATGATTAAATCCAATATAGAACTTGCTGAGAAATATATTGAGATGCTTACAGAGGTTGAGACACAGATAACTGAAATGTATAACTTGGGATTAAAACCTGCAAGTGAGAAATTAAGGGTGCGTGTGCAAAAAAACGAAGCCGAGCTTCAGTTGTTAAGAGTACAAAACGGACTTAAAGTAGCTCAAATGTATTTAAATCGTATTATTGGGCGCGATTTAAATGCTCCGGTTAATGTTGTTAATAATGAATTAAATGTTAATTTAATTCATTTTGAAGATGCTGTAGAAACAGCTTTATCTGAACGAAATGAATTAAAAATTAGACAACGACAAATAGAATTGTCTAAGTACGAGAAAAAAATAATAATGGCCGATTATTTGCCACAGCTAGGAATAAGTGCTAAATATAGTAATCTGTATGTTAACGACATAATTGAGAACAACGACTTTAAATTTATGTTGGGTGCTCAAATTAAAATTCCTCTGTTTCAGTGGGGACAAGGATATCAGAAGAAAAAAATCGCAAACCTTAAAATAAAACAAGCTCAGACAGAACTTACAAATACTGCTGATATGGTAAGTCTTGAGGTATTGCAAGTAAAAACAAAAATAAACGAAGCTTCCGAAACAATAAAAATAGCGAAACAAAATATTACTGAGGTCGAGGAAAGTTTGGCCGAAACCAAAGCTAGTTTCGAGGTAGGTTTAAATAGTATAACCGACTTGTTGAATTCTCAAGCTGATTGGCAAAAAGCACAATCGCAATTGATTTCTGCTGTTGCACATTATAAAGTATTGCAAACGATTTGGGAAAGAGTTACTGGTCGATTAAATCCTAAGGGATTGTAAAAGATAAGTTGAAAGAGGGAGGATAAAAATTGTATTCTCTTAAAAAGAGAATACAATTTTTCAAAGTTTTGCCAATAGTTATTAAACTTATTATTTTGTATTATAATTTATAAGAAAAGAAAAATATGTTAGGAGTTTTACCACGTAATTATGATGTAAGATCAATCGCCGCCAGGATATTATTTAATAGTTTTGTTGCTGTTCTGGCTATTAAAATTCTGATTTATTCAGTAGATAGTCCTGTGGATGAGGGTTATGCTACAATTAATGATTACCTAAAGGTTATATTCTTTTTTAATTTATTAGGCGAAACTTTGATTTTATCCGATGTGTTGTTCGAATTAATATTTCCGATTCCTTCAAAAATAAGATTACGTATATTTTCGCAAATGGTGTTGGGTTTATTCTTAATTGTTGGGATATCGATGCTTATGGCTACTTTCTCGCCAGAAAAGGAAGTTATTCCGCGTTCGATAATTCTAACAGGTTTTGCTTTGGGTTTAACTTTTGTTATGCTTGTTTCTAGTAGTTTGTTAATATTTCGATTTACCGATAAATGGATATCTGCTCAGCACGAAATAAGTATGATGAAACAAGAAAAATTACGAATGGATTATAATTCGTTACAAGATCAGCTAAATCCTCATTTCTTATTTAATAATTTAAGTGTTTTAAAATCATTAATAATCTACGATAAAGATTCGGCTATAGAGTTTACTGAAAATTTTACTGACGTATATCGTTATGTTTTGCAAAGTAAAGATAATATGTTTGTTCCGTTAGCCGAGGAAATTAAATTTATTAATTCTTATATCGGTTTACACAAAGAGCGTTTAGGCGATGGTTTAGAGGTAAATATTAATATCGAAAAAGATATGATGCAAAAAGATATAGCTCCTTTAACATTGCAGTTATTAATCGAAAATGCAATAAAACATAATACCACGGGTAAAGACAAACCTTTAGTAATAAACCTTTATACACAAAACAATTTGCTTGTTGTTGCAAATACATTACAAAAAAGAAAGTCATCTTACTCGACAAAAACAGGATTAAAAAATTTAATAATGAGATATAAGATGTTAGCAGAGAATAAGATCGATGTTGACGAAAAATCTGATGAGTTTTTAGTGAGAGTTCCGTTAGTTTAAGATTGAAATTTTAAAATATAAATAAATGGAAATTATTATAATTGAAGATGAACTGCATAGTCGAAGACTATTAGAAGGGATGATTCATAAAATCAGACCCGAATGGGAAATATTAGCAACTTTTGAAAGTGTAGAACAATCAGTTGACTGGCTTAAAAACAATCAAGAACCCGATTTATTTTTTATGGATATTCAGTTAACCGATAACATCTGTTTTTCGATATTCGAACAAGTCGAAATTAAAAGTCATGTTATTTTTACAACAGCTTATAACGAATTTGCAATACAGGCATTCAAAGTAAATAGTGTTGATTATTTATTAAAACCTCTAAAAGAAGAAAACCTGATTTTGGCTGTTGAGAAATTTGAGCGAATAAAAAGCGATAGCGAAAAAAACCAAGATGACGAGAAAAACTATCAGAATCTTTTACATGCTCTAAAAAGAAGCGAAAAGACCTATCGTAAAAGATTTCTTGTTGCCGGAGTTAATACTTTCTATAAAATAGAAACTAGTGATATAGCCTATTTTTATACTACAAATCGCATAACTTTTGCTGTTACATTTCAGGCTAAGGAACATATTATTGATTTAACAATAGGAAAATTAGAAGAGCAACTAGATCCCGAAGTATTTTTTAGAGCAAATCGAAGCCAAATAGTAAATATTGAAGCAATACAGAGATTCGAATCTTTTTTCGGAGGCAAGTTAAGTGTGCGTTTAATTAAACCTTTTAAAGAAAAAGTGTTGATAAGTAGATTAAGGGCTGCCGAGTTTAAAAGTTGGCTAAATGATAGTTATTAAAAATCTATCTACAGTTTAAAAATATTAGAAAATGATAAACAATAAATAAATGGTAAAACAAAATAAATTAGCTAGTAGAAAAATTCATATTCCGGTATTTAGTCCGGTTGATGATTTTGAATACTGGAATTTTATAATAAAAACAGAAAATGGAGAATTTATAAAAGTAAGTTTTTCTATAAACGAGACTTTTAATGTTCCTATTCAATCTAGTGTTAAGTTCTATTATATCGATAAAGATTTGAATCAACATGTAGAAACGCTTTGTGTTGAAAGCAACAAGAATCAGTTTTCGGAAATCGAATGTGACATAAATATCAATGACAATTATTGTATTGAGTATGATGATTATTATGAACTTAATGTTCTTATAAATAGGAGTGGACTCTGTCTGAAAATAGAAGCTCTTGAGCAAAGCGACCTTTCTGATAACAAAGGGATTGTTTCTCAGAATTTAGTTGGAACAAAATTTTTAGGTTGGGCTTATCCTTTTGTAAAATCGAAATGTCAGGGAACGCTTATTTGCAATGGAGTAAAAACTGAAATTAAAGGCGAAGGTACTATGCTTCATTGTTGGGGAAATGATTATATAGGCAAAGAATTAGAATGTTTAATTACGGGCGAAATTTATCTAGATAATCAATCGTGTCTTTATTTTATAATGATTCGAGATACTCATGTTGAAGCAAATTTAATAGTAAAACAAGAAGGCAAAATTTTGCGTTATATAAAAGATTACGAAAGCAACGATTTTGATATTAAGATCAAAAATCAAAGAAAATATAGAGATATGTATTATCCAGTAGATATAAATATTTCAAGACCTGGAGAGATAAATTTCGATTTGAATATTTTAAAAGAATTCTCGCAAAATAAAAATACGCCATCATCATTAAAATCTACATTGCATTTTAATGCTATTGGTGAGTATAGTATCGATTATCAAAACTTAAACTATCAAGGAACTTCAATTCTTGATTTGTATTTATTTTAACATAAATAATTTGGGTTGAAATTTACAAGAACAATACAAAGGGGCGCCTCTTTTTGACAAATTTCTGATTAATTAAATCTTTTTATATTTTTAAAAGATTATCCTAAAATTAATCCAATGCAAGAAGAATTTTTACATTATATCTGGAAATATAAGCTTTATCAGCAAGAGAGTTTAATGACCGATTTGGGCGAATCGTTACAAGTTTTAAATGCAGGAATCCATAATCACGACTCAGGCCCCGACTTTTTTAATGCCAAAATAAAAATTAACAATACACTTTGGGTGGGTAATGTCGAGATACACAAGAAGTCATCTGATTGGTATTTGCACAAACACTATAAAGATAAAGCTTATGACAATGTTGTTTTGCAGGTTGTTTTAGAGAGTGATAAGAAAGTATATCGAACTTCGGGTGAACTAATTCCTACTTACGAAATGAAATTTGATGATAGTTTATTGAAAAATTATCAGTTATTGTTAAAAAGCAATGCATGGGTTCCCTGCCAGAAAAGTTTGCAAACAATAAATCCTTTGAAATTACGAGCATGGTTAGATAAACTAACAATTGAAAGGCTCGAATGTAAAGCCATGAATATTCGTCAATTATTAGAGCAAACTCAAAATAGTTGGGAGGTGGCTTTATATTATCAGTTGGCTCGGAATTTTGGATTTAAATTAAATGCAGATGTATTTGAGCTTTTAGCTCGATTAACTCCATTGTCGCATTTAGCTAAACATAAAGATAATTTATTTCAGATCGAGGCTATATTATTTGGACAGGCAGGTTTTTTATCCGAACCCGAGGGAGATAGTTATTACAAACAGCTAAGAAAAGAGTATGATTATTTAAGTTATAAATTTAAGTTAAAGCCTGTAGAAAAGCATTTGTGGAAGTTTTTACGATCGCGACCAGGTAATTTCCCTACTATCCGAATAGCTCAATTTGCTCAATTAATCTACAAGTCAAAGTCGTTGTTTTCAAAAATAATCGAAACAGAAAAACTCAAATCATTCTATAATTTATTTGTACTTGCTCCATCCGAATATTGGAAAAATCATTATGTATTCAATAAATTGTCGCCCGAGAAATCGAAACTTTTGGGCAAATTATCTATAGATACAATTTTAATTAATACAGTAATTCCTTTTTTATTTATTTATGGCGAATCAAAAGGACAACAAAAACTGAAAGAGCGTGCTTTAGATTTATTAGAACAAATAAAACCCGAGAGAAATTCAATAATTACGAATTGGGAAAATCTAAATATCTTAGCAGATAATGCTTTTGATTCGCAGGCTTTGATCCAACTAAAAAATAATTATTGTGCTAAGAAAAAATGCTTAAATTGCCAGATAGGAAATTTATTAATTAATACGAAACAATAAATGATAAAGAGGGTTATAAGGAGTAATGAATAAAATTATATTGACAATACATTAAGTGAATGTGCTATTTAAACGATTACATAGCAGAATAGAATACAAGGATATTAATAAGTCAGTATACAATAATATAAACAGATAGAATAAATAATGAAATCAATAAATTTAAGACAAGAGAATTTTAGATCGATGTATATTGCTATTGGTTTACTCTGTTTTATTGTAGCTGCCGGAACTATAGGCTATATTATTGTCGAAGGGTTTTCTTTTCCCGATGCTTTTTTTATGACTATAATTACAATTTCGACAGTTGGATTTCGTGAGATTCAGCCTCTTTCGACAACAGGACAGTTTTTTACTGCATTTCTTATTATTTTCAGTTTTGGAATATTTGCATATGCAGTAACTACTCTTACAAAATATATTGTTGATGGTGTTTTAAGAAACTATTTAAAAGATAACAAAGTGAGAACAAAAATAGAAAAATTAGAAAATCATGTTATTGTTGTTGGATACGGACGCAATGGGAAACAAGCAATTGAGGAGTTGCAGAGATACAATTCGCCTGTAGTAATTGTTGATAGTAGCGAAAGTATAATCGAAAACATACGCGAAAATCCTAAACTACTTTATGTTAATGGCGATGCTATCGAAGATCAAACCCTTATTAATGCAGGAGTAAATAAAGCTCGAGCACTAATAACTGCTTTACCCAATGATGCTGATAATTTATTTGTGGTTCTTACAGCACGATCAATGAATCCAGATATTATAATAATTAGTAGAGCTTCGAATTTTAATACTGATAAGAAATTGCGTAGCGCTGGAGCTACCAATGTTATTATGCCCGATAAAATTGGAGGACAGCGTATGGCTAAGTTAGTAGCTCAGCCCGATGTAGTAGATTTTGTTGAATATGTTATGCTGCGCGAAAGCGAAGGTGTGCATATTGAGGAGATTTCGTGTCAGAATTTATGCGAGACTTTTGCCGAAAAAACAATAGGAGAGTGGTCTATAAGAACACAAACAGGAGCAAATATTATTGGAATAAAAACAGTAGATAATAAATATTTAGTTAACCCATCGCCTCAAGAACGAATAACTTCTAAAGATCAATTGTTTGTTTTAGGTAATCCTGAACAGATAGGAAATCTAAAAAAAATACTTTTCGAAAGCTAATCCAAATTTAATCTTTATTTTAAAGAAGATTTTACTTGTAAAATAATTAAGCTTTTGTAGTTTACGAATGTATAATCAACTCTTTCGGAGTAAATAATTTATATTATATTTGGCGTCAGCATGAAATTAGACGCACAAGAACTGAAAAAATTATCGGAGGGAAATAAGCTTGTTTTTAATGTATTGTACGAAGACATGTTTCATTCATTGTGTTTGTATGGATATAAGATGATTTCGGACGAGGCTGTTGTTGTTGATATTGTTCAGGATGTGTTTATTGAGTTGTGGAATCGGAAAATTTTGTTCGAATCACAACAGAAGATAAAAGCTTATCTTTATATAAGTGTTCGAAATAAGATATTAACACAAATTAGAGATAATCGGACTATTTCGTTAAATAATATTTCGTTAGATGAGGAATTGTTATGCGATCAGGTAAGTTTAGAAGAAACTTATAAATTGCTTAAGCAAGCAACATACAAATTACCTAAACAAACTCGAAATATAATTGCACTGGCCTTGAAAGGATATGGAAATCCAGAAATAGCAGAGGCTTTAAACATTTCTATAAATACAGTAAAGACGCTTAAAAAGAATGGATATTCTAAAATGCGAGAATTATTAAAAGATAATTTACTTGCATTATTTATTTTAATTAGAATATTTATGTAAATGCAATTTTTTTTTTAGACTCATTCACCCTCCTTTATTTTTCATGAGTTTTTTAAGAAAAAGGATTTAGATAAGGACATATCATGTCTTGCTAAATAGAATTTTAAACGTTTATATCGAATAAGTTGTAAAGTGAATTCTGGCAAATGGATAATTCTAAAAAAATAGAAAAATCATTAGAACGAGCTGATGAGTGGAGGGAAAAAATCCTCGATTCAGACTCAGAGCTCTCTGTAGATCATGATGCTTTTGTTGATCTGATTGAAGGAGAGTATGGATCATGGCGAGAAGAACAGATATTGAAGTTTGATAAGCAAAAATCAAAAAAACACATTGATAGAGTTGTTCGAAAGAGAAAAATAATACCACTTTCTATTATTGTTTCTTCTTCGGCTGCCGCTATATTAATTTTTGTAATGCTTTGGCAGAGCAATAGTTGGTTTTTTAAGGAGATTAATCCAGATAATAAAAATGAAATTGTTTCAGCCGGAATATCTCAAGCTTATTTAGAGATTGATAACGGAAGTAAAATAGTTCTTGACAGAAAAGACTCTTTGCTTCTTTTTAATGATACTAAAGCAAAGATTAATTCGGGTAAGATTATTTATAAGAATAAGGCAAATAAGAATAAGGCTAGAGAGTATCACAAAATACATGTTCCTCGAAACGGAGAATATTTTGTTCAGTTGTCGGATGGAACCAAAGTATGGATTAATTCAGAGTCAAGTTTGTCTTTTTACTCTTCGTTTTCGGAAGATAAAAGGCTAGTGAAACTAACAGGCGAAGCCTTTTTCGAGGTAGCAAAGGATAGACAAAGACCTTTTATTGTAGAAACACCAGAGTGTAAAGTAAGAGTTTTAGGAACAAAATTTAATGTAAAGGCATATTCTGATGAAGGATACACCTACACCACTTTAAACGAAGGGAAAGTGGATGTATTATTAAGTAATCAAAAAACACAATTATTGCCTAATCAGCAGTTGAGGATTAATAACGAAACCAATGAAACCGATAAAAAGCAAGTAAATGCATCTTTGTATTCGGCCTGGAAAGAGGGACGATGGTTGTTTAAAGATGAGCGATTAGAAGATATACTTGTTAGTTTGGCAAGATGGTACGATTTGTCGGTTTCTTTTTTAGATGAAGACTTAAAAGATAGACGCTTTTCTATTAGTATTGATCGCTACGAAGATATTCATCTATTATTTAAACAAATGGAATTAACCAATAGAGTCAAATTTTATTTAAGCGATAAAGAGATAGTCGTAAAAGATATAGAAATATAAAATATAAGGGGAAAAGATACTGGAACTATCTTTTCCCCTTTTTAGTTAAATAATTGCATAATTAATTTTTAACCAATACAAATTTATGAAAAAACACCTTAATTCCTCTTGTTTGATTAAATATAGAGGGGAAAAAATTCTGAGAATAATAAATCGGAGTATTATTATTTTATTGTTGAATCTATTCGTAATATCTAGTGTTAATGCACAGAGTAGTAAATTGAGTGTAAATGTTAAGGATATTAAACTTGCCGATTTATTTTGGAAATTACAAAAAGAATCGGGTTTAGTATTTATTTACCAAACGGATGATTTAAAAAACGAACCTAATATTACTTGTAAGAAAGATAATGTAAATTTTGAAATCATTTTAAATGAGATTTTGAAAGACACAAAACTTGAGTATACAATCGACAAAAAGGTTGTTATAATTAAAAAGAAACAAGAGCCGAAAACAACAATTACCGAGAAACAAACAGAAATAGTTCTAAAAGGAACTGTTGCCGACGAAAAAGGAGAAGCTATTCCGTTTGCTTCTATTTCTTTGCCAGAGACTACTTTAGGATGTGTTGCAGATATGGATGGAAAGTTTGAATTAAAAATGCCAGAGCAAACATCGGCAAATTTAATTATTTCGTGTGTAGGATATGAGTCTCAAACGATTTCGATTGGCGAAAAAACCCAATTTGCTATTGTACTTAAAAGTTCAAATCAACAGATAGAAGAAGTTGTTGTTTTAGGGTATAGTCAACAAAAAAAAGGAACAATAACTGGAGCAGTGACAAAAATTGATTCTAAAAAATTTGAAAATAGACCAATTGTAAATATGAGTAATGCTTTACAAGGGTTATCTTCAGGTGTTTTAATTCAGGGATCAGACGAGTCTGATTCCAAAACAAAAATATTAATAAGAGGTAAAGGGTCTATTGAATCATCAATAACACCTTTATTTATTATTGATGGTGTTCCTGTTGATGAATATTTTTTTTCGTCATTAAACCCTAATGATATAGCAAGTATTTCAGTATTAAAAGATGCTAGTTCAACATCAATATATGGAACACGAGCTGCTAATGGGGTTATTGTTGTAACTACCAAAAAAGGGAAAAATGATGGTAATTCTCAAGTAAAGGTTAGATATACTAACACTATTGCTAGAATAGGCGAAGATAAAATTGAAATGATGAACTCTACAGAGTTACTCGAACATCAAGAATATTTAGGAACTTTTAACCCATCAGATAAAGATTATATTAAATTTAAGAATAATGTTTTAAATAAAAATATAAATACAAATTGGAAAGAATATTTTTATAACAAGAATGCTATAAGTAGAAGATTTGATGCATCTTTATCTGGAGCAAATAGTAAATCAACGTATTATTTGTCAGTTAATGGATCTAAAAATAAAGGGTTATCACCTTTATCAAAATCTGAAAAATTAGGTGTTAATAGTAATTTTACTTACAATCTAAATGATTACATTAAATCAGGTTCTTCTTTTAATATAATTCAATCTAGAACAAGAAGTAGCTGGGAGGGTAATTTAGGATTTCAATCAAGAATGTTCGCTCCATATCAAGATATTTATGATGAGAAAGGAGAAGAAAAAAAATATTTTGATTATATAAGTGAGTGGAACCCTAAACTTACAATTGAAAATGATATTATTAATACAAAAACGTATTATTTTATGGCTAATACATATTTAGAGATTAAGCCAATAAATAATTTAAAATTAAAAACATTAATTGGAATTAGTGGTTCGGATGCTAAAAGTATTGAAAAATCATTCCCTTGGGGATATAATGATTTTTTTGGTTTAAGAGAAGATAGGCATAATAGAAATATAGACCTTATTATTACTAATACGACTTCTTATAATTTTGAATTGAATTCAGTTAATAAGTTTAATGTTTTAATGGGTCAGGAAGGTACTAAAGTTACTGTAGATATGTATTCTATAATGGGAGAAGGCCATGATAATAAATATTTTATGGGTTTAGGTGATGCTAAAATTTTTAGTTCTCCAACTCAAGCTGTTTCAAAACAATTAGGAAATTCTTTATTTGGTAAATTAAACTACAACTATGACGGAAAAATATTTTCCGATATTTCTATACGAAGAGATGCTAGTTCAGTTTTTTCGAAAAATAATAGATCGGCTACATTTTGGTCATTTGGTTTAAAAACAAACATATTAAAGACTCTTAATTTAAAATTAAGTAAAGTTGATAATTTATCAGTTGCATTCAATTTAGGTACAACAGGTAATAGTGGTATTACACCATATACTATTTATTCTACTTTTGTTCAAGGTTTAAGATACAGAGGAGGTAATTCGTTAAATTTTGAACGTTATGGAAACGATAAGTTAAAATGGGAAAAATCATTTGCTAAAAACTTAAATATTTCAGGTTCATTTTTTAATAACAGATTAAATACTGAGGTAAATTTTTATATAAAAAATACTACAGATTTGTTAATGTCAAGACCTTTATCTAAGGTAAATGGTATGCCAAGTTTAATGGATAATGTTGGTGAGCTAGAAAATAAAGGAATGGAAATATGTTTAAGTGGACAGGTTTTAAGATTAAAAGATTTTTCATGGGATTTGGCTGTTAATCTTTCATACAATAAAAATAAAATTGTTAAGTTGTACGGAGGAAAGGATAGAATTATAGATAATGGAAAAATATACCAAGTTGGAAAATCTCTTGATGAATTATATTATACTAGATTTAAAGGTATCGATCCTGAAAATGGAGAACAAATTTGGTTAGATAAAGATGGTAAAGAAACTCGATCTTATTCAAAAGAAAATGCTGTTATTTTAGGCAAGCAGAGTGAGACCCCTTGGTTTGGAAATTTAAACAGTTTCATAAAATGGAAGAATTTTTCTTTAGATATGCAAATTTTATGGATGGGAGGTAAGTATGTATTTAATGAAAATAGATATTTCACTGAAAATCCACAATACGGTTCTTATTGCAATCAATCAAAAAATGCTGTCAATTTATGGAGAAAAAAGGGAGATGAGACCAATTTGCCAAATAAAAATCAGGTTATTGAAAAAGATTCTCGATTTATAGAAGATGCATCTTTTGTAAGATTAAAAAATTTAACATTAACTTACCAATTACCTAGAAATATTTTAAGTAAAACTAGGTTTGTTTCAAGTACAAAATTATTTATTTCTGGGAAAAACTTAATTACAATAACTGATTTTAAAGGGTATGATCCCGAATCTCCAAGCTCAAGTATTTCAGGTGAACACCCAAGATCAAAACAATATATTTTAGGAATTGAATTAACATTTTAGCTATGAAAACATTAAAATATTATATCATTGCTTTAGTAGCAATTTTATGCTCGTGTGAGTTAGAAACACTCCCAGAATCATCAATTACTTTTGAGCAAATAAATACACCTGAGCGTTTAGAAGAATTAGGGAACGATCTTTATGCAAAAATTAGATACACTTACTCAGATAATTTATTAATTTATTCAGAAATTCAGGCTGATTGTTTGAATTCATCTAAAAGCAATTATGATCAAAATGAAGAAATTCATAGAAATGTTTACTCGTCTAATAGTTTTGAGTTAGAATCTATATATGATAATTTATATGGTATTGTAAGTAATGCTAATTTTATTTTAGCGGCTTCAGAAAATATTAAAACAGAAGAGCCTAATGCAAAAGTAGAAAACCTTAAAGGCTTAGCTTTATTTTCTAAAGCTTTAGCTTATTATTCAATATGTAATTTATATTGTGTTGCTTATAATGAATTAACCGCAGGCTTGGAGTTAGGAGCGCAAATATCTAATAAATATAATCCGAATGTTATTGAAAATAAACCTAAAAGAAGTAATTTAAAAGAAACATATAAAATAATATTAGATCATTTAAATAAAGCTGAAAAATTAATAGTAACGCAAGGAGAAGCTAATAGTGATTTAATTACAAAAGATGCTGTAATTGCATTACGAGCCAGAGTATCTTTAAGTAAAAAAGATTATAAAAATGCAATTAAAGAATCATCAAAATTAATAGCATCAAATGCTTACCAATTAGAAACAGGAAATGACTTTAAAAATATGTTTATTAACGATAATGGAGGTGAATTAATATTTCTATTGTCGCAAACAAAATTAAGTAAATCAGCTAATACAGGGTATCAATTTAATGGCGATGTTATAGTAAGTAATAATGAGGTAGGAGATAAAATATTTACTTATTCTCCAAATTATTTACCAACTCAGTATATTATCGATTTGTATGATGATAATGATATTAGGAAATTTACATATTTTAAAGAAAAAACAATTTCTATTTACGGCGAAAAAAAACAAGCTATTCTTGTTAATAAATATCCTGGTAATCCCGAAATTTCTCTAAAATCTAATGAGTATCATAATCATGTAAAATTATTTAGAATTTCAGAAATGTATCTTATTAGAGCTGAATCATATTATAATTTGCAACAATATGGCTTAGCCTCTAAAGATATTAATTTATTAAAATCGAAAAGAATTAGTGGATATGCAAATGTGTCATTTTCAAAAACAGAATTAGATAATGAAATTAAAAATGAGAGATTAAGAGAATTATGTTTTGAAGGACATAGAATTGCTGATTTAAAAAGATGGAATATTAATGTTAACAGATCAAATAAAGCAGCTCAATATTCTGACCAAGAATGTTTAGTTAGAGAGGGTGGTGATTATACTGGTTTAAATAAATCAATTACCGATAAAGAATTTAATTGGCCTATACCAGAATCAGAAATGTTAGGTAATGAAAATATGAAAGGTCAGCAGAGTAAAGGATGGTAAAAACAAATATGAAATGAAAATGAAAAATTTAGTATCGTTAGCTATTGTATTTTTAGCTATTTTAACATCGTGTAACAAAAATGAATTTATAATAAAAGGATATGTTTATGCTGAAAATCCAGTTTTAGCCGGATGTACCAAAGAGAATCCAATGTCAGGGACATTGTGTTTGTATGCAGAAAAGCAGGATGGGACTATTGACACTTTAAAATTTTTAAAGTATACTAATAATAAATTTGAAATTAAAGGTGAAGTAGATCAATATAAAAAAGTTTTTCTATCTGTAGATGATGATATGTTTGCTTATTGTATTTATTTACAACCTGGAACTATTCAAGGTGTTTTACATGGAGGAGATGGGAATGATTATTCAATTTTAAGTGGTACTCCATTACAAGACTACTACAATAGATACCGTTATATTCATAATACTTGGCTTGGGAATTTAAAAAAGCATGAATTTTATGTTGATTACGGTAAAGAAATCAATAATCCTAAAATGGTAAAAGAAGCTAAAGAAGGATTAAAACAAAATGATATTGATGTTTGTGAATCATTTTTAAAACTTGTGAAAGAAAATCCTACATCTTTAGTAGCAAGAGATCAAATAAAAATACAAATAACATCTTTAGATACAAAAAATCTTGTCGAACTCGAAAAAATACTACAATCCTTTGACGAAACAAGAGATATTGCAGAACAATGTGCAACAATACTTAAAGCTCGAAAATCGATAAATATTGGACAGGTTGCTCCAAATTTAACTTTAAAATTAATTGATGGTAAAAAAGTAAAGTTACATGATGTAAAAGCAGATTATAAAGTAATTGACTTTTGGGCATCTTGGTGTAAACCTTGTAGGGCTTCGTTACCAAGTGTAAAGAAATTATATAATAAATATAAAGATAAAAATGTTCAGTTTATAAATATTTCTTTAGATGAAAATGAAAAAGCTTGGAAAAGAGCAAGTAAAAAAGATGGTATAATATGGATGAGCGCTTGTGATAAAGGATTTGGAAGTGAAAGCGCAATGTCTTTTAATGTTATTGCTATTCCTAAAATGTTTGTTTTAGATAAAAATAACAAATTCATAGAAACAAATATTCATGCTAACGAGCTTGAGGAAGTTTTAAATAAATTAATAAAATAGAGAAAAATGAGGCTGTTTTTTATCTTCGGGACAGCCTCTTTACTTCTTCGTTTTGGGAATTTGTTCGTGTTTTGCAGTAAAAAATAGTTTGTTTTTGCTAGAGTTTATGTAAACGCAATTTTTAAAATATTCATTCAGATCCTTCTTAATCTTTAATGAGTTCTTAAGTTTCTATCCGAAATTAGGTCAGTACTTTACTATATTTGTATTATAAAATATCACTATTAACCGATAAAAGTTTGAATTTTAACTTTTATTTGATGTGCTTTTGGCATAATAAGCAAAACCTGCAATTTAAGGTCTCTCTGACTGTTTTGATATTTTCAGGAAATAAAATAATCGATTCTGTGTGGTGTTATTTGATATATCTAGTTCGATCCTTTTTCCTGAATCTTTTTTAATAAATAGCTTTTAAATTCGTAATCGGCTAAATAAATGCGCATAACTTTTTCGATAGGAAGTATTGCTTTAAACTTTTTATGATACCCTTCGAGTAGTCCTGATAATTCAATTTCGAACTGAATGTATTGATCAGCATATTGAATCATTTCATCGTTATTCATTTTATCACTATTTTCCATAAAAAAAGACATTTTTTTACGTCTTTTGTTAAGAATAGTATTTTTTTTATTCCAGTATTCGTTATAAACAGGCCAAAATACTTGTGCTTCTTTTGCTGTAAGTCCTATTATATTGGTAAAAAAAGCAATCTTTTCTGATTTTATCTTTTCTTCAGCATTATTTTGAGCTGACATATTTGTACTTAAACTAAGAATAAATAAGACAAATACAAATAACTTTAATTTCACAAGAATAAATTTTATAGTTAAACAATGATATTTTAAATTATTAATGCACTTAGATGTTATTTCGTGAGTTTTTATAAACTCTGATGTTTTCGAAATTGTATTGTGTTGTATCGATATTGTAATCTTATTAGTGCATTTCGTTCATTAATAAACAGTAATCGATATTTTCATTTACAAGATAATTAATGTAATGCTTAGTTTCAATTTCTTTTGTTTTTAATGATTCTCTTTTATCATTTAAAAGCATATTGATAAAGTGTTCTTCGCTAAATTCAGATGCATCAATTTCTGTTTCTCGCGAAAAAAAACCGTCATTTATTTTTTGAGTTCTATTTGATAAAATAAAATCAACACTGATAATTGCTGTTGTAGCAAAAAGAACAATCATAAATCCTAAAGCAAGCTGAGAAGCTACTTTTTGAAAAATATGAATACCCCAAATTTGTTTTTTCGATTCAGACATTATTTTGTTTTGAATACGTGTAGGTAATTCATTAAAATAATTGTCTGGAACAAAGTATGGATTTTTTGATTTCCCCTTCAATTCATCCAAATTCAAATTAAAATCTTTCATAACAATCCCCCATTAAAATCCCTAATGCCCATTTGACATTGGCTTTATGTAAAAGTTTAATCTTCATTAAAATAATTCTCAATTTTCTTAACAGCATGATGATAAGAAGCTTTTAATGCCCCAACAGAAGTATTCAAAACTTCGGACATATCGTCGTATTTCATTTCTTCAAAATATTTTAAGTTAAAAACAATACGTTGTTTTTCGGGCAAACATAATATTGCCTTTTGTAGCTTACGTTGTATTTCATCACCATTAAAATATTCATCACTTTCGAGAGTTTCATTTAAATAGTTTTCGTAATCAACAAGAGGCAATAAAAATTTTGTTTTTTGTTGTTTTAAGAAAGTAAGCGATTCGTTTGTAGCAATTCGATATAACCAAGTATATAATTTCGAATCGTGTCTAAATCGATCTAATCCTTTCCATACCTTAACAAAGGTATTTTGTAAAATATCATCAGCATCATCATGTCGTATTACAATTTTACGAATATGCCAATATAATTTTTCTTGATATTTGCGTACTATTAAATTAAATGCGTAATTTCTTTTTTCATTATCGCTAAATAAATCTAATAATTCTTTATCGCTGTATTCGTACATGATGCTTTTACAAGAGGAATATCTGGATTATTTTCTTTTTAAAACAGTGTTTACAGAGTTTACTATGTCTTGTGTATCTATTCCGTATTTTGTTAATAACTCTTCTGGTTTTCCGCTTTCGCCAAAGGTGTCGTTAACAGCAACCATCTCAATAGGTGTTGGCATTTTTCGAGCTAACAATTGAGCTACAGAATCGCCCAAACCTCCATTCATCATATGCTCTTCGGCTGTAACTACAGCTTTTGTTTTACCTACAGATTTTAATATAGCTTCTTCGTCTAAAGGTTTTATTGTATGAATATTTATTATTTCACAAGATATTCCATTTTCTTCAAGAATTACGCCTGCCTCGATAGCTTTCCATACTAAATGCCCGGTAGCAAAAATGCTAACATCAGTACCTTCGTTTAAAGTAATAGCTTTTCCTATTTCAAATTTCTGATCGGCAGGAGTAAAATTAGGAACCTTAGGACGCCCAAAGCGTAGATATACAGGCCCGTCGTATTCGGCAATAGCAATTGTTGCTGCCTTGGTTTGGTTGTAATCGCAAGGATTTATAACTACCATGCCCGGAAGCATTTTCATTAAACCTATATCTTCAAGTATTTGATGTGTAGCTCCATCTTCGCCAAGAGTTAATCCTGCATGCGAAGCACAAATTTTTACATTTTTACCCGAGTATGCTACCGATTGACGTATTTGGTCGTAAACTCTACCTGTAGCAAAATTAGCAAAAGTCCCAGCAAAAGGAATTTTGCCTCCTATAGTTAATCCTGCTGCAGTTCCAATCATATTAGCTTCAGCAATACCGCACTGAAAAAATCGTTCAGGAAAATCATTTGCAAATTCATTCATCTTTAACGAGCCAGTTAAATCAGCACATAAGGCAACAACCTTTTCGTTTTTCTTCCCTAGTTCGTAAAGTCCTGCTCCAAAACCAGAACGTGTATCTTTCTTTTCTGAATATTCGATCTTCTTCATTTTTTCTTTATTTATGCCTGTCTATTTCTTCCTTTTTCAGACTTGGCGTTTCTTCAATTTTACTTTCTTCGAAGCTATTTTAGTTTTAAAATAATGTTATCTTTTTCGATGCGCCCGATTTAATCTTAAATCGTTTGTCAATTGTATATTTCGAATCTCTGGAATTTTTAGCCCTAAATACAACACGATAATCACCTGGAAGAATAATTAAATTTTGTCGCAATTGAGTTTCGTTTAGGTTATAAATCCATTGCAATGTATCAGCTGTTTCTTTATAAATACTACCATAACCCGATGTTGATAACGAAAAATTAGCAATCCCCGGACGAGGGATATCTACTTTTGTTGTAGTACTTTGATGTATTTCTACATTATCAATATATAATCTGGGTATTGTAAGTATTTCTAAGCTATAAGTTCCGGCTAAATATTTTATCTCAGAGTTTATTTTCTGTGTATTAATAGTTTTTCTCGAGTCCTTCGATTTTACTAATACAGTAACATCTCTGTTTAGATTGCTTTTGTTTGTTACTTTCAGTATTCCTTGAGGTGTCGAAAGTCCTATGGTATTATGTTTTCCAATAGCAAGTTCGATGTTTTCTTTTTTTACCGCCGGAATTGTATGTACTATTATATCGTATTTAACAAGAGGATCAATAACAAGTGTGTCGGGATTGCCCATATAATTCATTGTATGAACAAGGTTGTATTTAACTTTCCCTGAAATGTGATCGAAAAAGGTCATATTTACATTTGTTTCCGAAGGAATTCCATTAGCATCGAGTAAATTTACTTGAGCTGTAGTAGAGTTAAGTATTCTCGAAATAACAACTTTCAGTGTTGAGTTAAATTTCTCTTCTTTTATACTGTTGTAAGTATGACCTACGCAATCGAACATTTTCTGTGCCTTAGGATCCAATCCAATACCAATAATGAATGGTTTTAAAACAATCCCTCGTTTTTGTAAGTCTAGTGATGCCTGACAAGGATCTCCATCGCAAGCTTCAATGCCATCAGTAATCAAAATAATTATATTTCGACATTGGGTGTATTTCGGAAAATCATTGGCAGCTTGTAGTAATGAATTTGTTATTGGCGAAGTTCCCTTAGGAATCAAAAAACGTAGTTTCTGACGTATTTGTCCTGCGTTATTTTTCGAAAAAGGAATTTCTAATTTAGTATCACTACAATCTTGAGGCGGAACAGGACTCTGATGTCCGTAAACTCTAAGTGCCATCTGAACATTGCTCAAGTTCTCCAGACTATCGATCATTCGAATCAAATATTTACGTGCAATATTTATCTTTTTATCACTTTCCCACGAACCATACATGCTTTGCGATGCATCGAAAATAAACAGTATGTTCGTAGTTGGTGTTTCTTCTTTGTTTTGAGCTTTTAATCCTATTGCACAAAACAAAAAAACAAAAATAAATATGTTAGCTATTATTCGATTCAAGTTGTAATAGTAGAAAGTTAAACCCTAAATTTTTAATCCATTGATTTACGTCTTTCGTAATCTTCTTTTTTTATCTGACCCAGAATAATTAATTGGGCGCTAGCATAATTTGTTGCTAACGGAATGTTGTTAACATTACAAGCCTCTAATAAATTCTGGATATCTTCATGATGACCTACTTTTAAAAGAGGATCTCTTAAGAAAATTACGATATCAATTTCTTTTTGTTTTATACGATCAGTAATTTCTATATAACCACCAGATTTCCCGGGGCTCAAGTGTTCTACTTCAATCCCTCTCGACTCTACAAACTCAGCAGTTCTCCCTGTTGCTATAAGTTTCACACCGTAAATCCACTCCTTATGTTCGTCAAGGAATTGCACCATTTCAGGTTTTTTTACATCGTGTGCAATAATTACAATGTTTTTCATTTATTTAAAATTTATGATCTGCCTTAATAAAACTATAAATGATATTAGATTATTTTAGACATGATCTGTTTGTATACCGTTTTAGGATAACAAAAGTTATTTTTTAGTTTTACGAAATTTCTTAGTAATCACCTAAAGTTTCTTCTAGCTGACTTAAAGCACTTTCTAATTGTTCGTCGTTAGGAGCTATTCCATGCCATTTATGCGATCCCATCATAAAATCAACTCCCATTCCCATTTCTGTTTTCATTAAAATAACAATTGGTTTCCCTTTTCCTGTTAATGTTTTTGCTTTGTTTATTGTATCTATAACATCCGACATTACATTTCCGTTCATTTCAAGAACTTCCCAACCAAAGCTTTCCCATTTTGCTCTAAGGTTTCCTAGTGTCATAACAGAATCAACAGCTCCGTCTATTTGTTGCCCATTGTAATCAACGGTTGCTATTATATTATCGATTTTGTGTTGAGTAGCAAACAATGCAGCTTCCCATATTTGTCCTTCTTGTAATTCTCCATCTCCGTGTAAAGAGAAAACCAGTTTATTGTCTTTATTTAATTTTTTCGATAAAGCAGTTCCACATGCAGCAGATAACCCTTGACCTAAAGATCCAGAAGCTATTCTAATTCCAGGTAAACCTTCTTTTGTTGTAGGATGTCCTTGTAATCTCGAATTTATTGTTCTAAATGTTCCAAGCTCCTCGATATTGAAATAACCTTTTCGTGCTAATATGCTATACCAAAGGGGAGATATGTGTCCGTTAGATAGAAAGAAAACATCCTCCTCTTTTCCATCCATTTCGAATTTTTTAGAATCAACTTCCATAATATCGAAATATAATGCTGTTAAAAAATCAGTACATCCTAACGATCCGCCTGGGTGTCCCGAATTTTGAGCATGAACCATCCTTACTATGTCTCTTCTAACTTGCGATGCAATCTTTTCTAAATTTTGAATATCAGCCATTTTTGTTGTTTGTTATTACTAAATTAGTTCGAAAAATTCAAGCTGTAAAAATACAGATTTTCATGTTAATAAATTGCAATTTATTTTAGTAAATTGAAGACGAATTGTTTTTTGTTGAAAAAGCTCTTTTTAAAAAACTGAAAAAGTGTAATTTTGAAGCCTCAAAACGAATTTTTTAAGATAAAATATAATTATGGGTTTACAGTGCGGAATTATAGGTATAACAAACGTTGGGAAATCAACACTATTTAATTGTATGTCGAATGCAAAGGTTGAGATAACAAATTTTGCTTTTAGTTCGAATAAATCAAATATAGGTGTTATTAGTGTTCCTGATTTGAGATTAAACGAATTGGCAGAAAAACAACCGACAGAAAAGTTAATTCCGGCTACTGTAGAAATACTTGATATTCCTGGATTAACTAAAGGTGCAAATCAAGGCGAAGGGGTTGGTAATAAGTTCTTAGCTGATATTCGTAATACGGATGCATTGATTCATGTTTTACGTTGTTTCGATGATGAGAATCTACCTCATGTTGATGGTTCGGTTGATCCTGTTCGAGATATTGAGACAATTGATTTTGAATTGCAGGTAAAAGATTTGGAATCTGTTGAAAAGAAAATACAGAGATATGAGAAACTTGTAAAAACAGGAGATAAAGACGCAAAGCAAGGTATTGAGATTTTAAATGGATTGAAAGAGCATTTAGAGTCGATGAAAAATGCTCGTGACTATGAGTTTTCGGAAGCAGATAAAAAACATATTGATGATTTGTTTCTACTAACTACCAAGCCTGTTGTTTATGTATGTAACGTTGACGACCAATCGGCTAATACAGGAAACGAATATGTTGAAAAGGTTAAAGATGCTCTTAAAGATCAGGATACTGAAATATTAATAATTGCAGGAAAACTTGAGGCCGAAATTGCCGAACTTGAGGATGAAGATGATAGAAATGAATTTTTATCAGATGCTGGACTGAAAGAGCCAGGTGTTAATAAATTAATTCGAAGTGCTTATTCGCTCCTAAATTTAATGTCGTTTTTTACAGTAGGACCTAAAGAAATTAGAGCTTGGACAATAAAAAAAGGAATGACAGCACCTCAAGCCGCCGGGGCTATTCATAGTGATCTGGAACGAGGATTTATTAGAGCCGAAGTAATGAAATATAACGATTATATAAGTTTAGGATCGGAAGTGAAAGTGAAAGAAGCAGGAAAATTTAATGTAGAAGGAAAAAACTATATTGTCGAAGATGGTGATATTTTAAATATTCGATTTAACGTATAAAAATATTTTAAATGAATATTTTACTAGCAATATTTATAGGTGGTGGATTGGGTAGTCTTGCTCGGTTCACCATTTCTTATTTTATTACATCAAGTTTTAAAAACATTAATCCGGTTGCAACTTTAATTTCAAATATAGTAAGTACTACCATTTTAGGTGTTGTTATTTATCTATTTAATAATAAAATTGAAATACCTCCAAACATTAAAGCTCTAATTGTTATTGGCTTCTGTGGAGGGTTTAGTACTTTTTCGACATTTAGTTACGAGTCGTTTGAGTTAATTAAATCGGGAAATTATTTATTTGCGATTTTAAATATACTAATAAGTGTGTCTGTAGGGATTGGTGTATTGGTTATTTTAGCTAAAAATCTTTAAGTTCTAGAAAACATGAACAGAATCTACTTTTGTTTTTTATTAATATTCTTATCCTTAAATAGCATTGCTCAAAATCATATTAATAAAACTCCCAAATTAGTTGTAGGAATAGTTATAGAACAAATGCGACACGAAATGCTTTTGCGTTATTGGGAATCGTTTGGCGAAAATGGGTTTAAACGAATAATAAACAATGGAGTTCTTTGTTCGCAGGCACATTGTAATTATTTAATAACACAGAATGGACCTGGGCATGCGAGTATTGTCACAGGAACAAATCCCTCTGATCATGGAATTGTATCAGATAACTGGTACAATAAATTAAATAATAGAATTGTTGGTTGTGCTAATGATCCAAAGTTTTATTTCGAAAACGGAAAATTGATAAAAAATTATTCTCCTCAAAATATAATCTGTTCAACTCTTGGCGATGAGATGAAATTAGCTAATAACAGTAGGTCAAAGGTTGTAGCTATTTCGTTAAATCCTGTTTCATCTGTTATTTCAGGAGGTAAGTTGGCTAATTATGCTTTTTGGTTTAATGTTGCTGATGGAACATGGCAAACAGGAAGCTATTATTCCGATTCTTTGCCTTTGTGGGTTGATGATTTCAACAATAAAGGCTTCCAAGATATTTATATGGATAAAAATTGGGCTAGTATGCATTCCTTGTCTGATAATTACAAGAATAGTTTGCCTGATGATAATAATTTTGAACTGGGTTTTGAAAATTATCGTCATACTTTCCCTTATGATTTATCGTATTTGAAAAAAAGATCAGGAGATTATAAATATCTGAAGTATTCTCCGTATGGAAATACTTTTACGAAAGATTTTGCAATATCTGCAATAGTAAACGAAAAACTAGGAAAAGATCAATATCCCGATTTTTTATCGTTAAGTTTCTCTGCAAGTAATTATGTCGGACAGTTATTTGGTCCAAGGTCGGTTGAATTTGAAGATGTTTTTTTGAGATTAGATAAGGATTTAGAACATCTGATCAATTTTTTGGATAAAGAAGTAGGGCTCGATAATGTATTGATATATGTAACATCAGATAGGGGTGTTGCAGATGTGCCTGAATATCTAATGTATAAAAAACAAAATGCTGGAATTTTCGATGGAGCTAAAGCAGTAACTTTGTTAAATAGTTATTTAAGTGTTTTGCATAAAGATGGAGAATGGATAAAATCATATTATTCTCGCCAAATTTATTTTAATCAAAGTTTAATTGACGAAACTGGAGTTGATTTATTTGAATTACAACAAAACGTTGCTTCTTTTATGGTTCAGTTTAATGGAGTAGCAAATGCTTTCCCGGGCTTAACTATAAATAGCACAAGTTTTCAGTCAGGAGTAAATCAACGAGTGCAAAATACTTATAACCAAAAACGATCGGGTGACGTAATTGTTAATTTAGAGCCTGGTTGGATAGAGAAAAATGGGAAAGCAACAAATTCGGGTTCGGCTTATGCTTATGATACTCATGTCCCCTTAATTTGGTTTGGGTGGAAGACTCAGCAAAAACATCTTGATAAATCAGTTGAGGTTATCGATATTGCTCCAACTATTTCGTGGATATTAAATATAACGGCACCTAATTCGGCAACGGGTAAACCTATTTATGATATTTTGCAGTAAATATTT
>JAKSCO010000016.1 GCA_022360575.1 Bacteroidales bacterium | reverse complement strand
CATGATCACGATCATGACCATGACCACAGCCATGATCATGGAGAAGAACATTCGCATTAGAAGAATTCTATAAATAATTTATAAATTTGTCCGGAAATAGTATTGTTTCCGGATTTTTTATTTTCCCCCAGAATAAAATCTTAATAAAAAAGTATTTCCAAGAAATATTGGATAAGCAATAATGAATATATTGATTTTGTTTTGAGGTTAAGTAATTTTAAGAAGTTAAATTTTAAATATATTTACGTGAAAATTAGAAAATTAAATAGGAGTATTCATCGTGATTTAGGATATATTTTTTGCTTTATGACTATAATATATAGTTTGTCAGGAATTGCATTAAATCATAAGAGAGATTGGAATCCTAGCTATGTAGTAGAAGCTTCCGAATTTCGGATAAATAAAGATTTGTTAATAAAAGGTAAGCTTAATAAGACATCAGTATTGACAATATTAGATACTTATGCAGAAGGGGAACATTACAAAACCCATTATCAACCAAATAAAAAGACATTGAAAGTATTTATTAAGAATGGAAGTATAACAATCAATTTAGAAACTGCTAAAGCAAAATTAGAAAAAACACATCGGCGACTTATTTTTCATCAAGTAAACTTTATGCACTATAACCCACATAAACTATGGACTATATTTTCTGACATCTATGCCGTTTCTTTGTTCATTCTAGCTATAAGTGGATTGTTTATTTTAAAGGGAAAAAACGGAATAACAGGACGAGGAGCCTGGTTAGTAACCATAGGTATTGTCATTCCGATAATTTTTCTTTTGGCTTTTTATTGGAAAGTTTTCTAGTTAAAAAATAAGAAAAAAGAACCTTCCAATAAGTAAATAGATAAATAAACCCATAATGTCATTTACCGTAGTTATAAAAGGTCCGGTTGCTAAAGCTGGATCTATTTTAAATCGATTTAATAACATTGGGACAAATGTTCCAAACATTGATGCAAAAATAATAACAGCAAAAAGGGCTGTGCTAACCGATATTGTTAGGGCAAAAGAATCACTTAAAAGGTAGTTGTAAATAAAAATAACCGAAGCAAGGATACTTCCATTTATTATAGCTACACCAAATTCTTTTAGTAATTTCCTCCCAATGCTTTCAAACCCCATTGAATTGCTTGCTAATGCTTGCACTATAATTGATGATGATTGTACACCTACATTTCCTCCCATAGCTGCAATTAATGGTATAAAAAATGCCATTTTAGGAAATTTCCCAAGATCACCTTCGTAAACTTGCATTACCAATGCTGCAATTATTCCTCCAAACAAACCAATAAAAAGCCAAGGGATTCTCGCTCTTGTTAATAACCAAGCGTTGTCTGATGATTCAACATCTTGGGTAATACCTGAAACTAATTGATAATCTTTTTCTGCTTCTTCTCTAATTACATCAACAACATCGTCAATTGTAATTCGTCCTATTAGTCGGTTTAAGGTATCAATAACAGGTAAAGCTATTAAGTCGTATTTATTCATTATGTTAGCAACCTCTTCCGAAGGAGTATCAGTCTTTACTGAAATAATATCTGTATTGATTATATTAACTATTTTCCGATTTGTTGCTGTAAGTAGTAACCTTTTTAAAGACAAGGTTCCTTTTAAAACATTATTATCGTCAACAACATATACATAATAAACTTCATCTATATCTTCTGCTTGTTTTCTCATTTCTTTAAGGCAAGTCATAATATTCCAGTTTTCATTAACTGTAATTAATTCCTTAGCCATTAAACCTCCAGCAGTATCTTCATCATAGTTTAATAAGTCAACAATATCACCTGCATGGTCTAAATCATCAAGATGAGAAATTACTTCTTCTTGTTTTTCTTCAGGAAGTTCTCCAATTAAGTCAGCTGCATCATCTGAATCTAACTTATCTATAAATTGTTTGGCAATAACTTCACTCGGGAGAACTTTTAAAAATCGTTCTCTATCATCTTCTTCTAGTTCTACTAAAACTTCTGCAGCAATTTCATCATCTAGTTTTACATGTATAAATCGAGCTTCATCAATATTAAGTTCATTATAAATCTCAGCTAAATCTGCTGGATGAAGATCTTTTACATTTTCAAAAACCCCTGCCTCGTCATTGTTCGCTATTTGATCTTTTAACAGATCTATAAATTCTTTGGTTAATTCGAATTGCATACCCTGAGTTTATGTTGAATTTAATTAAATCATTCTTGTTGCTTTCTCTCGATAAGATTGGTTAAATAAATAAAACCCTCAACATCTAATTGTTCCGGACGTTTCCCTAAAATTTCATCGTCTAATTGTAAATTTACTAAAATACTTTTTAATGAATTTCGCAGTGTTTTTCGCCTTTGATTAAATCCTTGCTTAACTATTTTGAAAAATAAAGATTCATTACAGCTTAAAGCTTTCCGTTGATTACGTTTTAAATGAATTACTCCCGAATTTACTTTTGGAGGTGGATTAAAAACCCCAGGAGGAACTGTAAATAAATAATCAATATCATAAAAAGCTTGTAAAAAAACACTTAATATTCCATAGGTCTTATTTCCATGTGGAGAACTTATTCTTTCTGCAACCTCTTTCTGAATCATGCAAACAACATCAAGAACTAAATCCCGATATTCAAGAATTTTAAAGAATATCTGACTCGAAATATTATAAGGAAAATTTCCTATTATAGTAATAGGAGATTTAAAGGTTTCGTTTAAATCAAATTTTAAGAAATTCTTAAAGATTAACTTAGATCCTAATGAAGGATAGCTTGCTTGTAAAAAATCATATGATTCAGAGTCTACTTCAATTGCATATAAATCAATATCTTCTTTATTTATTAAGATAGAGGTTAATACTCCAGTCCCTGGACCAATCTCTAAAATTGTTTTTTGTTCTAAACCTTCGGTAGCTTGAACTATTTTATGAGCTATATTATTATCTTTTAAAAAGTGTTGCCCCAAACTTTTCTTTGGACGTACGTACGACATAAAAATCTAAATAAAATATTAAACAGTAAACCTAAAACCAGAAAATAGATAATTTTGTTGCAAAGATGGAAAAACTTAAATCAATATCAAATTATTGATATTTCAGAATATAAAAAAGTATTTATTTGAAGAGAATAATAAGTATATAGAGAGAAAATTATAGTAGCTGTTGTATTGTCGTATAAATTTGGGGTTTATGCAATATATGATTTTATAAAGGGATATAAATCTGTTTGGACATTTTTCTATTTCTCATATTGACTTTACTATTAGTGATAAAACTATATTTACAGAGATAAGAATTTTTTTAGCTATTTATTTATTTTTCTACAAAATATTTCAAAAATATTTTCACCTTCTTTTATATTGCAGTTCATTATTTTAGCCACCTTAGCAATAATTTAAATGTATTTTTATTAAAAAAAAGTTTTGATTCGTAGAATTATTTTATACATTTGCTAGCATAAGAAATGATAATATTTCTTCTTTAAAAAAGTTCTTTAAAATTTTTGAATAAAAAATAGGATTGATAAAAAATATTTTTATCTTTACCAAACATTTTGAAACAAAACAATTTTATAAATAAATTGTTCTAAAATAACAATCGGCTCCGGAAGTAGGGTTAATAACAAGGTAATTTTTCTCATAATCATTTTCTTTGAAGCTTTCGGGGTCGATTCCTTCTATTTAAAAATCATGAATACCATAAAATTTAAAAGTAATCTAAAGTGTAGCGGATGTGTTGATGCTATACAAGATTTTATGAATTCTATCCCTGAAGTTAATACTTGGGTTGTTGATTTAGATAGCCCAGATCGATTAATTAAAGTTACAACAATCGAAAATCCTGATGATAATTTTGTTAAGATAATTCTAGAAGGAATTACAGCAATAGGATATAACATTGAACTTATCTAAATAACAGAATATAAAATAATTTATAGTTACATCTAATGTGAGCTTTTGTTAAAAAGTTCATTTTTTGTATTTGGATTGTAAGATTTTAATTATTTGTTTTGAAATTTATTAACACTAGAATCATAAGCATGGGTGTAAAACAAGATACATATAAGATCGAAGGTATGAGTTGTGCTGTTTGTGCTCAGAACGTTGAATCGATAATTGCTTCGATTGATGGAGTGAAAACAGCAGCTGTGAACTATGCTTCGGCTTCTATTTTTGTAATATATGATACAGATTTAGTCTCGGAGTTTGATTTTCAAGAGAAAATTCATAATGCAGGATATACGATTATTTTAGGAGATAAACCTAATAAAGAAGATGCAGATAATGAACAAAAGCTTGTTAAAGCGAGACAGCAAGTAATCTTTTCTTTGTTATTGAGTATTCCGGTCTTTTGCATAGCTATGTTTTTTCCAAATATTACTCATGCTAACTGGATTATGTTATTTTTTACGATTCCTGTTTTAGGTTGGTTTGGTCGTAATTTTTTTATTGTTGCTACAAAGCAAGCAAGAGCAAAATCTGTAAATATGGATACTTTAGTCGCTTTAAGTACAGGAACTGCTTTTGTTTTTAGCTTATTTAATACCGTTTTCCCTCATATTCTTAGTTCTAAAGGAATTCAGCCTCATGTTTACTATGAGTCTGCAGTGGTTATTATTGCTTTAATCTTGTTAGGTAAGTATTTAGAAACAAAAGCAAAATATCGCACATCAGATTCGATTAAGAAATTAATGGATTTACAAGTAAAAACAGCGCGTGTTTTACGAAATAATAAAGAAATTGAGGTTAAAATTGATGATGTTGTTAAAAATGATGTAATAATTATTCGTCCGGGCGAAAAGATTCCCGTGGATGGTAAAATTATTGAAGGAAGTTCTTCTGTTGATGAAAGTATGATTACTGGCGAGTCGATTCCGGTTGAAAAACACGAAGGAGATAAGCTTATAGGAGCTACTTTAAATAAAAGAGGAAGCTTTAAAATGCAAGCAGAGAAAGTAGGTAAAGATACTATGCTTTCGCAAATTATAAACATAGTACAAAAGGCTCAGGGAAGTAAGGCGCCAGTTCAGAAAATTGCTGATAAAATAGCTTCCTTTTTTGTTCCTGTGGTTATGGGAATATCTATTATAAGCGCTTTATGCTGGTTTTTTTTAGGACCTGCCCCCCAGATTACACATGCAATTGTAGCTTTAATAACAGTGCTGATTATTGCATGTCCGTGTGCATTAGGCTTGGCAACACCAACAGCACTAATGGTAGGAATAGGTAAAGGAGCCGAATTAGGAGTATTGATAAGAAATGCTACAACACTAGAGAACACAAAGAAAATAGATGTTGTGGTCGTTGATAAAACAGGAACAATAACCAAAGGGCAGCCCGAGATAAATGAGATAATTTGGCTACAAAGCGATGTAAAGAGAGATCAAATACTCGAAGATGTTTTAGCTATAGAAAGAAAATCGGAGCACCCTTTAGCTGATTCGATAGTAAAATCATTAAATTATTTATCGAATGAAAGTTTAAATGTAGTCGATTTTCAGAGTTATACCGGAATGGGGGTGTCTGCAACTATTTATGATAATGACTATCTTATTGGAAATTATCAGTTGATGAAAACGCATAAAGTAAATATTGAAGAAGAACAACAATACTTCGATAAGCATGTTGCACAAACAAAAATTTTTGTTGCAAAAAATAAGATGTTAGTTGCATTGATATTAGTGAGTGATGCAATAAAAGAGAGCTCGGTTAAAGCAATAGACGATTTACATAAAATGAATCTTAAAGTTTTTATGCTTACAGGCGATAACGAAGCTATAGCAAAACAAATTGCAGAAAAAACAGGGATTGATTCTTTTAAAGCAGAAGTATTACCTCACGAAAAGCAAAAATATGTAAAACAGTTACAGGACGAAGGAAATACTGTGGCCATGGTTGGTGATGGAATAAATGATTCGCCAGCTTTAACTCAGGCTGATTTAGGAATAGCAATGGGGCAAGGAACTGATATTGCAATTGAAAGTGCTGATGTTGTTTTAGTAAAAGGCGATTTACAAAAAATTGCAACATCAATTAAATTATCAAAGAAAACTTTAATAACAATTAAACAGAACTTATTTTGGGCTTTTGTTTACAATATAATAGCTATTCCTATTGCTGCAGGGATTTTATATCCTTTTACCGGATTCATACTAAGTCCGATGGTTGCTGGAGCAGCCATGGCATTTAGTTCGGTTTCGGTAGTTCTAAATAGCTTACGGTTGAAAAATAAAATATAGTCTAAATTTTACACTCAAAGAATAAAAGATCACTGGGTTATATATTTTTGTCGACTGGTTATTCATAATTATTGTTTTTACATCAATTACAAATAGATATGAAAATGAATTATTACTTGAATTCTGAGAAAAAAGAATATTTTTGCTAAAATCAAAATAAATTATAATGATTATTGTGGCACAGAGTAAAACAAATAATTAATTTATAAAATGATTGTAAAGAGATTTGTATTAGTAACACTTGTAATTATTTTTTCTGTTTCGTGCAACACACACAAACAACATAATAATGCAAAAGGAAATCCAAAGAAAACTAACCATAGGGTATCTGTAATAAAGGTAAATTCGCCTAAATCGGGAAGATTATTTACTGTTGGCGATTTAATTCCGATCGAAATGGAATTGAAAAAAAAGGATATACAGCTAGATTCACTTGTATTTGAATCAAATAAAAAGAAATCGGTTGTTTATCCTAATGAATTAAAATATAGTTGGCAAACTCAGGATTTAAATGTAGGCAATAACTTATTAACAATAAAAGCTTATAGTAAAGGTAATGTTATTGATAATTATTACTTAAAACTACGATTTAAATCAGATATTGTCCCCGAAAAATATCGTTGTGTAATAAAGAAAACTTATCCACATAATAAAGATGATTATACTCAGGGTTTGATTTATGAAAACGGAATATTGTATGAAGGAACCGGGCGTAGAGGTAAATCGGTATTAAAGAAAATTGATTTTAAAACAGGAAAACTAATTGCCGAATTAGCCTTGCCTCAGTCGTATTTTGGCGAGGGAGTTACTATATTCGGAGATAAAATTATTCAACTCACATGGCAATCGAGGAAAGGTTTTGTGTACGATAAAAATAACTTTAAGTTAATAAATACAATAGGGTACAATACTCAGGGTTGGGGACTGACAAATGATGGAGAAAAACTTATTATGAGCGATGGTTCGCAAACAATCCATCTTCTAGATTCGGAATATTTTACAGAGATTAGTAAAATAGATATTTATGATAACAATGGAGCCGTAAGATATTTAAACGAACTAGAGTATATTGATGGTTTAGTTTATGCTAATGTGTATCAAAAAAATATTATAGTGGCTTTTGATATTAAAACAGGAAAAGTTGTAAAGCAAATCGATTGTAATAATCTTGTTCCGAAAGCTTATGTTGGCAATACAGATTATGTTTTTAATGGAATAGCCTACGATAAAGAAAATAACAGAATTTTTGTTACCGGAAAATGTTGGCCTTATTTATACGAAGTAGAATTTGTAAAATAAAGATAAAAGCCGATTTTATATCGGCTTTATTATTAGTAAAATTCGAATAAAAAATCATTGATTGCTTTCTGATAATCAATTTTGTTGTCGATAAAATCCATATGCTTACCCTTTATAGAATAATACAACACTTTAGGAAATTTTACTTGATCTAGATGCTCGGTTCCAATATTAATATCTTCGGTTCCGTAGAAAAATAAAACAGGAATATTTATCTTGTCAGAAATCGAATAGAAATTCTTATTGTAATCATCAATTTCAAATGCTTCTTTACTGAAATCCTGATTCCATTCATTGGGCATTTCTGAAAATATTTGTCTGAATATATTTGATTGTTTTTGTGTAGTAAATGATATTGCCCACGGATCGATGTTTTTTTGAGCTATTTTCAGATACATTGAATCGATACGTTGCTTTATCGGAATTGCTTTGTTGGTTAAATAATCCGTATTTTCCAAATTGTACATTTTGATTACTTTCGGAATCTGAGAATTAATACTAGCAAAAAAATCTAAAGTACATTGAAACATTAAAATTCCTTTAATTTTAGAGGGCTTAGCTTCAGCATAAGTCGCTTGTAATATTCCTCCAAACGAATGCCCCATAATAAACCATTCGTCAATGTTCAGACTTTTACGTATCGTTTCAAAATCTCCAATCATTCGGTTTAATGAATAATCATTGTTTTGTGGACTCGAAGAACGTCCACATCCTCGCTGGTCTAGATAAATCATTTTAAACTGATTTTCCGAAAACTGATTCCCAAATTTTTGCCAATAAAAACTACCTTGTCCAGGACCTCCATGAATAAATAAACACGGAACTCCTTCGCCTTTTATTTCTACATACAGTTTAACTCCATCGTTTGTAGTTATAATTTTTTCTTTAGCAAATAGGCTGCTTGCACACAAAAAAATTGCAGCAATAGTAAATTTAATTTTAGGTGTAATCATAATGTTGGTTTTTAAAAATTAAGGTTAGTATATAATCTTTTAGTATAAAGACTAATAAAATCGAGAAAAGATGTAAGCATATTGCTTTAAAATAAGATTTACACAAAATCTGAGACACTACTATAAATAACCGAAATTTTTCGGTTCGAAACCTATCTGGTTCTCTAATTTATAGAAGCATTTCGATAAATAACCGAAATTTTTTGGTTCGGAACCTATCTGTTTTGGTAAATAACCTAAAATTTTCGGTTGGTGAACCTAAATTTTTGCTTAAGTAACCCCAATTTTCAGCTTACTTAACCGCATTTAATTTGTGATTTGGCTTGTTTTTAAAGTTTGGTGTTATTTTATTATCGAGAATACAAAAAAAGAGCTGATTGTTTTATAATCAGCTCTTAGATGTGTTAACTAATCCAATGTTAAAGTATGTTAACTGACTTTATTTATCCTCATCTTTTGATTTTGATCGAGTAAAGAATTGTTTCAATTCGTTTTGTTTTTCTTCGTAACCAGGTGTCGAAGTTCCTATCTTGTAGTTGGTATACGAATAATCGTCTAAGGCAGCTTGGTAGCAGTCGTGATCGTGTAGAGTTTTCGTGTTTTCTAGCCCATCGAGTAGGTTTTTAATACGAGAGATATAGCCTTCGAGTAAATTTCGAGAAATATAATCTTTGTTAAATTCATCCCAATCTACATCGGGGCTTCTTAGCGAGCTTTGATCTTTAGAATAATAAAAAACCTTATTCACAAACAATTTGTTTTGTTCGCTAATACTCCCGTATCGTTTACGCTCTGATCCAGTCAAGTTTACGACTTTGTCCGAAAGATTAGTTTCTAAGCTATCAATAGCAGTGTCAATTAAAGTTTTTTCTTCTTCTGTAATGTGAACTTTGATTAAATTTTTTAAAGTACTCATAATTTCTAATTTTTGTAGGTTTATAATAAAGAATATAATTTTTTTCACTATTAACCGACTAAAGTCGGAATTCATAAAATTATCTTCTGTAGCGCCCATTAATTGGGCATTTGTTTTTCAATTTAAAATCAGACCCCATTCCAATTTAACTTCAATTGACCTGGGGAGCCACCAATTTGCTTTTT
>JAKSCO010000180.1 GCA_022360575.1 Bacteroidales bacterium | reverse complement strand
GGTAATTAACCTAAAATTTTCGGTTGACTAACCTGTCCATTTGCGTAATTTACCCAAATTTCCGGATGGTTAACCTATCTGTATCTATAATTTAGAGATGTATTTCGGTTATTTATAGAAGCATTTCGGTAATTAACCTAAAATTTTCGGTTCTGAACCTATATTTTTCGGTTGACTAACCTGTCCATTTGCGTAATTTACCCAAATTTCCGGATGGTTAACCTATCTGTATCTATAATTTAGAGATGTATTTCGGTTATTTATAGAAGCATTTCGGTAATTAACCCAAAATTTCTGGTTCTGAACCTATATTTTTAGGTTAGCAAACCTATCGGTTCTTATAATTTAATGTTGTGATTATACACAGAAGTATTCGGTCAAATAGTCCTTACATTATTTGTAGATGTATTTTCTGAACAATTTTATGAGGATAATTGCTGATTTGGATATTCTGATAGTTTTATTTTAAAATCAATACTTTAAAGCTTTTGTTTTTACTGCGAATATCTTATGAGTTAAGATGTTTAATAAATTTGCTTAATGAGTAATTTGGCTTTATCTTTGTGCGCTTAGTTTAAAGCAAATAGTATTAAAAAATATTTTGAAAATTTCTTCGACGAATGAATATTGAATCAAAACTGATAGAGACTGTAATTGAAGCTGTGCATGACATTTACGATCAGGCACCTGATGCGAAAACAATTCAAATTCAAAAAACAAGAAAAGATTTTGAGGGCGACTTTACTTTAGTTGTTTTTCCTTTATTGCGTATGTCAAAAAAATCGCCCGAGCAAACAGCAACCGAATTAGGCGATTATCTACAGCAAAATGTAAAAGAAATAAACTCTTATAATGTTATTAAAGGATTTTTAAATCTAACAATAGATAAAAGTTTTTGGCTAGATTTTATCAATTCGGTAGGAAATAACAATAGTTATGGATTTATCGAAGCCGATGAAAATTCGCGAACTATGATGATCGAGTATTCATCGCCAAATACAAACAAACCATTACATTTAGGACATATCAGAAACAACTTATTAGGATATTCTGTTGCTCAAATCTTAAAATCGCAAGGTAATAATGTTGTAAAAGTTAATCTTGTAAACGATCGAGGAATACATATTTGTAAGTCGATGCTTGCTTGGCAAAAATGGGGTGATGATGTAACTCCTGAAAAAGCGAATAAGAAAGGAGATCACTTGGTTGGTGGTTTTTATGTAAAATTCGATCAAGAATATAAGAAAGAAATAAAAGAACTAGTTGATAAAGGAAGCACCGAAGACGATGCTAAGAAAAATGCTCCTTTAATTCTAGAAGCCCAAGAAATGCTTCGTAAATGGGAAGCTAAAGATTCAGAAGTTATTGCTTTGTGGGAAAAGATGAACTCTTGGGTATTGAATGGTTTCGATGTTACATACAAAGAGTTGGGTGTTGATTTTGATAAAGTATATTTTGAGTCGGAGACTTACAAACTAGGAAAATCGCTGGTTGAAGAGGGTCTCGAAAAAGGTGTATTCTTTAAAAAAGAAGACGGCTCTGTTTGGATCGATTTAAAAGATGAAGGTTTAGATCAAAAACTTTTATTACGTTCTGATGGAACATCGGTTTATATGACTCAGGATTTGGGTACAGCTCGTCAACGATTTACTGATTATAATGCCAACGAGTTGATTTATGTTGTAGGTAATGAGCAAAACTACCATTTTCAGGTTCTTAAAATTGTTTTAAGCAAACTGGGATATTCGTGGGCCGATTATTTACATCATTTATCTTACGGAATGGTTGAACTTCCTGAGGGTAAAATGAAATCGCGCGAAGGAACAGTTGTTGATGCTGATGATCTTATTGAAGGTATGGTTAGTACTGCCGAAGAGATGTCGCAAGAGCTAGGCAAACTAGATAATTATTCTGCCGAAGAGAAAAAAGAAATAGTAAAAACTATAGGATTAGGAGCTTTAAAATATTTTATATTAAAAGTAGATCCTAAAAAAACAATGACAT
The DNA here is from genome assembly GCA_022360575.1 of Bacteroidales bacterium. GTDB lineage: Bacteria > Bacteroidota > Bacteroidia > Bacteroidales > UBA12077 > UBA12077. Next base: position 558 of record JAKSCO010000180.1, on the reverse strand, counting down.
TTGACCCTAAAGAATCTATTGATTTTAATGGAAATACAGGGCCTTTTATACAATATACTTATGCTCGAATACAATCGTTAATACGAAAAGCAGCCGAGAAAGATATTGAAATACCAACTCAGGTTTCGGATCAGGTTGAGGTTTCGGCAAAAGAGTTGCAGTTAATAAAATTTTTACATACATATCCAGAGATATTAAACGAAGCAGCGAAAAATTTCTCGCCAGCAATTATAGCTAACTATGTATACGATTTAGTAAAAGAATACAATCAGTTTTATCACGATCATCCTATATTTAGCGAAACCGATCGAGATAAGCTTCTGTTTAGACTCTTTTTATCGATACAGGTTAGTAAGGTAATTAATTCGGGTATGCATTTGTTGGGAATTAATGTCCCCGATCGTATGTAAAAACGAAAGTGCCTTTAGATAATACAACAAATCTAAATTTTCGTATTTTGAAATTATAGGCACTTAATTTAAATTTGTGTTGATTAATAAAGATTTTAAAAGATATGTTTGAGAATTTATCGGAACGACTAGATAGGTCATTTAAATT
>JAKSCO010000003.1 GCA_022360575.1 Bacteroidales bacterium | reverse complement strand
TAACGCTCTTTATATATTTTGTTTTCTCTTGAATACAAAATTTTCTTTGCTGTATAACAAAATTCAGCCTTCGTTTCATTCAAAGCTTTTAACTGCTGAACTAATTTATTAGGTAACCATTCATCATCATCATCCAAATAAGCTATATAGTCTCCTGTAGAAATAGCAGCTCCTTTATTTCTGCAAGTATTAGCTCCAACAGAATGATCAAATCGATAATAAATGATTTGATTATCTAACGCTTTCAAATAATCTAAAATAGAAATATCTGAACAATCATCAATAACAATAACTTCTGTATTAGAATATGTTTGATTCAACACACTTTTTAATGCTCTTATTAAAAGATGAAGTCGATTCTTTGTAGTAATAACGATTGATATTTTTATAGTTTGGTTATTATTCATTATTGATTTGTTTTTTGTAATAATACATAATGCACTTTTCTCATAGACAAAAATGCTATTAAACTGTAATTAATAACCAAAGTTATTGCTGCTCCATAAACAGAAAATTTATAAATTAGCAATACACTAACAAGTATCGATATTAAGTATACAGTTATATATATATTTCTAATAAACATTTCTTTACTCAACATTTGTAAAATAAATGATCCTATCACTCCTAAAAAAGACAGTGGCTGAGCAACCATAAGAACAATTAACAATATAAACTGTCCTACAAAATCTTTATTATATATTGATAATATTGTTTTTGAAAATAATATCCCAATTAGCGCTGCTGGTATCAGAAAAAAAATTCCTACTTTTAATGATTTAAAATAAGATCTTTTAAGACCAGTCCAATTATTTTCTGATACTAATTTCCCAAACCTCTGTGCATATACTCTAGAAACCGAAAAATTTACAATAGATAGTGCCGTTGCGATTCTTAAACATACTGAAAAATAACTTACTTCTCCCGAGGAATGAAAAAATTCTACGAAGAAAATCAAAATAAATGAAAATAGTTGGCTTACTACATTAGATAAGAAAAGAGGGAACGAATTTTTTAATAGAACTTTACTTTTCACTTCAGAAAAAGCAAATGTAAAAGAAACTTTTCTAAAAAAAGTTATAAATCCAAAAATTACCAAAGAAAAATTAAACCAAAAATATAAAGTTAATAACGTTTCAATATTGTCTATAAAATTGCATAAAAATGATATAAGCAGTAAAATCTGAACTCCAATATTTGTATATAACACATTCAAAAACAACCTATCAACACCTTGGAATGCAAAAGATAATAACTCATTTAGTGTAAAAGGGAGAATTATTATTATCACTGCAAGTTGTAAATTATTTTCCGTAATAGCTTTAGGAATATTATAATCCAAGATAATTCTAAAAATAAAAATAAAAATAAAATATGATATACTTAATATTCCTACTGATTTCATAAGAATACTATTTATATATGAGATCCTACTTTGGTTTAAAGAAATTTCTTTCAGAAGGTTTCTTCCTAAACCTAAAGCTATTGCCGATGCTGAAAAGGAGACAAAGGATACGATATAAAAATATACTCCTGACTTTTCTGTTCCCAAAACATTTACGATAAGTACAGATAAATAGAAAGAGACTATCATTGAGAGTCCCCGAAATAATAATAAAGCAACAACTTTAACCATATATTGATTTTTTTATAGGTTTTTGTATTCTTGTATTGGAAAGATTAACTAATAACCCAATAAATAGAAAAATTGGATATGCATTATATAATGAAAATGATTTCATATATAGTAAAAGAAGAAATACTAAAATTAAAGCATATAGTTTTTCTGAATAATTGTGCCAGTCTACTTTAAAAAGTAAAAGTCTTGAAATAAAATAAAATAAATACAAAGAAAAAATTGCTCCTAAAATTCCATATTCTGTATAAAATTCAAGAAATAAATTGTGGGGATATGGTTGATTTATTCTTGACATTAGGAACGTTTCTGTTCCCCCTGTTCCAAATCCAATATATTTAAACGTATCAAATCCACTAATAAGTGTATCAAATATCTGTTGTCGTGAATGCTCATAGTTACTAACACTATAACTCATTATTCTCTTTACAACAAGAGAATTTTCCATTAAATAATTAATAATGGGACTAAAAGTTACAAATAAAAGCAAAACTAAAATAATCAAATATTTTATATTTTTTCTTGTTGCATTTTTTCTAATGAAAAGAAACATAAAAAAAAGAACTAGTACCAAAAAGTTAACTCTTGAGTGAGTTCTTGATATTGCACAAATAGATAAAACCATTATAATGAAAAAAAATATGCGATAAATTAATTTAACAGATGTTTCAAATAATTTTACCATTGAAACTATGGCTCCGTAACTAATACTCATTGTTATTAATAAATAATTTATCTTACGATCTAAGTAAAATACCGAATAATCGCATAATAATAATAATGAATGAATAATCGTAAAAGTTACAACTATACTACCGATTAATTTAGATTCTTTTCTCGATAAATCTTTCCCAATAAAATAAAACATAAAAATTAAAACTAAATCCATTGACTTAATTATCGAATCAAAATTATTTCTTATAATGCAACACAAAAAACTATATAATGAAATAATTACAAATAGAGAAATTAAAATCATTTCATTCTTTTTTACAATATAAGATTCTGTATTAAATTTTAAGATACCCAATAGAAAAAGTAAAAACATACAGGGTATAATAATTGTCCCCGGATAGAAAGTTGTTCTAAATATTTCACTAATTGAATTACTTACCAAAAAAAGAGCAAATAAAATCTGCTGTAAAAGTATAATACTTACTTTGCTGTTACTTTCCACTATTTCTTATTTTCTTCTGAAACTAAACTAAATAAATATTTATTATGGAATTTTACCTTAACATTTGTCCCCATAATTTCATTAGCTAAAGCAACTTTTTTTAATACTTCCTTCTTATTAAATTTACTAAACCTCTTTCTAAAATCAACATAAACTGCTGTTCTTATCGAAAAAAACAAGTAAATATATTTTATTATCCAATAAAAACTATAAGCAGGTGTTATCATTATGTTAATAAAAGAATTAAATCTACTTATTGGTTTATCTGATAAAGAATTGCATGATTCATCAATTAGCTCTGAAACTTTTTGTATAGTATTTCTATTCTCAAAATTATGAAGTAGAGATAAAGACAATTCATCCTTACAAACTTTACTATCTTTAAAATCTTTCTGTTCTATAAAATCGATAATTTCGTCAATATTTGTAAGTTGTAAACTATTTTTCTCTGCCAAGTAAATTAAATCTTCCTGATTGCTATTTTCTGCATATGAAATAACAGGTATATTAGCTAACCTTGCCTCGATCGCTGTCGTACATCCACTATGAAATAATATTTTAGTTCCTAATATCCAAGGAGTAACAGGTCCGTCATAAATAACTTTCACATTTTCAATATTTTGAAAAATATTCTTATACAAATTCGTATTTTCACTTGGGTGAGGGCGAATTATAATATTTAATTCTGGAAATTTTAAACTAAGTTCATTTATTAACTTAACAGTATCAGCTATTGCTATTAACTGTGTTCGATATCTATTAAATCTATACTTTCTATGTTCTTTTACATTAACATTATATGATTTAGTTGATTGGAAAATATACTTTTCTCCTCCTGTTCCGTTATTTCCTAGAGAAAAAGAAGTATTAAACAGTATGTAATCTCCATATTTCTTTTTAATTTTTTCAACATCTTCTTTAAAATAAGAAGAATATTTTGGAGAATATAAATCAAATCTAGGATGACCCGTTACTATTACACTAGCATTAACTTTATCTTGTGATAAGCTATGTTTTTTCTGCCACTCTCCCCATGTTAAATAAAAATCTTCAGCATCAAGAACAGATGGATTACTCCCTTGCTCTAACAAATATTCCCACGTATCTTCTTTACCAGGGAATACAGCCCCTTCTTCGGTTAAATATACAAGTTTAAAATTTCGTCGCTTTAACCTTTTATAATATCCCATATCAGAAAATGATGGTTTTCCAAACAAATGTTTACCATAAAAAACTCCTCTCCTTAATACAAAGGATAATAATCTAATAATCTGTTGTTCTCCGATATATATAATTCGATTATTAGAAGCACACTTTACTCCCATAAATATTCTTTGATCAAATTCTCTTGCACTTGTTTCAATTGGGAATAATAAATTTATTTTCGATTCTCTTTTTTTCATCACTCTGTAATTATAACTCCAATTCTTAATTCTAAAAAATTAAATTTCCTTGATCAAATATTTATCTGGATTATAGCGCTGTATCAAGTTTTGAATATATTTTATTTTAGTATTATCTGCTAGTTTCATAAAAAGATATATTTATTTTAAATCTTTACAAATAATTACTGCAGCAAATCAATTGCCTTACTATACTCACTCCACTGTCCAACATCTAACCACGATTTCTCTGAAACAGGATATACACCTACTTTTTTTCCATTTCCTTTCAATTTCTCCATCAAATGAGTTATATGAAAAAAAGTATCGTCTGGTATTAAATCTAAGACTTCAGGATTAAGAATATACATCCCTGTATTAACTAAAAAATCATATGACGGTTTTTCTATAATTTCATTTAAATCTCCACCATTTTCAATAGTACAAACGCCATAAGGCACTGTCATATGTTGCATTGATCCGACAAGAGTTAAATCATAAAGTCCATCTTGATGAAACTCTAACATTTTATCATACTCTCCCTTTATTATAATATCACAGTTGGAAACAAAAAAGGGAGTATCTAACTTATCTTTTAAAAGTCTTAAAGAGCCTGCTGTTCCTAATGGTTTATTTTCTTCTACATAATTAATTGAATAGTTCTCTGTCTTATCTTCAAAAAAAGCTTTAATTAAATTCTTTTTGAAATTAACTGTAAGATAAAAGTTCTTAACTCCATATTTTTGATATTCATCCATAATTAATTCTAAAATAGACTTTTCTCCTAAAGGAATAAGAGGCTTCGGAAGAATGTGTGTAAATGGTTTCATTCTAGTACCTTTCCCTCCAGCCATAATAACAACAGGTGTGGTTTTAAGTTTTTCTGTACACTCTGAAATTTTCATCTTATCCTTAGCTGGTGTAATTAAATCACGTAGTTTTCCATTAACCAGTAATGGTAACACTCTTAATTTCTCATTCTGAAAAATATCATCTATATATTCTGAGCTTGTACTATCATTGACAAACAAGAAATTGGTATTTCCAATTTTTTTAGCTGAATCGGATAAAGATCCACCTTCCAAAATTGCTCTTCTAAAATCACCATCTGTAATAATAGAAACAACATTTTCATTCTTATCTGTTAAAAATATGAAACCCATTCCATTTTCATCCATCTTTTTGACGGCATCTCTTAAAGGAACATTATGATCTATTAGAAATTTATTTAATTCCATTTTTCAATAGGTATTCTGCGTATAAAAAATCGTCTATATAATCAATATCAACAGACCTGTTTCGAGGCATTATATAAGCATAAGACTTTTCTGAATAATATTTTTCAGAAAATAGTAATTGTGTTTTAAAGATATAAATACTTCCATTAGGAAAATATGAGGTCTCTTCTTCCTGTCTATTTTTTAGAGATTCTTCGCTAATATTTTTAATACTAAGATCTTTACCAAGATATTTATGCCATGAAATAGGGTGATGTTCTTTTGTGTAAGAAACAACCGAATCTGCATTTTTTGAAACGAAAAGTTCAACTGCTTTATCAATATCCGTATACTTACGTAGAGGACATGTAGGAAGTAAAATACAAATATCTTCAATTGCATGACCTACATCTTGATTTAACCAATTAATAGCATGCTTGTAAACATCTATTGCTTTTGCATCATCACTAGCAAGTTCTTCTGGACGTAACCATGGAACCTCTGCCCCTAATTCTCTAGAAATATTTGCAATATTATCACAATCTGTGCTCACAATGATTCTATCTATAACTTTAGAATCTAAAGCTGCTTTTATGGTATAGTATATTAAAGGGAACCCGTTCAGATCTTTAATATTCTTCCCAGGTAAACCTTTTGATCCACTCCTTGCTGGTATAATTGCAATCATTATTCAAGATCCTCCAATTTTATCAAAACATCTGCATCTAACTTTGATTTAACTTTTCTTCCAATTAAATGCTCACAAAAATCTGGAGAAACACCTGTACCCGGTCTTTTAAAGTCTAAATCATTATAACTTATAATATCACCAACCTCAAGCCTTCGTGCTGTTACAATACTCCTGCGAAATTTTAATTTTTTCTGCTCTTCATCTTTAGAAACAATACGAGTAAAGCTCCCCAGTGCTTTTTGAATATTCTTACTTCCTTCTACTATTTCTTTTAATTCGTGAGGATCTGCTGAAATTTGATGATCCCAACCAGGCAAATCTTTATCTAAAGTGAAATGCTTTTCAATAACACATGCCCCTAAACTCACTGATGCCAATGGTATATAAGTTCCAATAGTATGGTCGGAAAAACCAATTGGATAATTAAAGGCTTGTTGTAACATCTTAATATTATTAAGATGAATATCTTCATATTTTGGAGGATAAATAGAAATACAGTGCAAAATTATAATCTGAGTATTACCTTCTTTTTCTATCGTTTTTACTGCATTATCGATTTCTGCCAAACTTGCCATGCCCGTTGATAGAATAATTGGTTTCTTTGTACGTGCCGCATATTTTAACAATTCAATATTATTAATATCCATAGAAGCTATCTTGAGAAAAGGTACAGCTAATTTAACAAGCAAATCTACCTCTTTTTTAGAAAATGGCGATGAACAAAAATCAATCCCTATTTCGTTACAATAATCTTTTAATTCAAAATGTTGATCTTCCCTCAAATAATATTTTTCAACCATCTCTTTTAAAGAGCCAAAATGTTTTTTCCCACCATCTCCATCATCATAAGATTGATTTCTATCGTATTCCTCTCTAGCAATTAAAGATTTTGGAGTCCATGATTGAAATTTAACTGCGTCAGCACCACACCCCTTAGCCTTATCAATAATTTTTTTTGCTAATTCAATATCACCATTATGATTAGCCCCAATTTCTGCAATAATATATGGCTCGGAATAATTAAAAACTTCTTTTGTTTTACTAATATTTATTTTCATCTGCTTAAAAAACTTTCTTATTACAATCGGATCAAACTTTTAAAAACAATAAATATAATCATGTTTATTATTTTTTTAACTTTTCATATTCATATAAATCTTCTATAGTTAATATTTCGCTCCACCACCCTGAAAAGAAATCATTGATAAGAACATTAACCCTTTTAAGGTATTGATTCTCAAATAACGGTTCTTCTAATTTCTCCCGTAATTTAAGAATTTGATACAATTTCCTTTTAAAAATTTGCTCATCAGAGTTTAACTTATTTTTTCTACAATATTTTATCATCTGTGTGTATTGAGATTGCTTTACATTCAAGCCTAAATTCAATTTCTTTTTTGTTAAAAATAAACTCATCCCAATTAGATTATTATCATGTTGCCTATAATAAGTATAAACATCTTTAAGAAAACTTATATTTATTTTTTCCTTTATCAATAAAGAAGATACAAAAAACCAATCTACTGCAATTAATTTATTACTAAAGGAAAAATCTACGTTTATAATAGATTTTCGCAAGGCTATATTTGAAAAACCAAAAATATTACTATCAATAATTTCACCTCTTAACAAGTGTGTCTTCTTCAAATTTTTAGCGAAGAAATTATTAATACACTCACCGGAACTATAAATATTCAATTCGTTAACTACAAGATCATTAAATCTTAATGCTTTTATCGAATTCTCAATTCTATTTTTAGAAAAAAAATCATCCGAATCACCAAATATAATGTATTCGTAATTTAATTCTATGCATTTTTTTATCCCATACTCTCTATTTTTCGCTGGAGATTGAGAAAATTTGTATTCAATAATATTCAAATTTGGATATTTCTCATCATAAAAACTAAAGTCAGAAACCCCATCATTAATGACTAGAAGATCAAAATCCTTACTAGTTTGTGATTCCAATGAATCAAAAAAATCTGGTAAAAAATTTTTAACAGCAGGAAAAATTGTAGTCAAAAATACTATATCTGATTTTTTCATTTTATTCTTCTTACTGGACATCCTATATAAGTAGTTTTCCCATTCAAATCTTTGGTAACAAGACTCCCTGCACCTAAAACTATTTCTTTCTTTAAAGTAAGATTATTAATTATAATACTCCCACTCCCAATGAAAGTTGCTTCACCAATTTGACATTGTCCATTAATTACTACATTTGTAGAAATATGACTATAAGCTCCTATCTCAGACTCGTGCTCTATTAAACTTCCCGTATTTAAAATACAATTATTCCCAATTTTAGCTTCTGAGTTAACCAAAACATTATGCATTACTATTGTTCCTTCACCTATTTCTGCAGTTTTACTTACATATGCTAAAGGTGATTTTATAACTGGAAGCTCAGCACCCATTCTTTTTAATAAAAAATATATTCTTATCCTCAATGCTGCACTTTTTATCTGTCCAATAGTAATGTGAAAATATTTATATTTTGTAGCTAACTCTTCTAAATCATTATCAGTAGCAATTATAGGATAACCTAAAATTTCATCCCCTACTTTTTCTGGTAAATCTACAATACCTGCAATTCTAAATTTACCCTCAGCCTCAATAACATCAATACAAGATTTACAATGTCCTCCTCCTCCTACTAATATCAACTCTTGTTTTTTCATAACTAAATTACACCACTAGGAATATTAACAACTCTTTCTTCAAACCAAATTGAATTGGACAACTCGTCTCTTTGACATTCTTCAAACATTGGTAATTTATTCATTAATTGCCAAATGGGACGTGTCATAACGCTATTTTCATTTGTTATTCTCAAAAACATATCTCTTTCTTCTTTTGTATTAAACACAATTGCATTTAGCCAAAAGTTAGATTTACAATCCTTGGGTTCTTCAAAAAATTGAATCGGATAATTTGCGAATAACTTTGCATATTCATTTGCTATTTTACGCTTACTATCTAAAATCTCTTCAATTTTTTCAATTTGAGCACAACCTACTGCTGC
>JAKSCO010000248.1 GCA_022360575.1 Bacteroidales bacterium | reverse complement strand
TTCGCTAACCTAAAAATATAGGTTCGGAACCGAAAATTTTGGGTTAATAACCGAAACACTTCTATAAATAACCGAAATGCATCTCTAAATTATAGATACAGATAGGTTCCTCAACCGGAAATTTGGGTAAATTACGTAAATGGATAGGTTAATGAACCTAAAAATATAGGTTCGGAACCGAAAATTTTGGGTTAATAACCGAAACACTTCTATAAATAACCGAAATATATCTCTAAATTATAGATACAGATCATTAAATTAATAATTCGGTATCAATATAAGATATACTGATAAGTGAATACTTAAGATTTTGTATCGATAGTTTCTTCGTTAGAAGGTCTAATTTTAGAATTTCCACCAATCTTTACGTACATCTTCTAATTGATCGTAGATAATTTTGATATTTATAGGAAATTGAGCATTGTTGCCATCAAGCTTATAATCGGCCGGATTACATTGTTTGATTATTTCTTCTACATCGAATCCATCAAGTTTCAATTCTTCAACCTTTGCTGCAAGTTTATTAAAATAACTAGCTTGTCGTTTTAGAAGCGATTTTTTGCCAACTCTTCCTTGTCCCGGAATTACAGTGTGTATATTTTCTTCCGATAAATCTTCAAGTATTTGAATCCAATTAAAAACATCAGCTCCGTGTTCGGCAATGGTGTAAGGAAATTTCTTATTATAAACTAAATCTCCGGCATAAAGAGTATTGTAGTTCGAAAATTTAATAATAGTATTATGCGATGTATGGGCAGCCCCCGGAAATTCGATAACGATTCGCTGTTCAGCTAATTTTAATCGATATGAATCTGTAAATATAATGTTGGGTTTGCGAAATTCTATTTTCTTAATATCTTCTAAATGATCAACTCCTTCGTTGTATTTTCTGGTTAAACTATTGTATGCATAACTATCTTTATTTTCGATAGAGTCTAATTGCGATTTCATATTTGCCAATTGTGTTGGAAACACATGATTAATGTACTCTTCGCGTTCTTCGCCAATAAATTTGTAATAATTATTTTCAAATTCAGAATGAGCAATAATTTTTACATCGCTAGGAAACGAGGCCATACCGTCAATATGGTCGCTATGAAAGTGAGTAAGAATCAAATATTTTATGGGTTTGTTTGTGACTCCTCGTATTAGTGATATTATTTTCTTTCCTTCGTAAGGAGTTGCTCCAGCTCCTACAACCAAAACTCCTTTATGTGTTATTAAAAAAGCTCCATTTTCGCCTTTGGGATTTTCTATAACAAAAAGATCTAAATCTAATTCGAAAATATCCATTTCTTCTTGTCCGTAGGTTAAGCTTGGGATTAGATAATACAGTATAAGTAAATAAAAAAATGTTCTCATGTTGAAATAGAATATTTGTAAATAAAAATATATAATGGAGAAATGAATATTTTCAAAGACTAAATTTATTTTAATTTTTTATACTTTTCAATTCTTTTAGTTCTTTTTTTAGTTCTTCTAACTTGTCTTCTAATCGTTTATTGTATTTCTTTAAATCTACGATCTGTTCTTCTGATTTTTCGGCTCTTCGGGCTGATTCTTCTTGTGTTGCTTGCAATTCTTCCATATTTTGGCGCATTTCTTCTTCTTGAGCAGCCATTTCTTCGGCTTGTTGTTGGGTTTTTTCAAGCAATTCGGAGGTTCGCTTATTTGTCGATGCCATATTTAAAGTACTAGCAATACTCAACGAAGCGTTTTCTAAGAAATCGATTTGGTGTTTTTCGAGATAATTAAATGAGGCTATTTCGATAATTCCTAAAACCTCATCTTCCATTTTCATGGGGATTAAAATTAAGCTTTTAGGGCTCGAACCACCCAGTCCGCTAGTTATTTCGATATAATCTTGAGGAATTTCAGTTAAGTGTATTTTTTGTTTTTCGAGAGCACAACTACCAATAAGGCTTTCTCCTAATTCGAAAGATTTTTTTAGATATTTTCTTCGATTAAATGCATGAAAGGCTTTTAAATCGAAGGTAATTGTATTTTCGTTTTCATTTTTAATAAAAATACCTCCTTGATTTGCATCTAAGTAATGTATAATAAAACTAAGAATTTCGTATGCAAGCTCTTTTTCTCCTAGTTGTTTTCTAAGAATCTCGTTCAGTTTAGCTAAGCCTTCGTTAGTCCAAATGCGTTTTTCTTCTTCTTGTCTTTTTTCTTCTTGTAGTTTAGCAGCTTCTTTTAGTTTATTCTGCATTTCGATTAAAGATTTTCTTAAATGATCGGAATCGCTTAAAAGTTGGATTTCATAATCAAGATTTCCTTCGCCTACTTGATGAGCAAACTTAGCAGTTTCTTTTAAATCGATGATCATTTTATTTAGAGCTTCGTTCATTTGCCCTGTTTCATCTTTCTTGTCTGATTTATCAATGACAATATCTAAATCTCCTTTCGAAAGTTTATTTAAAGCAAATATAGATTCACGTAGAGGTGTTTGTACTAAAAGTTTTAAAATATAATTTCCAATAAAAAGAGATGTATAACCTATAGCAAGGTAGGGTAAAAAATATTTAAGCCCGTATCTCCCCAGAATAAAAGAGGCAATTGCAACAAAAACAGTAACAAGTAAAATCGCAAAAGAGGTTTTAAAAACAATAGTTTGCTTGTATTTTAACCAATAAATAAGAATAGAAAAGGGAGCTAATCCAAATAGCATTAGTAAAATAAAAAGTAATGGTTCGTTCATAATTCTTCCGTGTTAATCAAGCTCTAATTTACAGCTTTTTATTAAAGTACAATAACTGCAATGCCCGTATTTATTGATATGTATAAGATTTGTCGGATACATTACTTTGATTAATCGGTTGTTAATCTAAGATCATTTCACTTACTTTAACGCACGAAGGAATGCTATTTTAGAATAGTTATAAATAAATATTTATCTTTGTTGTGTGATAAAAAATAAATCGCTCATATTGTCCTTTTTATTTTTAGCGTGTGCTATTATTATAGCACATGGTATTGTTCCACATCATCATCATGTATTACATATTAATAGTTGTAATAACACAGATGGGCATCATCATCACAAGCATTCGCATACAAGTAAAACTTTTTTTGAGGAAGCCTTAAATCATGATCACGATTGTGAAGAGCATGCTTGCCATTTTCATATAGAAGATTTACCTCAGATTTCGATCGATAAAGTTTTTATTATTAATAATAATGAGCCTTTGTTTTCAATTCTATATTATGTCGAAACAAAGAAATTATATTATTACGATATTCTTTTCGTAGATCAAACTCTCGATACAAATTATTTAAGAGGACCTCCTTGTTATATCTCATAAATCACCTTTTTGATAATTACTTTTTTATATCTTAATAATTCTGTTTGTATTTAATTGAATGTAAATTAGTAATTTGATTAATTAGTTTCAGAAAATTTAAAGTTTTGAAATAAACCCTTCGTGATAAATAAAGTTTAATCGAGTAGAATTGCATTAAATAATATATTGTCAATTTATACAAAAGATAAAATTACGAAGGTTCGCAAGCCGTTTGTGTGAGCGAATGACAAAAAATATTCATTACAGAAAGAATAATAAAATAACGATTAAAGAAAAATATATTCGTATGAAGAAAATTATTTTATATGCTTTTGCAGGAATTGTTTTATTTGCTGCATGTAATAAAAAGAGTGAGCATAATCATGATGCGCATAGTGATCATGGACATGCTCACGAGGGACATCATCATGATGCTGTTAAGTTATTATTTACAGAATATACTGATGATTATGAATTATTTGTTGAAGCTGATCCTTTTGTTAAAGGTCATACAACTCAAGTATTGGCTCATTTTACATCAATAAAAGATTTTAAACCTTTAAGTAATGCCAGTGTTACTTTGAGTTTGATTAATGGTAAAAATGTTTTGTCGAAAACATTAAATAAGCCAAACAAACCGGGTATCTATAAGTTTTCAATTTCGCCTAAAGTAAATGGTGCTACCCAAATGGTTTTTGAGATAAAAGAGGCAAAATCGACAAAGAAAATTAGTATTAACAATGTAAGTGTTTATGGCGACGAGCATACAGCCATTCATATTGCCGAAAAAAAACAACCTAAAAAAGTAGTTGGAGCAATAAATTTTACAAAAGAGCAATCGTGGAAAATTGATTTTGCTACTGTTTTCCCTAAAAAACAAGAACTAGGTCAGGTAATAAAGTCAACAGCTCAAGTTTTGCCAGGGCAAACCAGTGAGCTTATTGTTACAGCGAAAACAAATGGAGTTGTTAGATACAACAAACATTTGCTCGAAGGGCAAAAGGTTAACAAAGGGGATATTCTGTTGTCTATTTCCGGAAATGGTTTAGTTGATGACAACGCCGAATTGCGATATGCCGAAGCAAAAGCAAATTTTGAATTAGCAAAATCGGTGTACGACCGAAAACTTGCATTGTCGAAAGAACAGATTGTGTCAGAAAAAGAAGTAGAGACAGCAAAAACAGAATATGCAAAAGCCGAAGCGATATTTAATAACTTAAAAAAGAATTTTACAAAGAACGGACAAGTTGTAATATCTCCATATTCGGGAAATATAAAGCATGTTTTAGTTAATAATGGACAGTATATACAGGTAGGAACACCAATTTTATGTGTAGCAAATAGTAATAATTTTATTGTTAAAGCCGAGATACAACAAAAGTACTATCCATACTTAACTCAGATATATTCGGCTAATATTAAATCATTAATCGATAATAAAATTTATACTCTTGACCAGTTAAACGGAAAAATTATCTCGTATGGTAAATACATCGACGAAGATGAGGGATATTTATTACCAGTTAATTTTATGATTGAAGCTAATGATGCGTTTTTACCCGGAAGTTTTAATGATATATACATAAAAACTAAATCGAAAAATAAGCTGACAACAATACCCAATACTGCTTTAATTGAAGAGCAAGGAAATTATTTTGTTTTTGTTCAGATAACACCTGAAATGTTTGAGAAACGTGAAGTAAAAATTGGTGTTAGCGATGGAATCGACACAGAAATTATTTCGGGTTTGAACTCTAATTCAAGAGTTGTATCTAAAGGTGCAGTTATAGTTAAGCTTGCTGCTGTATCGAACACTTTAGATCCTCATGCCGGACATGTACATTAGAGTTTTAAGCTTAGGATATAAGTTATATAAAGCTTATTCTAAGTGGTATTTAAAAATTGTAAATTATGTTAAATAAGATTATAAAATTTTCATTAAATAATAAGTTCTTTGTTCTGCTTGGAGCAGTAGTACTTATGTTTACAGGAATATATACAGCTCAACGAATGGATGTTGATGTATTTCCTGATTTAACAGCGCCTACTGTGGTTGTAATGACCGATGCTCATGGGATGGCTGTTGAAGAGGTTGAGCGTATGGTTACTTTCCCTATCGAAACTGCTGTGAATGGAGCAACAGATGTGCGTCGTGTGCGCTCGGCATCTAGTCAGGGATTTTCTTTTGTTTGGGTCGAGTTTGATTGGGGTACCGATATTTTTAAAGCTAGACAAATTGTTAGCGAAAAAATGGTGACTCTTGCGGGGCAAATGCCTTTAAATATAGGACAACCGATGTTAGCACCACAATCTTCGGTAATGGGCGAGGTGCTTTTTATTGGATTACAGTCTGATTCAACTTCGTTGATGGATTTAAGAACTTTAGCCGAATGGAATGTGCAACCTGTGTTGTTAGCAACAGGAGGTGTTGCTCAGGTAACAATTATAGGTGGCGATTATAAACAATATCAAGTATTGGCCGATCCGATAAAAATGAAACATTACAATGTTTCGTTAGAGGAGTTAGCAAATGTTTGTAAAGGTATAAGCAATAATTCGTCAGGGAGTGTTGTGCGCGAGTATGGTAATGAGTTTGTTGTTAGAGGTATTGGACGAACTTTTGACATAAAGCAAATGGGTAAGTCTTATATCAAATCATTAGGTGGACGCCCTGTTTTGGTCAACGATGTTGCTGAGGTTAAAGTGGGTGCTGCCGTTAAAATGGGATATGCATCGCAAAATGCAAAGCCTTCGGTAATATTGTCGGTGTCAAAACAGCCAAACACGAATACACTGAGACTCACACAAAATGTAGAGAAAAACTTAAACGAACTTCGGAAAACATTACCTCCGGATGTGGTTTTAAATACTAAAATATTTCGTCAGGCCGATTTTATAGAAACATCAGTAAATAATGTACAACGAGCATTAATCGAAGGAGCTATATTTGTTATTGTTATTTTGTTTTTATTCTTGGGGAGTTTCAGAACGACCATTATTTCGGTTATAGCAATCCCAATTTCGTTGTTAGGAACTATTATCGTACTTAAACTTTTAGGTTTAAATATTAATACTATGAGTTTAGGAGGGATGACTATTGCAATTGGATCGCTGGTTGATGATGCTATTATTGATGTAGAGAATGTATATAAACGATTGCGGCAAAATTATAGATTGCCAAAAGAGAAACGCGAATCGGCTTTTCATGTGGTTTTTGAAGCTTCGAAAGAGATACGTGCATCAATCCTGAATGCTACATTTATTATTATTGTAGCTTTTATTCCATTGTTCTTTTTGTCGGGGATGGAAGGACGTATGTTAAAACCTTTAGGAATAGCATATATCGTATCGTTATTTATGTCGTTAATAATTGCGATGACACTTACTCCTTTACTTTGTAAAATGCTATTGTCTAACGATAAATATATGGCAAAGAGAGAAAAGGATGGATGGTTTACTCGTAAGTTAACTTCGGGATATCTGAAATCCCTAGAGTGGGCTTTGCGTTATAAAAGAGCAATTGTAATAACCGCCATTGGTTTGTTTGTTGTGTGTTTGGTTGCTTTATCATCGATGGGACGAAGCTTTTTGCCTGAGTTTAACGAGGGAGCTTTAACAATATCGGCTGTTAGTAAGCCAGGAATTTCGTTAGAAGAAAGTAATCGCTTAGGAAATTTAATTGAAAAAGAATTGCTATCGATTCCCGAAGTAGAAAGTACTGCTCGACGAACAGGTCGCGGAGAACTTGACGAACATTCGCAAACAGTAAACAGTGCTGAGGTTGATGTAAACTTTAATTTGTTAGATCGTAGTAGAGACGAATTTTTGGCAGAGGTAAGAGCTAAGTTAGCTGGAATCCCGGGGATAGCAGCTACAGTAGGACAGCCTTTGGGGCATCGTATCGATCATATGTTGTCAGGAACAAGAGCAAATATTGCAATTAAACTTTTTGGAACCGATTTAAATCGAATGTTTTTAATTGGAAATCAAATACAGAATACGATTGTTGATATTCCGGGTTTGGTTGACGTTAGTGTCGAACAGCAAGTAGAGATTCCTCAGTTGCAAATTAGAGCAAATCGAGATATGTTGGCTCGTTATGGTATTTCAATGAATCGGTTTAATGAGTTTGTCGAGTTGGCTTTTGGAGGCGAGAAGATTGCTGACATATACGAAGGTCAGCGCAAATTCGATTTGGTTGTTAAGTTAAATAAAGATTATACCGAAACAATTAAAGGAGTAAAGAGTGCTTTAATTGATACCGAAGATGGGAAAAAAGTTCCTTTAGAGCAAGTAGCTGATGTTGTTTCGGTATCAGGCCCAAGTTCAATTAGTCGCGAAAATGTACAGCGCAAGGTTGTTATTTCGGCAAATGTAGCCGAGCGCGATTTGCGTAGTGTTGTTAATGATATCCAGAAAAGGGTTGCTGAAAAAATTACCTTGCCTGAGAACTATATGATACAATACGGAGGTCAATTCGAAAATGAAGCCCGAGCATCTCAAACCTTAATGTTAACATCTATTTTAGCAATATTTATCATATTCTTACTCCTTTATCAGGAGTTTAAGAACTTTAAATTGGCAAGTATTATTATGGTAAATCTTCCTTTAGCATTAATAGGAGGGGTGTTTGCTATTTATTTTACAGAAGGAATTGTTAGTATTCCGGCTATAATTGGATTTATTACTTTATTCGGAATTGCTACTCGTAACGGAATTCTTTTAGTCTCGAAATATCAGAATTTAAGAGTTCAAGGTGTTGCTCTGAGTACTTATATAAGAACAGGATCGGTAGATCGTTTAAATCCGATTTTAATGACTGCTTTAACAGCAGCTTTAGCTTTAGTTCCGCTGGTTATAAAAGGCGATGCTACAGGAAATGAAATACAGAGTCCGATGGCTAAAGTTATTTTAGGGGGATTATTAACATCAACACTCCTTAATATTTATATTATTCCGATAATTTATTATTTAATGCACCGAAAGGAGGAGAAAGATGAAAAATAAATCAGTATTAATATTAATTTTTCTGACCTTATCGTTATCTGGGTTTTCGCAAAGTTTCGACGAAATATTAAAAACGATAGAAGATAATAATCCCGAGATACAGGCATCGGAGAAGAATCTAAAAAGTAAGGTATACGAATATAAAAGCGAGAATTTGCCTTCGGGTCCTAGTTTTTCGTATGGTTATTTTCCTGATAATTCTACTGTTTCTGGTATAAAAACAACAGTGGGTATTAGTCAGGCATTTCAAATGCCTTGGTATTATACAAATCAGGCTACTTATACTAAATTGAGGATAAATAGAGAGGAAATATCTCAGAAGATAGTTCGTCAGGAAATACTATTTCAGGCAAAACAACAACTAATAGAGTATATATATCTTTCGAAACGAATGGCAATTGTTGATAAACGATTAAAATTTGCTCAGGATATTTATAATGCATATATGATTCGATTAGAAACAGGAGATGCTAATATGCTCGAAGTTAATAAGGCAAAACTACACTTGATGCAAGTGAAAAAAGCCGAAAAGAATTCGAGAAATAGGTTGTTGGCAATTAAAGAAAATCTAAAATATTTAAATGGAGGAAACAGTTTGGATATTTCTGTGAATAACTATCCTGTAAATCCGGTTATCGAATTAGATTCTTTATTGTTTTCGAAACTAGAATCCGACCCCGAGATTAGATATAATCAGAAGGCTTTTGAGGTTGCTAACAGAAGAATAAAGCTTACTCGATCGTTGCAATTTCCGGAGTTAAGTTTAGGCTATGGTAGCGAAACTGTGGGTAACGAAAGTTTTAAGGGGATTGTTGTTGGGGTTTCTATTCCTTTATGGAATAGTCGTAGGCTTATGCAACAATCAAAGCTCGAAGCTGATTATTTTAATCTAAAAAACAGTAATACTCAGAATGCAAAAATTTCTGAAACTAAAGTAACTTACGATAAGGTTCGTACTTTAAATGAAAACTTAGAGTCGTATCAAAATATTTTAGCATCGGTTAATAGCGAGGATTTACTGAAAAAATCTCTCGACTCGGGCGAGATTTCGGTGATTGAGTTCTTTACCGAAATGTTTTACTATTACGAAGTTTACGACGATTTTTTGATTGTCGAAAAAGAATATTACGAAGCTTTATCAGAGCTGTATAAATATAAACTCTAAAATGTATGGAGCTGTCGGAAAATAGACAGCTCCATTTGTTATTGCTTCCCTCATTTTGATGTTCTTTTGGTATTACTCGGATTAAATAAGCGCATTACTTATATTTGTTGCTATCAAAAATAGTATCATGAAAAAAATATATCTTTTAATTTTTATATGTTTTTCTTTCTGTTCGTTAGCACAAGAAAAACTCGAAAACAAAATATTCGATCCTAAAATCAAAACTGTATTAATGTATTTAGAAAACGACGAACTTTCGATGCCTATATTAGAACTCGGAGGTAGTCAGTATTTAACCTTAGGTTTCGATAATTTCGATCTAGATATAAAAGATTATTACTATACAATTAAGCATTGTAATTCTGATTGGACATTGTCAGACTTAGATCCCAGCGACTATATTGATGGTTATTTCGAAGGACAAATAAGCGAGTATCAATCGTCTTTTAATACAAATGTAAATTATGTTCATTATAAACTGAAATTTCCTAACGAGGATATGCGGCCTAAGGTGTCAGGCAATTATGTAATTTATGTTTACGAAGACTACGATTCGAAAGAAGCTATTTTTTATAAGCGGTTTATGGTTGTCGAAAATAAATCTATAATCGAAGCCAAAGTTAGAAATATGAATCAGGCAGCTCTTTATAGTACCGATCAGCAAATCGAAATAGAAGTTAATTATCCCGGATCCGAATTTTATGATATCTCTCAAAATTTAAAGGTGCAGATACTCAAAAATCATAATTGGGTAAACTATTTAGAACTTACTCGCCCCGATATAATTCGTGATAATAAATTTACATACAATGATTTTTCGCGAATAAAATTTCAGGGAATCAACGAATTTCATCATTTCAATACAAAGAATATTCATTTTTACTCAGAAAATATAGTCAATATCAGTTTTGTTGATAATATGTATCATTTTCAGTTGTCCGAAGATAAAATCAGAACTTATGATACTTATACATACAGACACGATATCAATGGGCATTATAAAATTGATGTAACAAAAGGAGAGTTTCCCGAAACCGAGGCCGATTATGTATATGTTTATTTTACATTGAAAATGGCTACTCCTATAAAAGATGATAACGAGTTATATGTATGGGGAGGTTTGTCGAATTTCGAATTTACGAACCACAATAAAATGAGATATAATTTTGAGCAAAAAGCTTACGAGTGTCGATTGTTTTTGAAGCAGGGATATTATGATTATCAATATGTATTATCTAAAGAGGGAAAAAAGGATTTTGCATACATCGAAGGAAATCACGCACGTACAGAAAATACGTATACAATATTATCGTATTATCATGATTATAGCTATGGATACGATAGATTAATCGGGATTAAAGAAATTAGTTCGAAAATTTAATTCTTTAGTTCAGGTTTATACAAGACATAAAACAAAACGAGATTATTCTTTTAAAGAATAATCTCGTTAATTATAAACTAAAAACTAAGCTATATATTTTATTAAATAACTCCTTGATCTAACATGGCGTTAGCCACTTTTAAGAAACCAGCTACATTAGCCCCTTTAACATAATCAACGTGTCCGTTAGCGTCTTTTCCGTATTTAACACAAGCTTCGTGGATATCACACATAATTTGGTGTAGTTTAGCGTCAACTTCTTCAATTGTCCAACTTAATTTCATTGAGTTTTGCGACATTTCTAAACCAGAAGTTGCAACACCACCAGCATTAGCAGCTTTACCTGGACCATATAATAA
>JAKSCO010000310.1 GCA_022360575.1 Bacteroidales bacterium | reverse complement strand
ATAACACTGACAAACACAACAGCGAACAGAATTTCAATTAACAAATTAGTTTTGAGAGTAAACTTATAGAAAGTTATTATATTCGTGTGTTTTTTCAAGATTCCTATTCCTGAAAAAACAAATAGAACTACGATTAAAAAATCTATTAATAATAGTAAATAAAAACAACTTAACACCAAAGGGTTAGAGTTTCTAAAAAAATCTTTCCAGAGAATTTCAATATAAAGAAAACTGATTAGATACCCTATAGGTATAAGTATTATTAAATATATACATAACAATCTTAACCAACGGTACAGTAAGGGGACATCGTTTACAGTTTTCTCTCACGATTGTACTTCATTTTATCATACACTTTCAGCTTTTCCAGATCTGCATACCCTAAAAAGAATTGCCGAAAGTAGAGTTTATACAACTTTCCTCCAACCGGCTCAAATCCTACTATCTTTCCAGAAAGTGCTTTTGATATCATCAGCCACTCTCTTTTTCCAATTCTCACTGCCCCATTTTTACACACATATCTGGCAATACACTCCTTCGGATAACTCCAGGATTCTACCTTCTCCCTGTACTTCCTTTCAGAGACTATATGCACCACCTCAGGAGGCCTCAACCCCAAGGCTTCATGGGGACGTAGCTCATTATACTCTTTCACAAAGCCATTGAGCTTCCTTTGCTGTGACTGCATATTGAATCCTGGAGGACGCGTGGCTTCTCCTTTCAATTCCCTGTGCATCCTCTCATGCCTTCCGTTTTGATCCGGCCTTGCTGGATCCGAAAACACAGGTTCTATTCCCAATTCCATAAACCATACTGACAATTGAGACAGCCGACCCAGCGCTCTTGAGCTCGCAAATGGTTGACCATTATCTGTATGAATCTGCTTCGGCAATCCATATCTTTTGAATACATCAGCAAATACCTTCATGGTATTCTCTAAATTGGCGCTATAGAGCCCCTTCGCGCAGAATACATACCGAGTATACGAATCAGCTATTGTCAGCGGATAACAGTATATTTTATTTCCCATCCGGAACTTACCTTTGAAATCTGCACTCCAGATTTCATTTGGCTCTTGGGGATCAAACACAGGGTTCTGTGGCTCTAAATGATGTCTTCGCTTACGAGGTTTTACCAGGTTATT
>JAKSCO010000165.1 GCA_022360575.1 Bacteroidales bacterium | reverse complement strand
TTTCTTCAAAAAATGAATATATCAACTTAATATCTTTGATAATTTCTTCTTCAATAGTTTTTTCTATTGATAGTTGAAATAGAGCTTTAGCATAACGTACATTTATCTGACTTTGATACATAAACTAGTTCAAATCAATATTCTTAACTAAATTATTTACCAACTCCTGCTGTTTTGATTTATCCTGTAGTTTTTGCTTTAATATATTCTCAGCAATATCTATCGATAAGGCAGCAATCTGATTCTTAATTTCGTTTATCGCTTTATTTTTCTCTCGTTCGACATTTCTTATGGCATTATCAATAATTTTAGCAGCTTCTTGTCTGGCTTCTTGCTTAGCTTCTTCAATAATCTTATTCTTCATCTCTTTTGCTTCTCTAAGCATAGTCTCACTTTCTTGTTTTGCTAAAGCTGTAATTTTCTCATTTCCGAACTCAATCATTGCCATTTCTTCTTTTGCTTTCTTTGCTGCCGAAAGACTTTGAGTAATCGATTTCTCTCGATTCTTTAATACTTTTAATATTGGTTTCCACGCAAAACGCACCAGAATATACGAAACAACACTAAAAGATATTAACATCCATATTAATAAGCCTAAATCTGGTTTTATAAGTTCCATACAAATCTCTTTAAAAACATTAATTCTATTTACATAAAAACTTTACAGGCAACCAACCGTTGCTCTGTAAAGCTTTGATTTAAACAAATAAGATCAGAAAACAAACCACAATTGCAAAAAAAGCAACACCCTCAATAAGTGCAGCAGCAACAATCATGTTTGATCTAATATCTCCGGCAGCTTCAGGTTGACGAGCTATTGATTCCATTGCACTACTTCCAATTCGACCAATACCATAACCTGCTCCAATAGCAGCAATAGCAGCAGCAAATCCTGCTGAAGCTTTTGCTATTACAGCCCCTTCGATTGCTAATAAAATTGTACTTAATGTTAACATACTGTTATTTTTAAGTTAGTATTATAAATTAATGCTCTTCGCTTGACGCCATTCCAAAATAAATTGCTGATAAAATTGTAAACACATAAGCTTGTATAAAAGCAACCAACAACTCTAACAACGACATAAAAATTGTAAATAAAATAGAGATTGGAGATACAGCTATACCTATTGATGGTTTCATATCTCCAAATATAAATATCAAACTAAAAAAACCTAAAACAATTATATGCCCTGCTGATATATTCGCAAACAATCGAATCATCAGGACAAAAGGCTTAATAACGACTCCAACCAACTCAATAAAAGGAATAAGAGGGATCGGTAATTTTAACCACCAAGGAACTCCCGGGGGATTGAATATATGTTTCCAATAGCTTTTGTTTCCGGTTATTGTAGTTATTATAAACGTTAATAATGCTAAAGACATTGTTACTGTTATATTTCCTGTAACATTGGCTCCTCCTGGAAAAATTGGAATTAAACCTAAAAGATTATTAATTAAAATAAAGAAGAAAATAGTAAGTAAAAATGGAGTATACTTTTCGTAATTTTTTTGACCTATACTATTCTTTGCTATATCATCACGAACGAATAAAATTAAAGGCTCTAGTAAAGATTGTAATCCTTTGGGAGCTTCGTTAGGATTACGCAGATAAGTTCTGGCTACAGAAACAAACAAAAAGATCATTAGAAGACCACTAAAAATAATTGCAGCAACATCTTTCGTTAAAGAAATATCTAACGGTCTGGCAATAAACTGACCTTGCTTATTAACTTCAATTATTTTTCCGTCATATCTCCCTTTTGAAGCAATCCTGAATCCTTTATAAGTTTGGGCATGCCCTATTTTTTTTGAACTAAAGCAGATTAAGCCTTTTTGCTTACTATATAAAATAACAGGTAAGGGAATAGCATAATGATGTCCTTTGTATGAGAACAAATGCCATTCATAACTATCTTTTATATGATCAAAAATAAATTCGCCTGGATTAAATTTTTCTTCATGAAAAACCGAATCTTTCAGTTTAATTGTGTCATTATATGCAAAGCTATTTTGCTGTATCGACAACAAAAACAATATCATAAAAATATTTAATAAAATTTTACGCATATAAAACCAATTGAATACTTACAAATTTAATACAATAAATACTTAATAATCCATCATTTAATACAAAAAAGACAGTGTAAAGATTTTTACACTGTCTTTTATTACGAAAAAATATTTTTATTGTTTCTTTATTATCCTGCTAATCCTGCACTAATTAAGAAAGTTGCAGCAAACGCAATAATAGCATATAACTCTGGGAATACAGCTAAAATAAGAGTATTACCAAAAACATCGTTTCCACCACCAATAGCAGCAATACCATTTGATGTTACAGAACCTTGTTTTACAGCTGAAAATAAAGCAACAAACCCTAGAAATAATCCCATTGATAAAATAGCAACACCATTAAATAATGACATTTCAGGAGTTATTAAGTTAAAAAGCTTATCGATTACGAAGTAACCACCAAAACCATAAAGACCCTGTGTTCCTGGTAATGCAGCCAAAAGCATATAGTTACCAAATTTTTCTGAATCTTTCTTTAATGCTCCAATAGATGCATTACCTCCCATTGATACTCCTATTGCACTACCAATTCCTGAAAGTGCGATCATAATTGCTAATCCTGCGTAAGCTAAGTAAATTGCTGTGTTCATAATTATTATCTCCTATTAATTATTTTTTTATTTTGAAAATGGTTTATATTGTTTGCCGCCTCCTGCGAAACCGGCATTTTTATAAAATTCAACAAATGTTAAACGTAAAGGATGCACAAAAGCTCCTAAGCCTGCTAAAAAGATATTTAAAGCATGTCCTATCAACAAAATTATTATGAAAGGAATATAACTTAAGATGCCTCCTCCTAAAAATTGTGCTGCAATCTGGTTAAATACTAAACCTAAAATAGCACTTGAAATACCTAATGCAAATAATCGAATGTACGATAATAAATCACCAAAAATACCTGTAACCATATTATATACATCATACAATCCAGAACCTATACTTGCAAAAACATTAATATCAGGATTGCTAAATATTAGGATTAAAGCTCCACTAACAGTAAACAACAAAATTGAAACAAACTTAGGTAATTCAACTCCAACTTTAGGAAGAATAACTGTTAAAGCCCCACTAATAATTATTAGTATCCAACCTATAGTAGATAAACCGTACTTAAGTCCCCTCTGGCGAATTTCGTTTGCAGCCTTAATAAACATTCCGTAAAATATCTGTAAGCCACCAATACCTATCGACAGCCAGAATAATTTTAGTGGTTCTAGTATTATTTTCTTTAATGGATATGCTTCTATATTTACTAGTTCAACACCAAAAAATGTTCCCGAAACAAGTCCCATTATTACAGTTGCTGCTCCCAAATAAGCCGCTAAACTCAACAACGGTTTAAGTTTTGCATCAGCCTTTCTTCTATAAATTAGTGTAGCAATCAAGATAAACAAACCATATCCTGTATCACCTACACAAAATCCAAAAAACAACATAAAGAACGGAGCAAAAAATGGTGTTAAATCCAATTCTTTATAATCAGGCAACGAAAACAAATCACCTACAGGCTCAAACAATTTCGAAAACTTATTATTCTTAAGCTTAATAGGAACATTATCCTCGGTATTTGGCTCAGCCGAAACATAATATACATTCTGTTCGTCAAGCATCTGATTTAATGTTTGTTTCTTTTCTTCAGGAATCCATCCTTCTAAAAACATAACCTTTTCTTCGGCTTGCTTTTCGGTATGGTTAATCGCTAAATCAAAATTTGTTTTCTCTTGTAGCTTCTGACGAGATTCTTTCAACACATCTTGATATTTTTCGGCATATTCGTCAAATATCTTTCCTATCTCTTCAATGCGCTGTTCATTGCTCTCATTCTTTTTGAACAATTCAGACAAAGTATGCTCTGGAAGTTTTATTTCTTCAGCATCAATATCTATTAAATCTTTACCTTGTTGAAAAGCTACAATGTAAGAATACCCCGCAACTGTATTTACAATTTCGATTGGATATTTCTGTTTCCATTCAGGATCAAATTTTCGTTCACTACAAATGAAAAACCTAAGTTTAATATCTAGTTTCGCAAATTTATCATGCATATCTAGAGAGAAATCCCCCCAAGGTTCAACTTTCTGAATTTCTTTATTCAAACTAAGTTTTTCTTGTTCAATAACTGATAATTCATCAGTAAGCGATTTCATCTTTTCAACTAAATCAAGTCCAGATAAACTTGTCTTGTCAGGTTTTTCTTCCTGATTTCGACTAGCTAGAAATTTTAAAGCTTTATTTATCTCACTGATTTGCTGCAATGATAATTTGATATCTTCATTAATTTCTTTCTTTTTCTCAATAATATGGAGTACTCCTAACTCTTGTAATTTCTCAAGAAAAGCAATATACTCTTTATGATATATTAAGAAAGAATATTTTATCATTGGAGTAATCATTACGCTACCTCCTTATTTTCTTGTCGTTTCTTAACAATCTTCTGAGATGATTTAGATAAGTTCTCTTCATCTTCTAAAAATCGTTTTACTTTAGAAATAGCCTCTTCGTATCCCGGAATTTGGACTTTTTCGTAAAGATTTACTTTTTGAGTTGTTTTCTTTCGAGCAAAATCTAATAGTTCCATTTTCCGTAAAAAGAATTCGCTTTCTATCGAAATCTTAACTAGCGATTCTACAATCTTTATTCCAGCTAAAAACCAACTTGGCTTATTAAAAAGGCTAAATTCCTTTGTATCAAAAATCACATCCTCTAAGATTGGTGTATTAACACCTGCAATTTTTTTAACAATCATCTTAACATCTTTAACTGCAATTAATCCAGCATCAAACTCACCCCAGAGCCTAACCATAGCATCGTATTCTTTCATACGAGCTTCTAGCTTTTCAACAAGCTCTTCCGACTGTTTTTTTGCTCGCTTAACCTCCATTCGTAAAGCAGCCTCTTTACTCTGTAAAGTAGGCAAAGCTCTTAAACGAATTTTAAGCTGCTTGTTCAATTGCTGTAAAGATGTTTTATTATATTGAAATTTTACTGCCATAATTCTAAATTAATCAACTAATCTTCTTTTGGCCAATGCTTATCAACAAATTCTTCCTTAATACCTACCTCTATAGGCGAGAAATGTTTCCCAAATAAATTCCAACTTGTTTCTAACATCTGATCAACTTCGATATTTACATCAATAGCTAAAAGTTTATTCGAATAATCTTTAGCAAAACTTAATGTACGCTCATCATAGTCGGTAAGATCAAAACCATTTTCTTGTTTGGTTTTTGCATTAGCAGCATCAGCATATAAACGAATAGCAGCATTCATAACCTGAGGATGATCTGCTCTTGTTTTCTTTCCTATAACCAATTGCTTTAATCGAGATAAACTACGGAATGGATCAACAACAACTTTCCCTATATCAGTGTCTTTACGTAAGAACAACTGTCCTTCTGTAATATATCCTGTGTTATCAGGAATTGCATGAGTAATATCTCCTCCCGATAAAGTTGTTACTGCGATAATTGTAATCGATCCTCCATCAGGAAACTGAACAGCTTTTTCATAAATCTTAGCTAAGTCACTATAAAGCGAACCTGGCATACTATCTTTCGATGGAATTTGATCCATACGGTTAGATACGATACTTAAAGCATCAGCATAAAGTGTCATATCTGTCAATAGCACAAGTACCTTTTGTTTCTTGTCAACTGCAAAATATTCTGCTGCAGTCAAAGCCATATCCGGAACTAATATACGTTCTACCGGAGGATCTTCGGTTGTATTAACAAAACTAATAATGCGATCTAATGCTCCTGCATTTTCGAATACATTTTTATAATATAGATAGTCATCGTTTGTTAATCCCATACCTCCAAGAATAATCTTATCGGCATCAGCACGAAGTGCCACCATAGACATCACCTGATTAAAAGGCTGGTCAGGGTCGGCAAAAAATGGAATTTTTTGTCCTGTAACCAATGCATTATTTAAGTCGATTCCGGCAATACCTGTAGGAATAAACTCTGATGGTTGTTTTCTTCGAACTGGATTTACTGAAGGACCTCCAATTTGTCTTTCTTCTCCTTCAATAGCTGGTCGTCCATCAATAGGATCACCATATGCATTAAAGAATCGACCGGATAACTCGTCGCTTACTTTTAATACCGGAGGACGTCCTAAGAAAACTACTTCAGCATTTGTAGGAATACCCTCGGTACCCGAAAATATCTGAAGAGTAACATCATCGCCCATAATTTTTACAACCTGAGCTAATCGCCCATGTACAATAGCCATTTCTTCGTAACCTACACCTGTAGCTTTTAACGAACATGTAGCTTTTGTAATCTGAGTGATCTTTGTATATATTTTTTGAAATGCTTTTGTTTCCATTATGCTATCTTTCTTTCTTCGATTAATGAATTAAGTTTCTTTTCATTTTCGTAGAATTTCTCTGATTCGTATTCAGAATAATTCATTTGTCTCATATTGTTTATGATACCTTTAAAAAAGGTACCTACTTCGTCAAATGAGTCAAAAGCGAAACTTGTATGATAAACATCTAGTACTTTATTAAGCATATACTTCTGACGTTCTAGAGATGTTGAACAATCAATCTTATCAAAAGCATCTTGCTGTAGAATAACAAAGTCGACTATTTCACCTTTCCAAAATCTTTCGTGATACTCAATAGGCACCCCATCATCACCCAAGATATTAATTTGCTCAGCTACTTCTCTACTGCGGATCAAAATATCTCGTGCTAATCTGATTTTTTCAGGCCATTCAGGATCAATATTTTCTTTTAAATATTCTTCAACCTCTGGATATTCAGCATATTTTGAATAACTATCTAAAGGATCAATTGCTGGATATCTTTTACTATCGGCACGTTGCTGCGAAAGAGCATAAAAACAACGAGCAGCTTTTTTGGTTGATTCGGTTACTGGTTCTTTTAAGTTACCACCAGCAGGCGATACTGTTCCTATAAATGTAATAGAACCTGTAGAACCATTATTCAAATATGTAAATCCGGCACGCGAATAGAAATTCGATATAATTGCAGGCAAATCCATAGGGAAAGCATCTTGTCCTGGCAATTCCTCCATTCTGTTCGACATCTCGCGAAGAGCTTGAGCCCAACGAGAAGTAGAATCGGCAAGTAGTAATACTTTTAATCCCATTGCACGATAATACTCACCAAGTGTCATTGCTGTGTAAACAGATGCTTCACGAGCTGCAACAGGCATATTTGATGTATTTGCAATAATCGTTGTACGTTCCATCAATTTACGTCCCGATCGAGGGTCATCTAACTCAGGAAATTCGGTGAATATTTCAACAACCTCATTAGCACGCTCACCACAAGCAGCAACAATAATTAAGTCGGCTTCGGCTTGTTTAGATAAAGCATGCTGTAATACCGTCTTTCCTGTACCAAAAGGTCCTGGAATAAATCCTGTTCCTCCTTCGGTAATTGGATTTAAGGTATCAATTACACGCACTCCTGTTTCTAATAATTTAAATGGTCTTGGTTTTTCTTTATATGCTTTAATAGCTAATTTAACCGGCCATTTCTGAGTCATGGTTATATTAATCTCTTTCCCATTCTCATCAGCAACTACAGCTATTGTATCTTTAATGGTATATTCACCTGCATCAACAACATTTTTTACTGTATACTTACCTTTAAATTTAAATGGAATCATTATTTTATGAGGCATCCAATTTTCTTTTACCTCACCTAACCAACCACCAGCTTCTAAAACATCACCTTCTTTAGCTAATGGCTTAAATTCCCATTTCTTTTCATCTTCTAATGGATTCGTATGTTCTCCTCGTTTTAAGAAAACACCATCCATTTTATCGAGGTCATTTTGTAAACCATCGTAGTTTTTCGATAATATTCCTGGTCCTAAAGTAACTTCAAGCATGTGACCAGTAAACTCAACAGTATCGTTTACTTTTAGTCCACGAGTACTTTCAAATACCTGAACATATGCCTGAGTTCCATTAATCTTAATAACCTCAGCCATTAACTTAGTTCCATCTAAGTCAATATAACATATTTCATTTTGCTGAACCGGACCATCAACCTCTACAAACACGAGGTTTGCAATGATTCCTGCTACTGTTCCTTTTGTCATTTTATTTATTTTTTCCATTTATTGCAAATTCTTTAGGAAATTCAAAACCTGTTTTTAAATTATCGATAATCTCAGCAAACATCTGACGTCCGGTTTCTTCGTCGAGTTCTAACCATCGATAAGCTATATCTAGTTTTATTGTATATGCTAATACAACTTCTATCGAGAAATAATCAAACAGAGTAACCTCTTCTACCTTATTCCATCTAAGATTGTCAACTCCCTTCTCGCGAGCCAATAAGTTATCATTTTCGGCTAAAGCTATTACTTCATTGATGTAAGATATCTCTGAATCTAAACCAAAATCTTTTGCATTATTATTTAAAATAGATTGTGTAACAAAGCTATTTCCTATTAATTGTTTTTCGGCATCAACATTATATTTTCTACAATTATGCCCAATTAATATATTGTTTAGATTTAAATTAAACTCGAACCATTGTTTTAGAAACTTATTCTTAGTTTTTAAAACATAGTTATAATACATCTCGGTAAGTATATTTTCCCAGCTTTTATTTATGTGTTTAGTCTGTTCTTCGTCTTTGTAGTTTTGAACAAACTCATACATATAATCGGGAAGGATTCCTTGTTTCTCATCTGAAAATTCGACTTCAAAATCCTGAACAGAAAAAGATCCTAACTTATTATAGTCCTCATAATCTTCGTTCAGGTACTTCAATAAATTTTCATTATCGTAAGGTAAAAATAGCAGTTCGGCAAGCGTATAATCTTCAGGCTTTAGATGCTCTTTTAGTTCTTCTTTAAAGTCTAACATTGAGAAATGAACCTCGGTATCATCTAAAAAGATATCCTGTAGACCTGCTATAAAGTAGTGATAATAATTACGAAACATAACTATTGTTGT
Source organism: Bacteroidales bacterium (assembly GCA_022360575.1). Classification (GTDB taxonomy): domain Bacteria; phylum Bacteroidota; class Bacteroidia; order Bacteroidales; family UBA12077; genus UBA12077. The sequence goes on along the minus strand of JAKSCO010000165.1, from coordinate 465 downwards.
GGATATAACATTTCAATTGTTTTAGGTCTCAAGAAAGATTTGAAGAAATTTTCAAAGTCTTCTTCGCTAAAACTTATCTTATACGATCCGTCGGCAGGCCCTATTTTAAAACCCCCTTTGATCGAATCAGTAAAACTTAATTCTAAGCTTGCATTAAGCTCTTTTCCTGTTTTTGCTGTAAAGAATTTTTCAAATTCATCTTTAAGATCTACCGGAAGTAAAACAGAAAGATCGATAGCCTCATTTTTCTGAGGATTCCAATTTTTTACAACAGCTTCAATAATTTCTTTTACAAATTTAGCATCATCAAAAGCCTTCTTCATCGGTTCATCTATAACCTTACTAACAATAGCATCTGTTATTTTTTGCTTAACCTCTCTCATTGTTTGTTTTGATGCAAGAGCTAATTCAGCATCTACATTTTTCTTAATCTCCACAGATTTTTGCTCAGCATTCTCAATAATT
>JAKSCO010000131.1 GCA_022360575.1 Bacteroidales bacterium | reverse complement strand
TTTGATCGATATGATTTTAAATATTCGCTTAGAAGCAAAGAAGAATAAAGATTTTGCCACTTCTGATAAAATTAGAGATGCTCTTACTCAAAAAGGGATTTCCATTAAGGATACCAAAGACGGATTTGAGTGGGAATTCTAAATAAACTATTATCGCCTAACAGATTTTCAAGAACTATTGGTCGATAATAACTAACTCAAGCCGTTCGAAAACGTACACTGTTGTATCATTTTCGTTCAGCATTATTGATTACTTGAAAAATATTTATTGCTGATTTTTTGCATATTATACAATGTGGCATAATTCATGTTAGTTACAATAAAGTTATATGCAATTATTTGTAAAAATCTAAGGCTTAAAAATTTTAATTACAGATTGTATCTGATTGTAGAAATTAAAAAATAATGGTCAGATAGGATCAAAACTTTTGAAAAGATGAAACAACTGAAATACATAGCCTTTTTGTTTATTATTGGTTTATGCTCCAATAATATTTGGGCTAGCTCTCGAGTAGCACTAAGAAATCTGAAACAAGATAAATTAGATATGCCTGCAACAGAACATATCAACACTGAAAGGTGGATGCTTGAATTTAATCTTACTTCTGAAATTTCAGTAGATCAATCCTCGCAAAAATGTTGCAATTCTAAACAAGATTCTACAAAAATAAAAAATACAATAAATCAAAAAGATTCAGTAAAAATTGAAGATTGGATGCTTAATAGAAAAAGTTTTTATGTTGGTTTTAAAAATTATGGTTCGAAAGAACCTGAGTGGTTAATTACACACGATTTTTTTATTTTATAAATAGCTAATCTTCTTACTATTAAATAGATAATACCTTTAAAATTGTCACTTCATTGTGGCAATTTTACTTTCCATTAAAAATTTATGTAAATTGCGTGCTTAAAATAATTCGCATGCATAACTTATCAATTGATAAAATTTTTTCGATAAAAACACCAGAGCAGTTTAATGAAATTGCCTTGCGCATTTTTGCTTTTCAAGCACAAAATAATCCTGTGTATAAAGAATATCTTTTTCATTTGGGCACTGAAATTTCATCTGTTGATTCTTATTTAAAAATTCCATTTTTGCCCATCGAATTTTTTAAAACCCATAAAATTATTACTGGCAACAATAACATTGAAAAAACTTTCTTCAGCAGTGGAACCACCGGAATGCAACGAAGCAATCATCATATTTGCGATCTAAGCATTTACGAGCAGAGTTTCCTAAAAGCTTTTGAGCAACAATATGGCAAACCCGATGATTATTGTATTTTAGCATTATTACCCACCTATCTTGAAAATGAAAGTTCTTCGTTAGTATACATGGTTAATAAGCTCATTAATGAATCGAAAAATTCTAATAGTGGCTTTTATTTAAATAATACCGAAGATTTAATTACTAAGCTACAAGAACTCGAAGCCGGAAATCAAAAAATATTACTTATAGGCGTTTCATATGCATTAATTGATTTAGTAGAAGCTCTTCCTTTTAAACTAAAGCACACCACTATTATGGAAACCGGAGGCATGAAAGGCAAGCGTAAAGAGCTAACAAAAAATGAATTACATGAGTTTTTAGCTTTAAATTCAGGTGTTGATTCTATTCATTCCGAATATGGTATGAGCGAATTACTCTCACAAGCTTATTCCAAAAGTGATGGGAAATTTTTAACTCCCCCATGGATGAAAGTTCTTATCCGCGATGCTTACGATCCTTTTTGTATACTTCCAAATGGAAAATCGGGAGGGATTAACATCATCGATTTAGCCAACATACACTCTTGTTCGTTTATCGAAACCAAAGACTTAGGGAGAATAAATCCAGATAATAGTTTTGAAATACTCGGCAGGTTCGATCATAGCGATATCAGAGGCTGTAACCTACTTGTTGCCCAATAGTTTGAATTAGCTATCTGCTATTTCATCGTAACTAGCAACACCTCCTGAAACAATAAATTTCATTACATCTGCTGGCGCTTTATCTATTTTTTTTACATAGTCTGAGGGAACAATGAAAAGTTCGCCTGAAAAATTATAGGAATGAGGAAAATATACAGCAACTTTCTTACCCTCGACACCTAATTTAGAAACATCTTCCTGAGTAACAAATCCCAATTTTTCTAACTCGCTTATGGTATTTACTTTTACCAATACTGCTTGACTAAACTTCTTTTCTTTCCCCACAAATGCCGATAATAAATCTTTTAATGATGTATAAATAAACTTTACCAAAGGAAGCTTTCGTATAAATTGATCGAAAATACGTTTGATGGGACGTGTAATAATTGTCTGTCCCAGAAAACCTAAAAAGGCAACCAACAAAAAAACAATTACAATACTTACACCTGGTATATTTATATCCAAATATTCAACGACAAAAGGATTAAATATATCATCGAGGTAGATAAATGATTTATACAAAACAAATATTGTTACCCCCAAAGGAGCTAAATAAATTAATCCTTGAAAAAAATATCCTAATAAACGTTTCATGCCACAACCTCCTCTTTAATACTTACATATTTTTAAGTTCTTCTTTTTGTGCTTTTGTTAATTTTTGCACCACTAAATCGTACGATAAGTCAATCCATTCTTTTATTTGCTCGTCGGAAGCTTCTCCATTACCAACAATGGTATTCCAATGCTTTTTGTTCATATGATATCCTGGCAAAACGGTATTGGGATATTTTTCTCTGAGTTCAATTGCTTGTTCTGGGATACATTTCAGATTCATGGTAAAATCATTTTCTGTATCTGTCAGAGCAAATATTTTTCCCATTACCTTAAACACCAAGGTTGTTTCATCGAAAGGAAACTCTTCCACAACCGCTTTCTTTGCAATACAATAGTTTCTAAAATCTTCAATATTCATCCGCTTACACTTCTCTTAATCGTTAATTTTATAGCCAACCACAAGACACTCAAAACCTTTCATAACTTACCTACAATAAATTCGCCTGAAAAGCATCAACAATATGTTCTACTTTGTTTTTATTTCGGCTTAAATGTATTGCAATTATATCAAATCGCACTTC
>JAKSCO010000331.1 GCA_022360575.1 Bacteroidales bacterium | reverse complement strand
AGATAAGATTGTTGTTGAAAAATCAACTCTTCCTGTTCGAACAGCCGAAGCGATAAAAGCAATTTTAGATAATACTAGTAATGGTGTGAATTTTCAAATATTATCTAATCCAGAGTTCTTAGCAGAGGGTACAGCAATAAAAGATTTATTGTATGCTGATCGAGTTTTGATTGGAGGAGAGCAAACGCCAGAAGGAAAAGAAGCAATGGATGCTTTGTCTGATGTTTATGCTCATTGGATGCCTAAAGAAAGAATCTTACAAACTAATATTTGGTCTTCTGAATTATCAAAATTAACGGCAAATGCGTTTTTAGCACAACGGATTTCTTCGATTAATTCGCTTTCTGCTTTGTGCGAGGAAACAGAAGCAGATGTGGATGAAGTTGCAAAAGCGATAGGAGCAGATACAAGAATTGGTTCTAAATTTTTAAAAACATCAGTTGGTTTTGGTGGGTCTTGTTTTCAGAAAGATATTTTAAATCTTGTATATATATGTCGTTCATTAGGGTTGGTTGAAGTTGCTAATTATTGGGATCAGGTAATAATTATGAATGATTATCAAAAGCATCGATTTGCAGATAATATTATAAAGACTTTATATAATACAGTTTCTGATAAGAAAATTGCTTTTCTAGGTTGGGCTTTTAAAAAAGATACTAATGATACAAGGGAAACAGCAGCTATGTATGTTGCAGATATCTTAATGGAAGATAAGGCGAAAATAGCTGTATTTGATCCTAAAGTGAAGCAGAGTCAAATACATACAGATTTAAATTATTTAAATACTCGTACAGAAGAGGAGAATAATACTTTATTACAAATTGAAAATAATCCTTATGAGGCTTGTAAAGATGCACATGCTGTTGCAGTATTGACAGAATGGGATGAGTTTGTTGATTATGATTGGCAGAAGATATATGATAATATGATGAAACCTGCTTTTGTCTTTGATGGACGAAATATATTAAATAGAGAAAAGTTAGAGGAAATAGGCTTTAAATATTATGGGATAGGTAAATGTTAAGTTATTCAGAATGTATAGTAGGTTAATTAATAAAGAAACAAAATTAGCTGTAATAGGCCTAGGATATGTGGGCTTGCCTATAGCATTAGAGTTTGCTAAAAAGATTTCCGTAATAGGATTCGATATAAAAAAAGACAGGGTTGATATGATGAAAAATAAAATCGACCCGAGTAAAGAATTACCTTCAGAGGCTTTTGATAATTGTGATATAGAATTTACATCAGATATAGAAGATTTACGAAAAGCAAGTTTTTATATTATAGCTGTACCTACTCCTACCGATGAGTATAATCTGCCAGATATGAAACCTGTTTTAGGAGCATCTCAGACAGTAGGAGAGGTGTTGAACGAGGGAAATTATGTCGTTTATGAATCAACAGTATATCCTGGAGCAACTGAAGAAGAGTGTGTGCCTGTTTTAGAAGAGAATTCAGGGTTAAAATATATCGATCAATTTAAAGTAGGTTTCTCGCCAGAAAGGATAAATCCAGGTGATAAGGTAAATACTTTAACAAGCATTGTAAAAGTATCTTCGGGTTGCGATGAAGAATCTGCTGAAAATATAGCAAAAGTATATGAGCTGGTCATAAAAGCAGGGATTCATAGAGCTAGCTCAATAAAAGTAGCTGAAGCATCAAAGATTATTGAAAATACACAGCGAGATATTAATATTGCTTTTATGAATGAATTATCTATTATTTTTAATAGAATGGATATTAATACATTCGAAGTATTAGAAGCCGCAGGAACTAAGTGGAACTTTTTAAAGTTTTTTCCTGGTTTAGTAGGAGGACACTGTATAGGTGTTGATCCGTATTATTTAACTCATAAAGCAAAACAGTTAGGATACCATGTACAGATGGTAAATTCAGGTCGCTTTATTAATGATTCTATGGGAGGTTATGTTGCTAAGCAAATAGTTAAAAAATTAGTAAAAGCTGGTAAGCATATTCAAAATTCGAAAATTCTTATTATGGGAGTTACTTTCAAAGAGAATGTCAGTGATATCCGGAACTCAAAAGTTGTTGATGTTTATCGCGAGTTACTTTCTTATGGAGTAAAAGTAGATGTGATAGATCCTTATGCTGATAAGGATGAAGTAAGGGAAGAATATCAATTTGAATTATCACAGGAAATATCAGATGATTACGATGTAATTGTCATGGCTGTTAGTCACGATAAATATCTTGCTCTAAAAGAGAGTTACTTCGTTTCAATAACGAATAAAAGTGCTTTGTTTGTTGATGTAAAAGGGTTTTATCGAAATAGAATTAAGGAACTAAATTATTGGAGTTTGTAATATATAATTATTAATTATGCTTGATGTAGGTGCTTTTATAAAGAAACATATAACGAAAAGGAATGATAGTTTATTTTTTAATGATATTCAGAATAATAAAGAAAAACTACAAAAACAAATAGAAGGGAAATCTGTTCTTGTAATTGGTGGAGCAGGAACAATAGGTAGTGCTTTCATAAAAGAAATATTATATTTTAAACCATCATCTCTTGTTGTTGTTGATATTAATGAAAATGGGTTGACGGAATTGACAAGAGAGCTTCGTAATATGCCAACCTTAGAAATCCCTTCGGATTATCTAACATATCCAATGAGCTATTCCGATGAAGTTTTTGTTAAAATGTTTAAGAAACGCAATGGCTTTGATATTGTTGCTAATTTTTCAGCACATAAACATGTTAGGAGTGAAAAAGATTTATTCTCAGTTGAAGCTTTAATAAGAAATAATGTTTTAAATGCTAAGATGTTATTAGATTTGTTGAAAAATTATCCTCCAAAGCATTTCTTTTGTGTGTCAACCGATAAAGCTGCAAATCCAGTAAATATAATGGGAGCTAGTAAGAAAATAATGGAAGAGTTAATAATGACTTATTCTAATTTTTTCCCAGTAACAACAGCTAGATTTGCAAATGTCGCTTTTTCTAACGGATCTTTACCTGCGGGTTTTCTAGATCGGTTAAGTAAGAGGCAGCCACTAAGTGCTCCGAGTGATGTTGTTCGTTACTTTGTTTCCCCAGAGGAAAGTGGGCAAATATGCTTGCTTGCATGTATTTTAGGAGATAGTGGAGATATTTATTTCCCCAAATTAAGAAAAGAACAAATGGTGAAGTTTTCTTACATAGCTCAACAATTATTAAAAGAGTTAGGTTATGACATAGAGGAGTGTAATTCAGAAGAAGAAGCTTTGGCTAAGGTTCAAGAAAATCTTAAAGAACAGGGCAGATATCCTGTGTTTTTCTCTCCTAGTGATACTTCAGGAGAAAAACCTTATGAGGAGTTTTATACAGAGGAAGAAAAGGTTTGGTTTCATGATTATGAATCGTTAGGAGTTGTTAAAGAAAAAAAAGGTAGGGGCTTTGGAGAATTAGAAGAGCTATTTCTTAATTTAAACCTTTTGTTTGATGAAGAAAATACAGAAAAAATAGATGTGGTTAATTCTATTAAACTATTTTTAGGTAATTTTGAACATATAGAAACAGGGAAATCGTTAGATTCAAAAATGTAATTCATATGTTCGATGATATAATAAAAAAGATAAGAGAGATATATAAAACTCCAGAAGGGTTTGTTCCTTTACATGCTCCTGTTTTTTTAGGAAATGAGAAGAAATATTTAGAAGAATGTATCGATTCTACATTTGTTTCGAGTGTGGGT
>JAKSCO010000263.1 GCA_022360575.1 Bacteroidales bacterium | reverse complement strand
TTAGAAACTTTTGTAAAAGAAGAGACTACAGTAGGATACTCGCGTATTAAGAATGGAAAAGAGCACAATGCTTTTTCTGATGCTTCTCCAATTATAGTAAGCCCAAGCGAAAATGTGAGATACAATAAACATATAGTTTTACTTACCGATAGAGGAACTTACAGTGCTGGGTCGATGCTTACCTCTGCGTGCAAGGCATTGGAGAACGTTACAGTTATGGGCGACTCTACTGGTGGTGGATTAGGATTACCAAACGGAGGACAATTACCCAATGGATGGACGTATCGTTTCTCAATTACTCAAACTCTAAACCTCGATAAAAGTGAAGCGTGGGAACAGGGTGTACCTCCTGATGTAGAAATTGACATCAATTGGGAGAATCGTGAAACAGACGAGATACTCGAAAAAGCCATTTACTATTTAAATAATAATGTGTAGTTAAACATCGATCTGGATTATTATTTCTGTAGAATTGAAACTCGTACAAAGCATTGAATTCTCTGATGTAGAGAACTGTTTCAATACATTAGAAGAGTAATTTATACATTTCAATAATTGGCAATTCAGAAACTTAAACCAGAAGAGAACAGATTATTAATACATCAATATTAGTGATATTTCACTCATGTTTACTGAGTTGTGAGTTACACTAATTAAAATGACATTCTATAATTAGGGTGCTTGAGTTCTATTAATGGAAACGGCACCCTTATTTTTACCCAGTACTCTAATTTACAAAATTGGGGAACAGAGGATTCTAATAATAGCAGAGAATCTCTTCCCTCCTCCCCGCTCTCTTCAATAGCAGATATTGCAGCTCTAAAAATGAAAACGGCTCTATACTAATTAGAGAAGCTTCTACAATTTGGTATCTAAATACGGAGCAGTTTCTCTTAATATTACAGAATTCTCTAATGCTTGGATTTACAAATTGATAAATCCCTACTTCCCAAAACTCTACATTTAGTACAAGTATATATTGGAGTGTTGCAATTGCAATGGCACGTACTACAAATGCCAAATTACTCTAATATTTGCAATGCACTCTTCTCCATTTATCAATGGGTGCATTTCATTCTAAATGTAGCAAAGTACACTTATACATTGCATCATTTCATTTGCAATGCATCAAAAGCAAAGTATACATTAATGCATATCATTTGCAATAGTGCTTTGTACAAATGTACATGATAGCATTGCAAAAGATTTGGATAAAAGACAAATGTATATGGGTTCATTGCAAAAGATTTGGCAAAAAAGTAAATGTACATT
>JAKSCO010000295.1 GCA_022360575.1 Bacteroidales bacterium | reverse complement strand
TACAACAAAAGTAAAAGAAAGCATAACTATAGGTCGCCAACTGCGTTGTAGCCAATTTCCTTTTGCCTCGGCAAGAATAATGTCGCGTTGCGCATTTTGTAGCTCTGTAAGTGCTGTCAAGACAGTACTTGTTAGTTGATTTTTAGCTTCTAGCTTTTCTTGATCGGATGTTGCTAAATTATCGATTATCTTTCCTGAACTATCGATTATATTTTTAGCTCCACTACTAAATATTTTTGAAAGAAAATTCATTTTATATAGATTTTAAAGTTTTATAAAATTATTCTAATCACTAAGGTGCAAATAACACCTTAGTAATTAATTTCAGAGTGTTTTATAAATTTAACTGAACTACCAACATCATTTTTTTAGGAATATTATCTTCTGCAAATTTAGACATTCCGATACTTGTCCCAAATAAGAATTCTCCTTTAATTACTGTTTCTGTTTCGTCATCGTAGCGTAATATCTTATTAATATTAACCGTTTCTCTATCCACTAGAAACCCTGGCAATAATTTTCTTGATAATTGAATTGCAGTATCCTCAGTCTTTAACTTTTCAAATACATCAGGATATTGTGCTTTTACATCAATAAATAAAGCAAACTTCTCCTCATTAGCCTTAAGATAAGTAGTGATATTGCTAATTAATTTTTTTTCAACGACTAATCTATTTCCACCATTTTCAGCTGTATACTGAATGGAAAGAATAACATCGCTAATTGTGTTGTAATCGAACTGCTTAATTGCTATAGGTAAAGACAAGCTCCATACAGAGTTTACACCAGCGCCTTCGAAAGGCAAATAACGCTCGTCGTTAAAATTTAACTGGAACATTCCATTGTCGTTTACAGCCGAACTGGTAGCAATACTGGCAACAAGAGGTTGTCCATCAATTGTTTTCCCTTCTTTTGTTCGGAAAGTATTACTTGTTAGACTTAAATCTGCCGAGACCGAAGTATAAGGACCTGTAACGCAAGGAATGGTTAAAGAAACACTCTTGATACGACGGTTACAATGCCCTGGATGATCCATATCGAATAAAAGTTCTGGAATTTGAATCTCACAAGTTCCTTCTTTCTGTAGTTCTAACAATTGCACAGGATTTAGCATGGCCAAGGATATATGCTTGGTTAATTCGTATTTTCGCTTATTGTTTTTCTGGTATGCTAACTCCATTTCCTTTAGCTCTTGATATAATTTCTCGCCTGCCAACAAACCTTCGTACTTACTATCGAAATGACCAGCAGAAATAAATTGACTAAAGCCTCCTGGGTTTAATTCAAAATCGTAAGCCTTTTGAGCTTGTTTAGCCAAACTGTAAGTCATATTATAAACATAGCGATGCAATTGAGCTATTTCTTTTTTCATCCACGAATAAAGTTCTTTATTTGAATACTTGGTCTGTAGTACATCGTAAGCCTCTTTACTATGCTCTATCTGCTTTTTGTGGTTCTCCAGTTCATATTCGGCCATAGATTTTCGAATTTGTGCTGATAATACCTGTTTTTCTAAAGGAGCATATTCTTTCTCTGCCATGTCACTCTGGAAATTCCATTCTTCCTGACGACGCTCGTATCCTGCTAAAATACCAGATTTACTTGCTTTATGATCCTGAATTGATGCCAGCATATTTAGTGTAGTTGATAATACCTGTGGTCCAAAAGCCAACTTTTTACCTCCAAATTGGATTGTAAAAGTAGGAGTACCTCCGAATCCAGCTCCCCCAGAATTTGTTTCTGGAAGCATCCCCATAACTCCTGCAATAGTCATAGTTGCTTGAGATGCAGTTCTTAAACCGACTGCATTATCCATATAATCTAATTGTTTCTGCTCTTTTTTCATTCTACTTTTTCTTGTTTCATAGAATTCTTTTCTAAAATCAATGATTTCTTTTTGTTTATCTAATTGTTCCAGCTGTATTTTTGAATCTTCGATGGCTTGTTCTTTTATTCGTGTTACCATTTCGCTCAAAATAATCTCATGCTTAGAGCGCATATCAACCATCTTTTCGCTATCTTCTTTTTCGTAAGCAATACTCAGTTGCGATCCCAAAGATTTTAATTCGGCACAAAGTTGCAATGCTTGTCCCATCACAACATTGAAGCGATATTGAGTAGCTGGGCCATCTTGTCCATTAACTAATGCTTTTATATCGAGACCTGCTGCAGCAGCTGAAGCTAGCATTCCTGGGTCGATGGGTGGAGCAAATAAGGATAAATTACGTTTTATTCCATCAAGGTTTAAACTGTTACGAATTTTAAATAAACGATCGCCAACCAATTCCCAGTAACGGAATAATTTATCATTTTTAGGAATTTCGAAATACAACTTATATACTTCTTCTGTTTTATGTAGATTTGTATATAAGCTTTGTACCATATTCTTTTTGTATTTATCTTCGGATGCTGGAGTTGTACTTATCTCAATTTCTTGTGCTTCTATGCTTTTTTCAAGCTTAACTTCATTTTCAGGTTTTATAATGGCTTCTTCAAAGGATTCCAAAGCATTTGAAAAATCTCCTGATCCAAAGCTCTCAAAACTTTTGGGGCTTAATATGGATGTTTTTATTACCTCAGGTTTTTTTCCTAAAATTTGGGCTGCAATAATATAATACTGTAAAGCTTCATTGATAGACTCCATGGTATCCACTCTAAAAGATTGATCGCCTCGAGCAATGATTATATCAATATAACGCATTACAGTAGCTTTCATATAAGCATCTATACGCATACGAGCCACATTGTGGGGTTTGAAAGGATCGCGCGCCCAAGCTTCGATTTGTTTATCAATGGAATTTTTATTTCCATGTTTATCTTCTTTCCCTGAAGCTTTCCCCAGAGTATCAAACATCAAATCATCAATATCTTGTGTGGTATTATGATCGGCAAAAGGTTTAAATTTCCAAAAATGTGTGAGATTTTTATCCTCAGAAGAATCGCTATCTCTTACTTCTCGTGGATCAAAAATATAATGTATCCATTTCAATGCCTCGTCATAATTACCTTCGGTATAAAAATGATTGGCAATCATAAAAGGAATATGGTAAAACATTTCCCAGTTATATAAACCCAAAGCACCATCGGTGTTAAAATCAAAGTTCTCTTCCAAAGCATTGTTGCTAACACAGCTTTTGGCAAAATCAACATAATCAACTATTTTCGTATTTGCCTGACGAGGCAAAAGTTCCTCTACTGAATCATGTCTCTTAAAGATGTATGAATCTTTTCCTGGATCCAACAAGCCTGTTAATCCTTGTCTTTCGTTTTGCTTACGTATTATATCCACAAAAGGATGATAACCTAAGTATGTGTCTATATTAGTACTATATAAAACAGAAACTGGTCTTAAAACCCGAGAAATATCATAAGTAGGAATCATTTCAGCTTTTTGATAAGCTACTCCATTTTCTAATTCTAATGAAGAATCTTTATCTGTAAAGATATTTCTTCTAATGGCAAATTTTTTATGATATGAATGTTGGGTATTTTCAAATTCAATTTTATTTATTGCCATTTCATAGCGAACAAAATTATCGTTAATGATTCTAGGTAATTTGTTTGGAATACAAATTAAAGAATGCTCACCTTGCTCTACAATAAAAGGAGATTGGCAAGTAAAATTCGAATATTGGTGAGGATAAGTAATTAAAGCCGAGCCTTGATTTAATTTTAAAACAACTTTATTGTTTGTGTCAACAGGAAGAGAAATTACACCATCATGATCTTTAAACTTTTGATAATAATTATCTACATCCTCAGGGATAACATAATTATCAATTTTTGACCAATTTGCTTCTGTTTCTAAAATAAGATTATTGTATGCTTTAATTTTACAGCGAAACGCATGCACATAAGAAACTTCTCCAATTTCTATTTTAATGGTTTCTATTGGTTCTGGATTTGGATCAGGTTCTATATCATAGATATATCTAGGGTTATAATCATGTTCACCCAATCCTGTTTCATGTGGAATAAAATCATTGTGATTTTCAGATCCCACCTGATTTTCATTTGATGATAAATAGCCTGAGTTATATTCATAATTTGGTAAGTTATAGTGATTCTCATTATTGGAGTTTTGAGTTAAAACTGGCGGATTAAATGCTTCTCTTTTTTCGGTTCTATATAGTGTTTCTGTATTGTAATAAAATATAACTAATAACTCTTGAGAATCTTCTCTAAAAACCAGGCGAATATTATGTTTCTCAACTAATTTACCTTTTTCTACCTCAGGAATAGCAATTCTATCTTTGGATATTTTTTTAGCTGTCCATTTTTTATTCTTGAACTCACTCCAACATATTTGTACGTTAAGTAGTTTTTTAGGCGGTTCTGCCTCAAAATTAAAATCGTCTGAGTCAACTTTTAAATTTGAGATATTGGGATCTTCTGCTGCTTCTTCGTATTCTAACCAAAACAATAACAAACGTTCGTTAATAACAACTGGAGCAACATGTTCGCTATTGATATCTAAATCTAAAGCTTCCCAAGGAGTCCAATAGGATTCGTTCACAAATTTACGATAATAATATTTGTGAGGAACTTCGTGCGAACGACCTACTACATGTAATATTGAATAATTATCTCCGAGTTTTTCGTTAAACATTTGACAATATTCGATATTTGCAATTTTCTCTACTTTAGATAAGTAATTATTATAGCTTTGTTCTATTGACTCAGTTGTAATCTCATTACTATTTAATTCTTTCTCTAAGTCATTAAAAAATGGAGATTTATCGTCACGTAGTTCTGGTTCTAGCCAATTTTCGGGATATATAAATATTTTTCGATTTGCCTCCCACACACGATACAAACTCATCCAAACCCAGCGTTTTTTATCATCAGAATCCATTACGATATCCTTTTCTAAATTAAACTGTATGCGTTGGATAAATAACTGAATGGCCAGAGTTGCTTGTACGATACGACTGGTAGAAACAGCCGGAGTCATTTGTGAGTCGATTAATAAATAGGAAAAAATATCTGCGCTATCTATTAGGTCATCTTCTTTCGAAAGATTCAAGTAATAGCTTACCAAAGCGTCACGCTGTTTCTCTCTTAAGCGATCACGAAGTAATGTAACTCGCTCGGTATGGGTTTGATTTCCTAAAACTTGTTTTGTTATTTTCTTTATTCCTTTTATTCTTTCTTCGTTTGCTTTTCCTTCATTTATTATTTCTCCATTTATTTCTCCTTTTGTGGGATCTTTTTTTATCCACCTAATGGCTTCAACAGGATCTATTTCTAAATCGTATAGTTTACCCAACTCTATGATCCATTTAATCTGATTTAAAGTATCTGCGGGTAAAACTACCGAGCTTTTTAGTTTTAGCTTTTCAAAAACATCTCCTTCAGAAGATAATATTGTTGCATATAGCTCCCATATTTTATTATTATTATTTAAATAGGGAGTCGTTTCGAATAAGTATAATAGCTGTATAAGATGTATTAAATTAAAACTGCTTAAATCAAATGCATTAATACTCTGACTGCTTATATTATTTAAATAATCTTTTAATTGTTCCTCATTCAAATTCAGAATAGAAACAAATTGCATAGCCTGTGTTAAAGGTCTAATGAAATCATCTATAATTTCAGATTCTTTTTCTTCAGAATTAGAATCATCAATTGATTCTTCAAGGTAAGTAACAAACGATTTTTGAACTAACTCATCAGCTAATATTATTATTTTATCTTTTGTTAAAGCTTCAAAAAATTGCAACTCAATTATTAATTTATCTTTAATAATCTCATCCGACTCGGACTGTTCTGCATTTTCGTTTTCTATAATTATATTTATTATCTTTTTCGTAGTCTCTTCTAAAGCTTTTTTATAATTTTCATCTTTATTTATGGTAAGTAAATTATTTAATTCTATTAAACTAATGTTATGTCTCTCAAATAAAGAAAAATCTTCGAATGCTTCACTCAATAATTGATTATTAAAACTCGTACTTTCAATTCCTTTTCGTTCCCAATACACTTTAAAAGCTTCTATTGAAACCCCCAAATGCGAAACAAACAAACTAAGTCTTGTTAGATCTGTTATTGCTTCCTTATCCAAGGAAAGTTCGTCTTGTTTTTTGGAAATTAAGAATTTTAGTAATTCGGTATTTTCAGTATCAAAACCTAAAACAGAGAAAATATAATTTGCAAAAGGAGATAAAGCGCCATCAACTTGATACACTTCTCTATTTTCCAGTTCAATACTTTCTTCGTTTACTATGGAGGTAAAACGATCTTTGTACTGCTGTGGAAAATTATTATCGATAAATAATTTATTTACGCAACTACGAGTATTTTTATAGTCGAGTACGCTTATGTTACCAAATAAAAGCTCCAACTGCTGATTGCTTAGGTTGTATTGTTTTTGCATTTTTTTAACCAATGCAATATTCGCTATATCCGTTGAATCATTTCCAACAAATGGATACAATATAGCGTCTAGTAAGCTAATATCCCAGCTGGTAGCTTGTTGTAAACGCTTGTATTGGTGCATTCGGAACACAAAATCATTCGCAGCATCTTCATTTAAAAACTCAAGATATGCATTTTTTAATTCCAATCGGTCTTTATAATGGATCGTATGTCTATACTTTTCTTCCTCGGCATTTTCATTGTATGGATTAACAATATGCGAACCTAATAATTCTTCTAATTGTGGCAATGTTAAGCCTGTAGTATCTAGAAAATTCCGAATATATAACCTAGATTGTCCATTAATATTCTCAAATACTAATCCTTTCAATATTTCTTGTCTATATGATACAGAATTATCAAAACATGCCTTATCTTCCTCATGCAATCCCAATATTTCATAATCAGGATTTATACTATTTTCATCGCCAACTAATTTTGTCCAATAAGCCCTATCGATGTTCATTGCTTGAGTGTACAAGCGTATTTCTTCATTTTTTAAATCGAATGGTGCTTGTGTCCATGTATAATGCGCTTTAATTTTATCGTATACGCCATAAATACAATGCTCTGGTTCTATTTTTAAAGCATCCTGTTCCTTTGTTGTATTCCATGCCTCACTAATTTCTGTTGTTATATCATCATTTACTGCAATGTGATACTCCAATAGCTCAATTACTAAATCGATATAGGGTACAAGTGTTAATGCATTTTTGCAGTTTAAAGGAATTTTTGCAATATCCGGGCGACGTTCGATTAGCTTTTCGTATAAATTTCCTGTCTTTACTTCAATCTGCTTTAATAGATTCAGTAAATCGACTAAGTAAGCTGCTGGGCCAAAAACCGAATCGGCATGGTCTACATCAACTACATCTTGTCTACCAAAAAGTTCTTTAAGCTCAGGCATTCGTAAAATGCTAATCTTACTTTGTGGTTCTTCATCACTAACTCCAACATTTGTGGCTTTTACTGCTTGAGGTGTTAATGGAGTTGCCGACTGAGAGTGTTTATTTAATACAGCAAGTACTTTGTTGATTTTTGTTTCGGCTGCATTATAAGCATATTCTTTTTCCGTTTTACTTAAGGTTTCGGCCTCCATGCTATTTAAAAATTTTTTCCGTCCTATTTTCATTATATCATAAGCCGAATTATAGCCTTTTTGAATTAATGCAACGATAACTTCAAATCGGTTGTTTTTTGTTAAGAAAAATACACGTTGGATAATTGTAAATAATCTTATAAACTCCTCTTCTGTTAATGTTGCACCAATTACATTACTTAAGCTCTGACCATTTTTATCTAATTTTTCCACATAATCTCTAATAATATCTTTCTGAATATTAAAACCCCGAGTTATGGATTCTTTTTTTCCGTCTATTTCGATAGTTTCTTTAATTTTTGTGGATAAGAATTTTTTTAACAACCCTGCAAACTGTGTAAAACCATTTATTGAAATATTCAGTTTAGAAGAGTAATTATTCAATTGTAAAAGTAAAGACCGAGTGGGGTATTTTTTTTCTATTTGCCGTACTATATGGTCTTCGAAAGTATCTTTATTTTTAATGGTCAATTGATCTATTTTTTCTCTAATGTCTTTGCGACGTAAAATCAAAAGATTATCGATACTTAAAAGCTCATTGTTTTGTACAAAGAGGTTGATAAAAGAATTACGCCCTGCACATATATCTCTATAAATAAAGAAATCTTTGATTTTTTCTCTTTTGTTTTTATCAAATATCTCAAAAAAAGCATCATCTAATTCCTTTTCGTCTAGACTATACAATGCAACCTGCCTATAGATTTTAATTTTATATTCATTATTCTTTTCGTTTTCAAACAAATCTTTTATATATGAATCGTCAATGTCTTTAAATAAGGATCCATATTCTCTTATTAAATAAGAGAATATCTGATGTCTCAACATATACATATGAGACTCGATATCTATGGGAGGTATAATTTTTTGATCGATTGCTTTTTTAACTTTTTCGCGTATGGTTTCTTGTGATATTCTGAAAAAGCTAGTAACAATTGGTTTTATTCCTTTTTTTAATAAAGCAAATATTAAGGTTTCGCTATTTAAACCAAAAAAACTATTTATCTCTTGAGCAGCTTTATATAATTGCCAATCTACTATGCTAAAACCTATTAAATTAGCTTCTTTTTTTATACTTTGTATATTTGTTTTTTTCATAATTCTGCTATTTCTTAGTTAATTAACGTATTGACATCGATTCCTTTTATTTTTTTCGAATGGATAAATTCTTCGTCTCTCAGTTTTATACAGGTATACAAATCGTTTGTTGGAGTTGAAAACTTAAAATTTAGATTTTCAGTGTGTTGAGTAACAACAAGAAGAGGAGAAGTACTGACTTTAAAATTTTCTTCAGTTAATTTATAATATATCATATAATACTCTGGATTCTGGTTAAGAATAACTATTTTATCATAAGTTTTATCTTTATTTCGGATATTTATTGGTTCTAAAGTAATTGATCTATTTTCAACATCATATTGAAAAAAAAGCGACTCTTCAGAAAACAATGAACAATTTATATTATCGATGTAATCTAAAGTATCGAAATTATAATGACCTTTTTCTTTAAAATCCTTTAAATGTTTAAAATTATCAAATTCCCATACTATACGTTTGGTTCCATACTGATCAGAATCTAAAGAACAAAAACTAACTTTTTTTATCAAAATCAAATTTTCTTCTTTTCCATTTATTTTCCAGTGCTTAATCTGTTCTAGTTTATCGCCATTCTTTATATATTCTTTTAGGTAAATTAATTTCGTAACCTTATTATTTTCTTTATTTATACTCACCTTATAAACATGCAAATTACCTAATTGATCATTCTTAAATACTAAATCATTTTCATTATATTTACTCAAATCAAAACTAACACCCTCGACATCATCTAAGCATTTTCGTATTCCTCCTAAATTTTTAAAAAATTCTTTATAGTCAGATTCCTTAACTTTTTTACGTAACTCCAATCCAGCTCCTATATTTTCTAAATCCTTTATAAGTTTATTTTTTATAATTAAATCTTTTTCATGGTTAATTAATTCTTCTGTTTTTTCTAAAGCCTCTTCATTATAAGCTGAAGTATTTCTAGATAAAAGATCATATCTACACCAATAAAAATACCAATAACTATATGAATTGGTATATTTTTTTGATTCATTATCAGCCTTATCATTAATAAGTTTTAACTTACGCACCATATCTATTTGCTGTTCACATTTCTCTACATCTTCATCATTATAGAACTTTAAATACAACTTTGAATTATGCTTTATTTGCTCCTTTTTATATAATATTTCATATTTGCCCTCTTCATCTGTGAAACAGTCTCCTAAGATCTCATTACTATTGGTACTAAAGAGCTCTACTTTACAAAATACTGCAGGCATACCATTACTTCTAGTTAAAATTCCTTTTACCGAAGGGAAAGTAATAAGCTTAAAATCTCGCACACATTCTCCACTTGATAATTCTCCTGGAGAAATTATTATTGAATGTATTACTCTATCTACCTGATAAATTTGTAATCGCAATGGATGTTCATAATATTCCTTGTAAACTTCATAATCCTTATCTTTGATAAGCATATAATAAGTTCCATCATCATTATTTACATTTACAGAAAAAAGAATTTTTACTTTATGGTCTTGCCATACTTTTGTCAGTGTTATTTTCAAGTCTTGACCAACACCAGATATTGCTAAATCATATACTGTTCCTGTTATTATAAGTTTTTCCATGTTATTTTTCGTTAAATATATTTATTCTAAGTTAGGTAACTCATTATTTGTATTATCTACCTCGGGATAAAGGAGCTAGGATCAGGTTTAAGTCCCCATCCACCTCCATTCATATTTCTCTCTAAAAAGTTAAGGCGATTATTTATTTGATTAAGTTGAGCTGTTAAGCTTTGTATTTTTGATTGTGGAATAGTTGGTAAATCGCTTGTGGATGGTTTCCAACTTGCTGATTTAGCTCCTATCGAAACAGGTGTCACTTTTCCTAATAAAGACAATATAGATGGTTCACTACCATTAACTAAATCTACTCGGGGATGATACATCCATTGCCTTGTTGTAGCATTATCATCGTAATAGTGATAACTACGATGACAAGAATCAACAGCATCTGATGCCCAATTAAATGATCTAGAAATATTAGCTACTTTTTTTCCTGTATTACAATTGTAAATTCCACCTTGAGTTGACAAACCTGTTTCTCCAGCAGGGAATACATAACCCACAATTAAATACCAAGTATTATTAGAAGGTAAATCGCCATGCCAAAAATAAGGATTTGGATGTTTTTCTGTTGTATTTAAAATACATACTGTATTTTTTCCACACCCTAAATAGGAATGTCCTGTGGTGTTACTTGTCTTAATAAAAACAGAAAAACGATAAGTTTTGGTTTTATCGATCTCAAAATAAGTAGTATTCCATCCTCCATCGGCATTATTGGAAACATCCGGTCGACATTCCCAAAGAATTGATTTTTCACCATAAGGGTTTACACCGAGAACTCTATGACTTTCTGATGAGTATCCTTCACAATTAAAAAAGTCTGTTGCTCCTGACCCTAAAGACCAATCATTATTAATTAACTGAACTCCTCCTGCTTTTAAATAATCGCTTTGTGCAACCGTAAATAATTTATTTATTACATGCGCACTTCGAAGGTTTATTTGTCCACTATCGGTTACAGCACCCGACTTTACTTTCTTAAAATTGACTCCATTTTCAATTTCATCTAAACTAAATTTGCTTCCATCGGGTTTTTTCCCATTTTGAAGGCTTGCTATTTGCCTTCTTAACAGACCAATATCTTCTTTTAACTTATTATTTTGAAGAGTTGCTATTTGCTCTCTTAACTCGCCAATGTCTTCTTTTAGCTTATTAAATTCTTCCTTTTTTACTTGTTGCTCTTGTTGTTTTCTCAAGTAAGAAAGAAAAACATTTTTGGAATTAGTATTTCCCATATAATACATTATTTAAGGTTAGTTAAAATCAAACTTAAAAATTAAGTTTAGACATAAACGTAAAATATCAACAGTTCAATAAAGCTGCATTTTATTTTATAAAAAGTTTGTTTTTATAATTCTTTAAGAAATATGCTGAATGTTTTTTTCATAATCTTACAAGGTTATTATTTCTTTAATTGTCATAAAAGTAGCATTATTCCTGAGATAAAAAAATATTTAACGAAAAACATAATAATTTTTAACACTCATTTACTATTTTAAAAATATTTTCCCATAGCCATAATTAATTAAAGCACTTATTTCTTGAGGTTTATTGTATTTTTTCGGAAATTTAATATTTAATTAATATTCCTTTTTTTTAACAAAAAAAATATAAGCTATGAAACTTGCTGTTAAAGACGCTATGAGATGTGTAGGATGTCAGAGTTGCATGTTTGCATGCTCAAGAAGAAGTGGGAATGCAGGTTTGTCAAACTCATGCATAGGGGTAAAAT
>JAKSCO010000130.1 GCA_022360575.1 Bacteroidales bacterium | reverse complement strand
TACAACAAAAGTAAAAGAAAGCATAACTATAGGTCGCCAACTGCGTTGTAGCCAATTTCCTTTTGCCTCGGCAAGAATAATGTCGCGTTGCGCATTTTGTAGCTCTGTAAGTGCTGTCAAGACAGTACTTGTTAGTTGATTCTTAGCTTCTAGCTTTTCTTGATCGGATGTTGCTAAATTATCGATTATCTTTCCTGAACTATCGATTATATTTTTAGCTCCACTACTAAATATTTTTGAAAGAAAATTCATTTTATCTTTTTTATTAAAGCATAAGAGGATAAAATCTCTTATGCTTTAAATTTATTTTAGTTTATACTTACATTAATAATTAAAACTATTTTATCAGGAACATTATCGCTATTGCACTTAATAGTAGCTTTTGCCAAGCCATTACTTGTAAAATTACTAACTAAAGTAACAGGCATATCTTCATATCCAGTAGTAATTCCCTGAATTTTCAATTGCTTATTCTGCGAAAATGATTCTTGTAAAAACTTCGGAAATAATTTCTTAGAAATTTCAATATTACTACTTCCTGTTTCTTTAATCTTTTGATATGTTTCTGGAAACTGAGATTTTACATCAACAAATAAAGAAAACGCATTATCGTTGCTATTCATAAAATTAGTTAAATCAGCCTCTACATCAACATCTTTACTCCCCTTTTCAGCTGTATACTGAATAGTTAGAATAATATCGCTAATAGTATTATAATCAAACTGGCGAATCTTTGTTGGCAACGACAAAACCCACTCGCTATTAACACCAGCACCTTCGAAAGGCAAATAACGTTCGTCATTAAAATTCAATTGAAACATTCCATTGTCGTTTACAGCCGAACTAGTAGCTATGCTTGTAATTACAGGTTTTCCATCAATTGGATCTCCAGACTTTGACCTGAATGTATTTGTTTTTAAACTTAACTCGGCCGAAACTGAAGTGTAAGGTCCTGTAACGCAAGGAATGGTTAAAGAGACACTCTTAATACGACGATTGCAATGACTTGGATGATCCATATCAAACAATAGTTCAGGGACGATAATTTCGCAATCACCATCCTTTTGTAAATTTCTTAACTGAGTAGGATTAGTCATAGCTAATGATATGTGTTTTGTTAACTCATACTTTCGCTTATTATTTTCCTGATATGCCAACTCCATCTTTTTTAACTCCAAATAAAGTTTCTCGCCTGCCAACAAACCTTCGTACTTACTATCAAAATGACTTGCTGATATAAATTGACTAAAAACCCCAGGATTCAATTCAAAATCATAAGCTTTTTCGGCTTGTTTTGCTAATTGATAAGTCATATTATAAGCATAACGATGCAACTGCGATATTTCTTTTCGCATCCAAGCATACAACTCCTTGTTGGTATATTTCGTTTGCAAAACCTCATAAGCTTCTTTACTTTGCTCTACTTGTTTTTTATGGTTTTCGAGTTCGTACTCAGCCATTGCTTGACGTATTTGAGCAGAAAGAATTTGTTTCTCTAAAGGAGCATATTCTTTTTCCGCCATATCACGTTGGAAATTCCACTCCTCTTGACGACGCTCATAACCTGCCAATATACCAGCACGAGAAGCTTTGTGATTTTTTATTGAAGATAACATCCCTGAAACTGAAGCTCCTGCTTGAAAGATTTTAGCTAAATTTTTTCCTCCAAACTCTGTACCAAACATAGGGCTTCCAAATACGCCATTAATACCAGTTTTTATATCAGGAATAGGCATTACGAATGCAGACATAGCAGATAATGCCTGCGAAGCTATTTGTAACTTATTTGCCTGATCCATATACTGGAGTTGTTTGTCTTCTTTTTTTATTCTACTTTTTCGTTTTGCATAAAACGATTTACGGAAATCAATTATTTCTTTTTGCTTATCAAGTTGTTCAAGTTGGATTTTGTTATCTTTTATAGCTTGCTCCTTTATACGAGTAACCATTTCGCTTAAAATAATTTCGTGCTTAGACCTCATATCGGCAATACTCTCACTATCTTCTTTTTCGTAAGCTGCACTTAATTGTGCTCCTAAAGATTTTAACTCGGCACAAAGTTGCAAAGCTTGCCCCATAACAATATTAAAACGGTAATGAGTGGCTGGACCATCTTGTCCATTTACCAGAGCTTTAATATCCAACCCAGCAACAGAAGCTGCAGCAAGCATTCCCGGATCAATAGGAGGAGCAAAAAGCGATAATTTACGTTTAACACCATCAATATTTAAGCTGTTTCGAATTTTAAATAAACGATCGCCAACCAATTCCCAATAGCCAAATAACTTATCATTTTTAGGAATCTCAAAATACAACTTATAAACTTTCTCCACCTTATGTAGATTAGTATATAAGCTATGTACCATATTTTTCTTGTATTTATCTTCTGCTGCAGGAGTTGTACTAACTTCAATTTCTTGAGCTTCGATAGATTTTTCGAGCCTTACTTCATTTTCTGGTTTTATAACAGCTTCTTCTAAAGATTCGAGTGCATTTGAAAATCCAGAAGAACTTGATCCAAATTTTTCGAATGTTTTAGGTTCTTTAATTTCTGTTTTTAGAACATCGGGTTTTTTACCTAAAATCTGAGCTGCAATAATGTAATACTGCAAGGCTTCGTTTATCGATTCCATTGTATCAACTCTAAACGATTGATCTCCACGAGCAATAATTATATCAACATAACGCATTACTGTAGCTTTCATATAAGCTCCAATACGCATACGAGCAACATTATGAGGTTTAAAAGGATCTCGCGACCAGCTTTCAATTTGTTTATTTAGCTCATCCTTATCACTCTCTTGAGTTTGATCTAATGTATCGAACATTAAATCATCAATATCTTCTGTAGAATTATTCTCGGCAAAAGGTTTAAATTTCCAAAAATGAGATAAGTTCTTTTTATCAGAAGATTCAGAATCTCTTACTTCGCGAGGATCAAAAATAAAATGCATCCATTTCAATGCTTCGTCATAATTACCTTCAGTATAAAAATGATTGGCAATCATAAATGGAATGTGATAAAATATTTCCCAATTATATATTCCTAAGGCACTACTCGTATTAAAATCAAATTTTTCTTTTACAAGATTTTTATTTTTACAATTTGTAAGTTCAACATAATTTATTTCGAGTTCATTTGCCTGACGTGGTAATAATTCCTTTTTACACAAATCTCTCTTAAGAGAAGTTGGAGCTAATAATCCCATAATACCTTGCCTATCTCTTCTCTTACGCATTATATCGACAAATGGATGATATGCTATATGAGCGTTTATACTAATATCGTACATAACGCTTGCAGGTCTTGCATAAGCATTTATATTAAGAGAAGAAACTCTTGTTACCTTCTGACAAATCACCCCATCTTTTATTTCTAAATTAGAATCATCGTCTGTAAACGTCTCCTTTTTAGGAAGCTTTGTTTCCTCATATCTATCATTATCACTATTATGATTTATGTTCTGAATTACATATTCTGATAAAACAGCCATATCATTAATCGGTCTCGACTTTTTATTCGGAATACATATTAAAGAGTGACCTCCCTGCTCAACAATGAAAGGTGATTGGCATCTAAAATCTAAATACTGATGTGGATAAATTACAAATGCAGAATTCTTCTTAAAATTCAATAGCAGTTGATTACTTCCATTTACTGGAAATGAAATATTTCCATCGTAATCCTGTAATTTTTGATAGAAATTAACCATACCATCAGGAATAGCAACATTTAAAATTTTATGTTTATTAGGTATTACATCTAAAACTACATTACTAAAAGTTTCTATCTTACATTTAAAAGCATTGACATAATTAATCTCACCTACTTTTCTAGTAAACGATTCTTTTGTTTTTCTCCTATATGTTATTTTTTGATATCTCACTGCTAAATCCTGATATACATCATGGGGATTCTCTTCGTAACTATTAAGTTCGAGTTTGTGACTAGCAAATTCAACAATACAAGGTAAAGCAATTGGTTTATTAAAATTATTGTAGATCATAGGAGGAGTTGGAATAGGAATGATTTCCTCAACTACTTCAAACACGTCCCGTTCTTCAGTAACAAATTGATCCTCTGTTCCATAATAGTACATAATCAACAATTCATTACTATTCTTATTTTTCATAAATGATAAACGAATATCCTGCCTATGTATCAACTTCCCATTTTCTGTTTCAGGAATAACAATTCTATCTTTAGATATTTTTTTTGTACTCCATTTTTCATTCTTAAACTCACTCCAACAAACTTGTAGATTAGTTTTCTTTTTTGGCATTTGAGCATTAAACTTCGGAGCATCTGCCTTAAGTTCCATTTTTGAAACATCAGGTTTTTCTGCAGCTTCCTCATATTCTAGCCAAAACAAAATTAAGCGTTCGTTTACAACTACAGGAGCTATATGCTCACTATTAATATCTAAATCTAAAGCTTCCCAAGGAGTCCAATACGATTCGTTTACAAACTTACGATAATAATATGTATGCGGTATTTCTTTAGAACGACCAACAACGTGCAATATTGAATAATTATCATCAACTTCCTCGTTAAACATTTGACAATATTCAATATCCGCAATTTTACTAAATTCAGATAAATAGTTATCATAAGATTGCTCTATAGCTTCTGATGTTGCATCGTTATTATTCAACTCTTTCTCAATATCTTTAAAGAATGGAGATTTATCATCTCTTAATTCTGGCTCTAACCAATTTTCAGGATATACAAATATTTTTCGATTTGCCTCCCACACACGATACAAACTCATCCAGACCCAGCGTTTTTTATCGTCTGGATCAAGAGTTATGTCTTTTTCTAAATTAAACTGAATCCGCTGAATTAATAATTGGATAGCTAAAGTTGCCTGTACAATACGGCTTGTAGAAACAGCAGGTGTCATTTGCGAATCGATTAATAAATATGAGAAGATATCCGAACTATCTTTAAAATCATCTGTTTTTGAAAAATCTAAATAATAATTTACCAAAGCATCGCGTTGTTTTTCTCTTAAACGATTACGCAACAACATAACTCGATCAGCATAAGTTTTTTTACCTAGAACTTGCTTTGATATTTCTTTTAGTTTATTGATATCTTCAACGCTAATATTTTCTTCAACCCATTTTATAGCAACATTAGGAGCTATTTCTAAATCTCCTAATTTACCTAATTCAATTAGCCATTTTACACAATTTAAAGTATCAGAAGGTAAGCTTACCTCGCTTAACTCTTTTTCTTCGATTTTCAGTTTTGAAACGATTTCTTTTTTATATTTTTTCTTATCGCTACTATCTGATTTTATACTTGATAATAAACTAAAAATTTTGTTGTTATTTCTTAAGTAAGTACCTGTTTCTAATAAATACAACAAGATTATATAATTGATAAAAGAAGTATTTTCTAGTTTAAATATATCAATATCCTGATTATTCTTATTTTTGAAATAATCTTCTAATTGATATTCGTTTAAATTAAACATAGAAACAAATTTCATAGCTTTACACAAAGGATGTATGAAATTTTTCACAATTGCTGAAAGATCTCTATTGTTATTTAAATATGTTAAAAACTCCTGTTTATTTTCTGAAAACAAATTAATATTATCTCCTCTAAGAGTAAGAACTTTTTTAATAGTTTCATTTAATCTGAGATTAGAAAAATCTAAATAATTATATATTCTTTCTCGGCAAGAAAAATATTTTTTAAAATAGTCTTTAACTATTTTCTTATCAACCTTTATTAATTTATTCTCCTCTATTGATTTTTCTAAATCGGAATCCGTGGCATAATTTAAACTTTTAAGAATATCAAACTTAACATTAAGCTCTGTTGAAATCCTTTTTACTAGAGAAACCCTATCATCAAAAGCTTTTATGATATAATCATATTCTTGTTCTGATATATAACTAAGCGCTTTATTTTTTAAGTAAACACCAAATATTTCATTATTTTGTTTAAGAGCTAATTGATTTTTTACTAAGTAAGTAATTTTTTCTTTCGATAAATTCTCTAATCCTTGGAAATTATCTATTAACCAATCTTTAACTGTTTTATCTAAATCTGACTGTTTTAATTTTTCATTTTCTTTAACTAAATTAAATATCTTTTTTACAATTTCTTCTAAAGATTTCTCATCTTGCTTTGAACTCTCGGTTTGTTCTGAATTTTCATATATTACTTCATCTAACTTAATTAGATTAACCAAATTGATATTGTATTTCTCTAATAAAATAAAATCTTCAAAAGCTTCAGACAATAGAGTATAATCCAAATATGTTTTTCCCTTTTTAGTTAAATAAACATCTAATTCTTCAATAGAAATCCCTAGATGCGAAACAAATAAGCTTGATCTAACTAGATTTTCTATGGCTTGTTTATCAATTTTATTGACTTTAGGTATTAGAAACTTTAAATAATTAAACTCTTCTTTATTGAATCCCAAAACAGAAAGAATATAGTTTGCAAATGGGGATAAAGCACCGTCAACTTGATATAATTCGCAATTATCTATCTCAATACCCTCTTTATTTACAATATCAATAAACCGCTCTTTATATGATTGAGGGAAATCATTGTCAAAAAATAAACGATCGATATAACTTCGTTGATTTTTGTATAGATGTATGTTGATATCTCCAAATAAAAGTTCAACTTGCTCATTGCTCAACTTATATTGATTCTGCATTCTTTTAACAAATGCAAGTTTTTCTATATGATCAGAATTTATTAATTCTTTATAGTTAATTGGGGCTAAAATAAAATCTAATAAAACAATATTCCACCCTGTAGCTTTTAGTAAACGATTATACTGATGCGTTCGGAAAACAAACCTTTTGCCATCATCCAAATTTGAAAACTCAAGGTATGCATTTTTTAGTTCTACACGATCTTCATAGTGAACAATATGTCTTATTTTATTGACCAACGGATTGACTGTGTATGAATCTAATAATTCTTCAAATTGAGTTAAAGTTAAACCTGTTGAATCTAAGAAACCACGAATATAAAGTCTTTGTTGTTTTTTGCCCGCAATCTCAGCACTCTCTTTAAAAGAGATATCTTTTAATACCTTATGGATATAACTACTCTCTTTGTCTTTTTCTGAAAAAACATTTTTCTTAAAGCAATCTTGATCTTTTAAATGCATTCCTAATATCTCGAAAAAAGGAATAATATTGCTATCATTGTTAAATAAGTTTGCCCAATAAGCTCGATCAATATTCATTGCTTGTGTATACAATCGAGCCTCTTCGCTTTTCAAATTAAATGATGTTTGTTGCCATGTATAATGTTCAACTATTTTTGCATATACTTCATAATTGCAATGTTCGGGTTCAATTTTTAACTCTTCTGCTGTTTTTGTAGTATCCCATGTATTTGAAACTAATATCTCATTATCTAAATTTGCAATGTGATACTCAAGTAATTCTATTATTAAATCAATATAAGGAACTAGGGTTAATGTATTTTTGCAATCTAATGGAATTTTTGCTATATCAGGTCGACGTTCAATCAATTTACTATATAAGGTATCATTCTCATTTACGTCTATTTGTTTTAACAAGTTCAAAAGATCAACCAAATAAGCTGCCGAACTAAAAACAGAATCAGCGTGATCAACATCAAGTACATCTTGTGTCCCAAAGAGCTCTTTAAGCTCTGGCATTCTTAATATTTTTATCTTATCAGTTAACTTATTATTTTCAACATCTATTTCTGGTGATTTTACGGTTTCTGGAGTTAAGGCTCCCGTAGATTTAGAATATCTACCTAATAAAGCTAATACTTTATTTATCTTTGCTTCAGCAGCATTACAAACATATTCTTTCTCTTTCTCACTAACACAATTAGAAATAAAAGTATTTAAGAATCTCTGTCTACCTTTCTTTATTACATCATAAGCTGAATTATAATTATTTTGCATTAGAGCTATAATCATTTCAAACCTATTGGCTCGAGTCAAGAAGAACAAACGTTGAATAATTGTAAAAATATTAATAAATTCTTTTTGAGTTAAACCCTCTGAGAATATATCCTTAAATGTTTTGTTTACTTCTTTAGCTTCACGCATTAATTGTTCAATATAATCTCGTGCAATATCCTTCTGAATATTAAAAGTATGTTTATATTCATCTACTGTTATTTTAGTTGATAAAATATGTTTAAACATTTTAGTAAAATTACCAAAACCTTTAACATTAGATACGATAGGATCGTTTTCTTCTAAATTATAATTACATAATTGTAAAACTAATGACCGAGTTAGATACTTCTTTTCTATCTGACGAGTAATATGTTTTGTAAGTTTATCCTTATTCTTAATACTTAAGGAATTTATCTTCGCTGTAATTTCAGAATTACGTAATTTTAATAGATCATCAATTGATTGAAGTTGACTGTTTTTAACAAAAAGATTGATAAAAGAATTGTATCCAGCACAAATATCCCTATAAGCAAAAAAATCTTTAAACTTTACCCTCTTACTTTGGTCAAACAATTTAAAGAAATTATCATCTAGCTCCTTATTTTCAAGAGCATATTCTGTTAGTCCTATATAAATTTCATGTTTTTCTTCCTCGGTTAAATCTTTTATGTCTGCATCATCAATACCTTTAAATAAGTCTCCATATTCTTTTACTAAGTATGAATTTGTTCGAAGCTTAATCATATTAGCTTTAAACTCAATATCTATATCTGGTATTATTTTTTGCTCTACAGCCTTTTTCGCTTTCTCGCACATAGATTGCTTTGATATTCGAAAGAAAGCAGCAATATTAGGTTTTACTCCTTTTTTTAACAAAGCAAAAATAAAAGCTTCATTATCTAATCTAAAATAATTATTTATTTCAGTGGCTGCTTTGTATAATTGCCAATCGCTAATAGTCGCTCCTACAATACGAGCTTCTCTTTCTATATTTTGTATATTATCTTTTATTTTTTTCATAAGTAATTTTTGATATTATTTTTATTCTAATTTTAAACATGATCTAGTAACTCTATTTCTCGATCAAGTATATTTGAATATAAATTTTCGGTTTGATCTGAAAACTGGAAATTTATAACTTCTAAATGTTTAGATGAATTTATTATAGGCGAAGAACTAGACACATATTTCTCTGCAATATATTCATATTCTATATCACTTGGGGGGGGATTTAAGTATGGTTTATCTGTCAAATAAGATTTTTTAAAAATATCTATGAAAGAACTCATATTTATAGGCTTATAAATAAACCTAATTTTTCCTTTAGAATTTTCATAAAAAAAGTTATAATAGATGTTCTCTTCTTTTAAATATAAAATTTCTTTTTCTAAAATTACTGTTTTTCCATATACTCTCCAATAAGTTACTTTTTCTTCTGTTGATATCCTCATAAAAATAAGTACTGGCTTATTTTCATTTATCAGATAATAATAAGATGTATTTTTATCCAAAGAAACTTTTATTATATCTCCTTCGTTATAATCTCTCGACTTAAAATCATATTTTTTAAAATCTGATATTTCTTTTTTAGTAGAACTAAAGTTTTTTCTAAACGTATTTTCTCTTTTTACTTTATTTAGCTCCTCTTGTCCTAACTTCTCAATTTGGTCAATATTAATTTGTCCACTATTTAGGTCCGTTATAATATTATACAAAATTTCCTGTATTTCAGAAAATAAAGGATTACTTTCTAATTCAGGACTTTCCTTTAATCTTTGTTTTTTAATTATTATTAAGTCTTCAATTTTGCTAGTAACAAAATCTAAAGAACGATTATTTAATATTCCATTAAATAATCCTATTACTATATTAAGTTCTTTTCCGAGATCATCTTCTATCAGATTTTTTATCGGAGGCTTTAATTCGAAATCATCTTCTATCAGATTTTTTACCGGAGTCTTTAAATGGATTTTTTTATTTTCATTATTATAATATTTTAGATATAATTGATCATTTGATAATCCTGATTTACACAAAATTTCATATTCCCCATACTCTCCAGTAAAACATTCCCCTATTTTTTTATCTTTTTCTTGTTTTTGATACAATTCTACTTTGCAGTTTACAGCAGGAACCTCATTGCTTCTAGTTAGTGTTCCTTTTATCGAAGACCTTGTTTGGATTTCAAAATCTAATAAATATTTAGATTTTTCTAGAATTTCCTTTGAAATATTTATTCCATCTATTTTAGATAACTTTTCTTGTGCTTGAAAAACATCTACAAACACGACACTATCTTTAATTTTATTTTTCTCTATAAATAGATGATAAGAACCATCATCTAAGCTTCTTGTTGTAACTAACTCTTTGCTAGTACCATCATCAGATTTTTTTGATGCTATTATTTTTAGATCAGCACCAAAATCTAATGTTGCTAAATCATATACCTTTCCCGTTATTATAAATTTTTCCATAACTTTTCATTTTTAATATTATTATTCTATTTATATTAAAGTTAGATTCCAAAATCCATAGATTCTCACTTGATCTAATGAGCAATCATTATTAACTAATTAAACTCTTCCTGCTTTTAGATAATCGCTTTGTGTAACTGTAAATAACTTATTTATTACATGCGTACTTCGAAGATTTATTTGTCCACTATCGGTTGCTGCATCCAACTTTACTTTCTTAAAATTGGCTCCATTTTCAATTTCATCTAAAGTAAATTTGCTACCATCTGGTTTTTTGCCACTATTAAGGTTTGCTATTTGCCCTCTTAACAGGCTAAAGTCTTCTTTTAGCTTATTAAATTCTTCCTTTTTTAGTTGTTGCTCTTTTTGTTTTCTTAGGTAAGAAAGAAAAACATTTTTGGAATTAGTATTTGCCATATATACCTTACTTAAGGTTAGTTGAAATTAAACTTAAAGATTTAAATCAAAGTTTAAACATAAATGTCAACATTAGCAGTTCAATAAAACTGCATTTTATTTTATAAAAAGTTTGTTTTTATAATTCTTTAAGAAATATGCTGAATGTTTTTTTCATAATCTTACAAGGTTTTTATTTTTTAATCACCGTAAAAGTAGCATTATTCCTGAGATAAAAAAATATTTGACAAGAAAACATAACGTTTTTTAACACTCATTTACTATTTTAAAAATATTCCCTCAAAGCCATTATTAATTAAAATACTTATTTCTTGAGGTTTATTGTATTTTTTCGGAAATTTAATATTTATTTAGTATTCGTTTTTTTAACAAAAAAAATATAAGCTATGAAACTTGCTGTTAAAGACGCTATGAGATGTGTAGGATGTCAGAGTTGCATGTTTGCATGCTCAAGAAGAAGTGGGAATGCAGGTTTGTCAAACTCATGCATAGGGGTAAAAT
>JAKSCO010000202.1 GCA_022360575.1 Bacteroidales bacterium | reverse complement strand
GACACTTTGTTTTTAAATGCTAATATAAATGTAACAGGAACAGGATTTAGAGGTGCGACACCTATTCTTACAAATATCGAATGTGGTATTACTTCTCCTAGTATTTATAGATCGTATTATTTTGATGAATCAACAACTCTTAGTACTGGTTTTAAAGGTGAGAGTATAGCTAAGTTTGAATCGGGTTATAGAAAAGGCTTAGGACGTTGGGCTAATGGAGGAGGTGCTGCTAATGGTCGATTCTCAGGAGCCGGAGGAGGTGGAAATGGTGGTAATGGAGGTGTTGGAGGGAGCGAAGATATCACTGTATGTAATCAAAATGTGTTTAGATTGATTCCTCCGAGTGAGCAAAGGAGTATAGGTGGTGATGATGGTTTTGGTCTGAGTTTACGAGTTAATAGCCGAACTATTTTTTTAGGAGGTGGCGGTGGTGCTGGAACCTATGCTAGTTCTTTTGTCGCAAGCAATGGCGGGAATGGAGGTGGAATTGTTATTATAATTGCTTCGAATATAAAAACAAGTGGTTATCAAATACGAGCAAACGGAAGTTCTGTGTCCGAATATACTCCTACACCTTTCAATATTTCTAATATATCAACAGCGTCTGCTGGTGGTGGCGGAGGAGGAGGTGCAATTGTATTTGATGTAGATACTGTTTTAGGAAGTTTATCTCTAATTGCTAATGGCGGCGGTGGTGCTTTTGTTCAAAACACCAATATTGCCGGACCAGGTGGTGGTGGCGGCGGTGGTATTGTTTTTTGGAAAACCAATCGTCCCGATAATGTAAATATCTCAATTAATGGAGGGAGTTCTGGTTTCGTTGCTGCAGGTTATCCTGGTAGCGAAGATAATTACAATGCTTCAGAAGGAGGTGTTGGGTCAACATATCTTAATACAATGGTTCCCTTAACAGGGTTCTTATTTAATCGAATTTCTCAAGGTCAAGATATTTGTACAGGAATGACTCCTTCTATCTTTGAAGGTAGTACCTTGCGTGGAGGTACAGGAACTTATACATATCAGTGGCAAAATAGTACTGATGGTGTATCGTGGTCAAACATTACGGGAGCTACTGAACCCAACTATCAAGCACCTTCGTTAACAGATACAACTTATTACAGAAGGGTTGCTACATCAGGAACTATTATTGATAGAGGTAATGTAATAAGAATAAATGTACA
This sequence comes from Bacteroidales bacterium, assembly GCA_022360575.1. GTDB lineage: Bacteria > Bacteroidota > Bacteroidia > Bacteroidales > UBA12077 > UBA12077. The sequence continues at coordinate 22 of JAKSCO010000202.1, read as the reverse complement.
AAATCTTATTACGAATAATATT
>JAKSCO010000309.1 GCA_022360575.1 Bacteroidales bacterium | reverse complement strand
CTTTTCTCAGGGTCTTCACATCGATCATGGTGTTAACACCCAGACGATGGTTCATCTTAAGGCGGCCAACCTTGGAAAGATCATAATAGGCCTGACGGAAGAAGAGGTGATCGATGAAATCCTGGGCCACCTCAATGGTGGCAGGGTTACCGGGGCGCAGGCGCCGGTAAATGTCCATGAGGGCTTCTTCTTTGGTTTCGATTTTGTCGGAAACCAAGGTCTTGCGCATACAATCAGCGCTTCTGGCATCGACATGAAGAATGGAAAAATCTTCGACACCCTTGTCTTCAAGGATCTCAAAAGTATCTTCCCCAATAACATCCCCGGCTTTGAACAGCACACCGTCTCCACCATGGACAGCGACAGCAAAAGCTTTGTCCATGAGATCATCGGTGGAAATGGGGATATATTTTAATCCTTCTTCGGTTAACTGCTTTAAAGCCCGTTTTGTAAAAATTCGTCCTTGCTTAACAACCACTTCACCGGAAGCGGGAGATGCGATATCGAAACTGGCACGCTGCCGCGCCAAATGTTCAGGAACAAACTCTTTAAAAAACGAGCCTTCTTTTTTAATGATCTGTTCTTTTGTGTAAAAGAAATCCAGAATATCTTCACTGGTGTAGCCAAAGGCCTTGAACAGGATAGAAACCGGAAATTTTCTACGGCGGTCAATGCGGATATTTACAATGTCCTTGGCGTCGATTTCCATATCGATCCAGGAACCACGAACCGGGATAATCCGGGCATTGTAAATAATCTTACCTGTGGAGTAGTTCTTCCCCTTATCATGGTCGAAAAACACACCGGAGGATCTGTGGAGCTGGCTGACGACGGCCCGCTCGGTTCCGTTGATGATGAAAGTCCCCTTCCGGGTCATCAAGGGAATGGTACCAAAATAAATTTCCTGCTCTTTAATATCCCGAATGGTTGAGACTTCGGTCTCTTTGTCATGATCATAAACAACCAGACGGACGCGGATATTAACGGGAATGTCGTAGGTCATCCCACGACTAATACATTCTTTCATGGAATGTTTGGATTCACCAAAGGAGTAAGAGACATATTCCAATGAAGAGGTGTCGGTGAAATCCTTAATGGGAAAAACCGATTTAAAAACGGCGTGGAGCCCTTTTTCTTCGCGCTCCTGGGGGGGAACATCCCTCTGGAGAAATCCTTCAAAGGAATTTCTCTGCATTCCAATCAGATCAGGGATGTCAATG
>JAKSCO010000326.1 GCA_022360575.1 Bacteroidales bacterium | reverse complement strand
GGTTAAAGATGGGCATGCGTGACATTAGTTAGTTGGTGAGGTAACGGCTCACCAAGGCGACGATGTCTAGGGGTTCTGAGAGGATTGTCCCCCACACTGGTACTGAGACACGGACCAGACTCCTACGGGAGGCAGCAGTGAGGAATATTGGTCAATGGTCGAGAGACTGAACCAGCCATGCCGCGTGCAGGAAGACTGCCCTATGGGTTGTAAACTGCTTTTCTATAGGAAGAAACCTAATCTCGTGAGATTAGCTGCCGGTACTATAGGAATAAGCACCGGCTAACTCCGTGCCAGCAGCCGCGGTAATACGGAGGGTGCAAGCGTTATCCGGATTTATTGGGTTTAAAGGGTACGTAGGCTGATAAATAAGTCAGTGGTGAAATCCCGAGGCTCAACTTCGGAACTGCCATTGATACTGTTTATCTTGAATTTAGTTGAGGTAGGCGGAATGTGTAATGTAGCGGTGAAATGCATAGATATTACACAGAACACCGATTGCGAAGGCAGCTTACTAAACTAATATTGACGCTGATGTACGAAAGCGTGGGTAGCGAACAGGATTAGATACCCTGGTAGTCCACGCTGTAAACGATGATCACTCGTTGTTTGCGATATATTGTAAGCGACTGAGCGAAAGCATTAAGTGATCCACCTGGGGAGTACGTTGGCAACAATGAAACTCAAAGGAATTGACGGGGGCCCGCACAAGCGGAGGAACATGTGGTTTAATTCGATGATACGCGAGGAACCTTACCTGGGTTTAAATGCAGATTGCATAATTTGGAAACAGATTTTTCCTTCGGGACTATTTGCAAGGTGCTGCATGGTTGTCGTCAGCTCGTGCCGTGAGGTGTCGGGTTAAGTCCCATAACGAGCGCAACCCCTATCGTTAGTTGCCATCAGGTCAAGCTGGGGACTCTAACGAGACTGCCGGTGTAAACCGCGAGGAAGGTGGGGATGACGTCAAATCAGCACGGCCCTTATATCCAGGGCTACACACGTGTTACAATGGATGGTACAAAGAGCAGCCACTTGGTGACAAGGCGCTAATCTCGAAAGCCATTCCCAGTTCGGATCGAAGTCTGCAACTCGACTTCGTGAAGTTGGATTCGCTAGTAATCGCGCATCAGCCACGGCGCGGTGAATACGTTCCCGGGCCTTGTACACACCGCCCGTCAAGCCATGGAAGCTGGGGGTACCTGAAGTC
>JAKSCO010000054.1 GCA_022360575.1 Bacteroidales bacterium | reverse complement strand
CAATATTTTTAAGTTTACTTCTTTTAACAAAAGCATCGATAATATCCTTAATAGTCGATTTATCTTTATTGTCAAGTTGTTCAACAGCTTTAAACTGAGCTAGTAGTTCGTTATCTTTAATACTTTGTTGTGCTTTTTCTTTCTGATGGATTAGCTACATTTATCCAAACAAAGAATTTAGCTGCGTCCAGTTTGTAAAATAGGATATAAGACACATAGGTTTTTTTATTGAGATTAATATTGCTATATTTGTTTTCGTATCGAGCGATAATGATAAACACAAATATTTACTGCACATTCAATACGCTTGATCTTTTTATGCCACCAGAAAACTTGAAAAGGTAAAAGTTATTAAAGAAAAAGTTTTGTAAAAAATAATTTACCTTAAATTAAAACAATATGAATAAAAAATTAGTAGAAAAGTTTGGGCCTTGGGCCTTAATAACTGGTTCGGCACGAAAAAAAGGTTTAGGTTTCTCGTATGCGAAATTTCTTGCAAAAAATGGAATAAATATAGTATTGGTGGATATCTTGACAGATGAACTTAATACTCGTAAAGAAGAACTTAGCGAAAAATATGGAGTAGAAGTATTTTCCATATCAATGGATTTAGGTCAACCTAATTTTATAACAGAACTAACAACAAAAACAAAAGATATTGAAATAGGTTTAGTGGTTTGTAATCATTATTTCACGCCAAAAGATACACCCAAAATACTAGATATGGACTTAGATGTTCATTGTAAAATGATTGATATAAATTCTCAAGCTTATATGAATATTTTACATGCTTATGGAAGAAAAATGGTAAAGATGGGACGGGGAGGATTAGTGGTAATTGGTTCAGGTTCTGGTATTATACATGCGCCTTACACAGGATCTTATTCAGCAAATAAAGCTTTTCAGATAGCTATGGGTGAAGTTTTATGGTATGAACTAAAAGATAGTGGTGTAGAAGTTATAACAATAATTGCTGGATTAATGGACACTCAAGGAGAAGCATTATCCAAATACCCTAAGCGTATGTTTACAAAAGTAGAAGATGTTGTGACTGAAACATTCAGAAGAATTGGAAAAACACCTTCAATTGTTCCAGGAAAAATGAATAAGTTGGTAATGTTTTTACAGTCAAGATTAATGTCAAGAAAAGCAGCAATAAATAGTATGGGTTCTTTTATGGGGAAAGGATTAGGAAAATATAAATAGATAGGCATACTATGACTCACGATATAAACAATTTTATTGTTCTTTTGTCTTTGATTTCGGTCGCTAACTGCCGCAAGTCTGCGACTTGTGGTTATGCTTAAGAACTAAGTTTTTAAAAAAGCAATTAATATATTGTACTTGTTTATCTTTTGTAAATTATTTTTGATTTAATTTGTTTTTACTATTTGGGCAGTTATGAGTCGTAACTATAAATTTAGAAATCAGGAAAGTTTATATTTTATAAGTTTTGCAACGGTATATTGGATAGATGTTTTTGTGCGATCGGAATATAAGGATATACTAGTTGAAAGTATAAATTATTGTATTGAGAATAAAGGCTTGATAATTTACGGATGGGTAATAATGCCTAGTCATGTACATTTAATTTTTGGGACAAATCAAGAACCAATGCAAAATATAGTTCGTGATTTAAAAAAGTATACATCAAAAGCAATAGTACAAACTATTCGAGAAAACCCAGAGGAAAGCAGAAGAGAATGGATGTTATGGATGTTTGAGTGTGCAGGAAAGAAGAATGGAAACAATACAAATTTTCAATTCTGGCAACAAAATAATAAACCAATAGAATTAAGTGACACCAAAATAATAAATCAAAAGTTGAATTATTTACACAACAATCCAGTAAAAGAAGGGTTTGTTGTAGAATCGCATCATTATAAGTATAGTAGTGCAATAGATTATGCTGATGGCAACGGACTAATAAAGGTTGTTTTGGTATAGTCATAAGCTATAAGCCACAAGTCGAAGACTTGCGGCAGGTGAGGGTAAATAAAAAGCAGTCCTCTCAATCCCTCAAGTCTGTGACTTGTGGGGATAAGCAAATAACAAACCAACAAAGCCCGGCAAATGCCGGGATTTTGTCGATTGGTTTAATCAAGTTACGATACAGGCTCAGGTTTTTTGCTTCTGCTTTTAATTAAATCGTTTCGGGTTTCTATTATTCGGGCAACATCATTTGCAAAGTCGGCATATGCTGCAGGAGCTATTTGGCTCATAGCATTAAGATATGGCACTATTTTGTCGTTAATAATCTCTACTATGCTTTTCTTAATCTCGGATGCCGAACGTCTCTTTTCTTCTTTGTTTTTTTCTTGTTCCCAATCGACATAAGCAGTTTTAAATTTTTGCTGAGCTTTATCTAGCAAGGCAATTGCTTCGGCATAACCCGAAATGGCTGCAATGTGCTCTTTTAGCTCGGGTTTTTCTAAGTCTTTTAATAAGGCTAAAATTAGCGAGTTTTCAACTTCGTAACTCTCGCGGGTAATCTTTAGCCCATATTTACCAAAAACATTGTTTAGTTGCTCGGCCGAGGTGCGTATTGCCACATCGGGGTGGTGCGATGCTCCCAGTCCCAGATAATACAACGAATCGACACATTTATCGCACTCCGAGTCGAGCTCGCTTAATACCGATTCTGATTTACTGCGGTTAATTGCCTGAGTAAGATCGGTTGATTCGGCTGTTAATCCGGTAAAAACACTTTTTAGGTGGGTTTCATTTTCCCATGCTTTTTCGTTGTAAAGATGAATTAAACTTGTAGCTACTGAATTTGACTCGGCTACACGAGCTTGTGAGCTTAATTTCTGTATCATTTCATTTAGGATTTAAATTAAAACTTTTGTTAATTATATTTTAAGGTATTTATTTAAATTGCTTGTGTTACGCGATAGTTTAAAACTACTAAAATTTTTTATTAAAAAACAATATGGGATTGGTTTTTAGTAAAGTAATTCTTGTGTTTTACTAATAGTAAGGGTTTGCTAGGGTTAAAAACAAAGCTATTGTTGTTTATAAAATCGATATTTTGTTGTTACATACTTAAATTAAGAATTAAGAAATTAGATTTTACCGTTTCGTTTGTATGGTGAGCTTTGTTTCCGAAATGTATATTTGTCTTATTGAAGCAATATGCTTTTATAAAAATTTAATTGATCGTTTTATTGGTGAAATGAGCTTTCAAAAAAATTTAATTGGTCATTTCATCCGTGTAATGGGTTTTCAAAAAATTTTAACGGGTCATTTCATTCGTGTAATGGGTTTTCAAAAAATTTTAATTAGCCATTTCATCCGTGTAATGAGGTTTCAAAAAATTTTAATTAGTCATTTCATCCGTGTAATGGGCTTTCAAAAAATTTTAATTGGTCATTTCATTCGTGTAATGGGCTTTCAAAAAATTTTAACGAGTCATTTCACTCATGTAATGCTTTGTTTAAATATACAAAAGCAATTTTACGTTTAGTGCTTTTAAAAAATTTTAACGACATGTTTTGTTTATGTGGTGTTTAAAATATTATAAATACAGTTTGTAAATAGACCAAGGAATATCTTTAATAAACACCGAAAAACAGTAATTTTCATATGCTTTTTTGTTAATTTGCGCGATGTAGCAAAAAACTGAATATTGAATTTTTGTGATATGATCTTAAAGTATTGAGATGTGAATTAAGAATTGAGATTAAAGCTCCCAACTGCCGCAAGTCTGTGACTTGTGGCTATGCCTATGCTCCGCTCAGCGAAGTCTATGACTTCACTGTAGATAAAGAGTAGTTTGTAACTACATTAGAAAAGAAGAAAACAGATAAAGCACTTTGAGAAAAAATGAACATAAAATATTATATAAAACGAAGTCAGAACTTAGCGAAGCGATTTCATGAATCGAAGATGAATAAACTTCGCTTAGCGGGGGATTTGTTATAGAATCGCATCATTATAAGTATAGTAGTGCAATAGATTATGCTGATGGCAACGGATTAATAAAAGTTGTTTTGATATAGCCACAAGTCACAGACTTGCGGCAGTATAGATATTTGTGGGTAAATAGCTAAATCTAGATTTAGCCGAGTATTTGCTTAAGATATTTTGCAGTGTATTTTAACTGAATTATGCTTGCCGAAATAAAAACAGAGATATTTCTTTTTTTTATTGCTTTTATATACTGGCTTAAAGTTATTGCGAGTTGCTTTGTGCGTTTGTAATTTAATTCTATTGGATTTAAGGTTTCGATATTATTAACAGTAGTTTTGCTGTTTGCTATTTCGCAATACAAATGTGCATCGCTGGTAAGTATTCGTTGGTATTAAATAGTTTGGTGTTATCTGCTAATCGAAATGTTTTTCCGAATACGATTACATCTTAAAATGTAGATGAAAGCAAGTATTCGTATTGTTTGTTTAATAGTAATGTTAAATCTGTAAGTCTTGAGTATTAGTTGAAACCTGTAAATATTGAGGTGTTTTATGCCTAATAGAGTTTTTAGCTTTCCGAAATCCATAATTGATATGTAATTGAACTGCTGATGATGTAAGTTTAGCAGTGTTGTTCGATCCTGTAGCAAGATTATTGATTAAAAATACAGACAAATATTCGACAAGTTTATTGCGAATATTAGCGAACAGGAGTTGATTGTTGATCTGGGCTAGCTCATCGCTGATTGTTGTAATACCAAAAGAACATTAAAATGAGTGATAAAAACGTTCTTTTAGCTCATTCATGAATTTCTGGTCATAATCATCGGGTTCTTCAGAAAACAAGAAGTCCTCGATTCTAATATTGTGTTCGTGTAAATTTCGTATAGGTTTAATTAAGCGATCAACGGCATCTTCTACTTTATAAAATCCTACTTTAAAAATACTATATCTCAACTTAAAGTTAGCTATTAGCTTCTTGATATCTATTTCATGTGTAATAGGAAAAATAATATCAAGAATATCTCCGAGCTTAGATTTTGATATACTTAGTCGATTTAATTCTTGATTTAATTTTGCCAATATTTCGATATTGTTTCTTATAAACTTTTCGTTAATGCGGGGATCTTTTAGTAATTTCGATCGAACAATAGAAATATTTTTTTCAGAAAATTTATACAAAGCAGGATCAATTGTTTTTACAAAAGCCTTTAACATCTCAAGAGGAGCATCTTTTATAGCTTCAATCTTTGTAGGGAATAAATCATTTATCAAGGAACATATTTTTTCTTGCGATAATCCAATATATGAGATTACAAATCCATATTCTTGCGATAATCCAATATATGAGATTATAGGTTTGTTAGTGCCTATGTAGTATACTTTATTTTTTACAAAAAAATCAAAATCATACATAGATTTATCGGGCAACATAAAGCCATCAACAAAAGCTTCTTCGTAAACTTTATACCCTAATTGATTAATAAATGTATTTATTAAGCGTTTAGCTAATCTTTGTATATAAGGTAAACCAGAATCTTTATTTTTATTTAACATCAAATATTTTGCAACAGCTACAGTTCTGGTAAGTAATTCTCTTTGTTCGGTTTTGTTTGTTGTTTTGCTCAGAAGATTTTCGAAGTAACATTCACTGAGTTTATTTAATATCTTTTCTCTTGTAATTTTTTGCTCGAGCCAAGAGTCTATTATGTTTAGTAGTATGTCCAAATTAGCTAAGAGTAGAGTATCTTCAAATTCCTGGCTCGATAAATCGCCTTCGAACAAACTTAACGAAAAATATTTATAAAAATTATCAATATGATTAATACTCGTTCCTCTAGTAAATAGTGCTTTTATTAATTTTAACTGCGGGTTATTAGTTTCTTCTAATTTCTTTAAACCTGGAGATTTAGTACTATAAGAAAAAAATGAATCTTTTTTTCCATTTCTATTAAAATATTCCCATCTGTTGTAGTATATATCTTTTACTAATTGCAAATCTTTAAATTTTAGCAATTCAAGTAAAAACAAATCGCGAAAATCTAAATCATTATCTAAAAAACCTAAGCTTAGCGAAAATTGGTTGGCAAATCGTATTACATTTCGCATATTATTTAATTCGGTTGTAATAATCTGTTGGTAATTGTTTAAAACATAGTGTAGTTCTCCTTTTAATTTTTTGTCGAAATCGACATTTTCTAGCAAGTATCGTTCTATTTCTTTTATTATCATTTTATCGTCGAAAACAGGTAATGGAAAAATTACCTGAAAAATCTTTTCGATATAGTTTTTGTTCAATTTGGTTTCTTTTTTAAGAATGCTATGCAAATATTTGTAATCGAAAGCAACTACAAATGCAGTGTTGGTAAAGCTTGCTGTATTACGAATTAGTTTAAGTACTTCGAAAATTTCTTGCGAGTGCAATCGATCTATATCATCAATAAAAATAACTACAGGTCGACCCAATTTCTTAATCTTATTATCGAGGTTTTCTTGTTGTTGTTTAATATCAATTCCGGGGGCAAACGAAAAAAACTTATATCTATAAGTTATCGAGTTAAAAATAAGGCTTAAATATCGGCTAAAGCTGCTATGTATTCCTTGGTCGTATTTTTTTAACCGATTAGATATTGTTCTGAAAAAATCGCGTAAAATGTTTTGCGAGGCATGGCTTTTCCAAGGGTTAAAATCAATAACAATGGCCTTGTTATCGAGTTCTTTTTTTATTAACGACAACATATACGATTTTCCGGTTCCCCACGAACCTTCAATTCCTATATTTAGCGATCCTTCGCCTTGTGTATTTAATATGTATGTTCCCAATTTCGTTGCAAATTTGCTCCGATTTAATTTATCTTCAATCAGCGATTTTTTATCGTTATAATAAATGGTATCTTTTGTAAAATGAGGCTTTGTTTTGTAGTCTGGGTTTTTTATACTCCAAAACATTATCCACTGAGTTGTATATCCCAAATTTACAATGCTATAGATTATGTCACTTAAATAAATTTTTGGTATCGAATAAATCGAATTCTGAATGTACTCGTTGCGGTAGTATAAATAAAATCCGCACAAAGTAAATATTATAATGCTCCATTTTACGCAAGGTTTCGATTTTAAACGAAATGCTTTATACGAAAAATTAAATAAAACCAATCCAATTAAAACAATTAATCCTATGAGCTCAGTAGTGCTCTTAATTGTAATGAGATGTAAGAGTTTTTTTACAATGTAATTATCGAAGTAATCTTTAATTCCTATTTTTTCGTACAGATAAGCAAATAATATAATTGCAATAACTAGTTTAAAGTTAGCTTTATCGAACAATCGGTATAATTGTTTCATAAAAATTATGATGAGTTTTGTTATGAAAGAAGCTAAAATACTACTATTTATTAAGATTTGAGGCAACGAAACACGAATAAATCTTACAGCATAAGGATTGTTGTGAGATAAAACTCCGGTTGTTTAGTTTTTGTATTTAATGCAAACAAAAAAGAGCTATTGAAGTAGCTCTTTTTGTTCAGATAAACTCATAAATAAATTTTATTCGATTGCAATATATACTTCTTGATTAAATTTTTCGATGATTAAATCAATATTCTTTTTTAGTTGTAGATACTCTTCGGGTTTATATATTGCTTTTTTAAATGAATATCTGGCAATAAATTGT
>JAKSCO010000124.1 GCA_022360575.1 Bacteroidales bacterium | reverse complement strand
TTTGAAATCGGCACCTAGTAAACCTCCGTTAACACGTTTTACTCGTTCGAAATCGCCATAATTATCGTATGCATGACCTGTATTTGTTTCAGAAATAATTTCGCCTAAGATATAATCTAAATCGGCTCTGTGGCTAACATGTTTAAGTAATTGTCCGTACTTTTCTTTTATTCCTTTCCAATCTACATTATGTAAGTTATCTACGTAGAAGTAATCTCTGAAAATTCGCCATCCATCAGTATAAATCTGATTCCACTCTTTTTTAGGCTCAATTTTCATTTCTACATTACTCAAATCGATTTCTCCATCGCCAACTTTCTGATTTGGCGAAATAGCAACTATTCCAAACTCTTTGCCTTTATTATAAAGAAGTTTTTTTCCGTTGGCTGATATTTGAGCATTATGAATTCCAGAAATAACAAGTTGATCTTTTTCGTCGGCTATTGAATATTTATGTAACCCATCTCTAGTTTGATATAATATCCCTCCTTCTATTGCTTTTAAACCTCCATAGTCTCCATCGGCAATAGGGAAATCCATTACACGGGTTTCAATACCATCAAAATCGATAGTTATATTTAATTTATCTGATTTTGTAGTTTCTTTTTTTCCTTTTTTCTTTTTCTTTTTCGATTTCGATGCTACCGATTCAGTTTCAGCCTTTACTTCGTCGTTTTTAAATTTGAACAACTTAGGACTGTCTTTACGCAAAGCTAAAGCATATATACGAGTAGCTTTGTTGTATAGATAAGTAAATTCGAAACTCGAAAAGTTTAAGTTAAAATCTCGGTTCGATAAAAAGAAAATATAATTACCATCTTTTGAGAAAACAGGACTAAAATCGGCAAAAGTATCATTTGTTAATTTATGTTTTTGTCCGTTTTCGATGTTATATACCCAAATAGCACTATTGCTATTAGGACTATTGTTTGTATAAACTACCCATTTAGAATCAGGCGAGAATTTGTAGTCGTGTATTTCGTCAGAGTAAGCATTGTCAATAACTTTTATTTTACCTGTAGCTACATCAATATATTTTAATTGTAATGTACGATCGAAAAATACTAAATATTTGCTATCAGGAGACCATCTAGGAGAATAGATCCAAGATTTCGAATTAAATGTTAACTGTTTTGCTTTTGCTCCTTTTTTATTTTCTAATAAATAGATTTCATATTCGCCAGTAGCATCCGAAAGGTATGATATGTATTTTCCGCTAGGCGACCAGCTAGGCGACATTTCACGTACACCTTGTGTGCGAGTAAGATTAATTGTTAGTCCATTTTTAGCAGGTACTGAGAATATATCTCCTCTGGCATCAAATAAGGCTCTGTTTCCTTTAGGGGATATAGCAGCACTTTCGATGTATTTTTTTACATTTTTAAAGTATGGTAAAAGATTAGGATTATCGAAACTGATGTTTACACTTATCTTTTCTGATTTTCCGGTTTCCAGATTTAGTTTGTATAAATATCCTCCATTTTCGTAGGCTAACATTCCGTTTTCGCCCGAAGGCCACATAACATCAAACTCTGAATGTTGAGTTATTTGTTTTGTTTCTTTTGTATCTACATCGTATGAATATATATTTAAAGTTAAATCTCGATCGGATGCAAAATAAATTTTGTTTTTATACCACGAAGGAATTTGATCGGTACCTTTAAAAGTAGTAATACGTTCTGACATATCTTTTTCTAAGTCGTAGATCCAAATATCGGCAGCACGTCCTCCTTTGTATCTTTTCCATGTACGAAACTCGCGACTAATAGGGGCAAAAGCTAATTTCTTAGCATCGGGCGATAAAACACCAAAACCACCATCAGTAATTTGTAAAGGTTTTTCTAAACCACCATCAATACTAACAAGGAAATATTTTCCATTTCTTTCTCCGAAAGGAGTTCTATTTCCTCGAATTAATATATTCTTGCTATCAGGAGTCCAGTCTAATACTACATTGTCGAAACCTCCACGAGGGGGCATTTCGCCAGCATCGTTATAATAAGTTAATTGTTTAGGAACTCCTCCTGTTGATGGTATTACGTATACTTGTCTGTTTCCTGAATATTCTCCAGAAAAAGCAATCCATTTACCATCAGGAGATATTTTAGGAAATAATTCTAGTCCTTTATGAGAGGTTAATCGAACAGCATTTCCTCCTTGAGAGTTGACTGTCCAAATATCACCTGCATATACAAAGCTTACTAAGTTTCCATTAATATCAGGATAACGTAATAAGCGGGCTTCTTTCTGAGCTTTTAAATTAAAAGCACTGAGAGTTGCAAATAAAAATAAAGCTATAAGCCTAAATTTTGTTTTTTTCATATGGTTAATTTTTAAAAAATTGTTATTTATATTTCGTCCCTTTCAGGAATGTTTTCTTATTGCTCGTTGACACAAACCACAAATACTTGATAATATTTTTGATAAGGTCTGTTTTCATTTCTTTGTATGATTTACCATTAGATTATAGATAACTTGTAATTTAAAAAGTTTAAAATTTTATTATTTTCGACACATATTTCATAAAAACTATAGTTAATGGACGAAAATAAAATATCCGAAATTAAAGAAAAAATTATAAGCGAGATAGGAAAAACAAAAAAATCAATTCTAGAGTATAAAGATTTGACCAAACCCATAGCCCCTGAAAATGCAATTGGTAGAGTATCGCGTATGGATGCAATCAATAATAAGAGTATTACTGAAGCAGCATTAAGAAAAGCTCAAGAAAAACTTAAAAACTTAGAATATATGTTAAGTAAGGTAAATGATGATGACTTTGGACTTTGTGTAAAGTGTAAATCTGAAATACCTCTTGGTCGTTTGATATTGATGCCTCAGAGTAGATATTGTGTTCGATGTGCCCAATAAAAAAGGATTGTTTTTATTCCAAAACAACCCTTTTCTTATATTAAGAATATTGTAGTTATAATCTTATTGTAAAGATCCTAAAAATCTTTCAGCATCCATAGCAGCTTTACATCCAGAACCTGCCGCAGTTATTGCCTGTCTGTAGTGCGAATCCATAACATCACCACAAGCAAAAACACCATCAACTTTAGTTTTCGAATTTCCGTTCTGAGTAATGATATAACCTACTTCGTCAGTATCTATATAATCTTTAAAGATATCCGAATTAGGTTTATGTCCTATTGCTACAAAAAATCCATGAATATCTTTTTTTACTTCTTCGCCTTTAGAGTTTGTTAAAATTACTCCAGTAACTCCGCTCATATCACCAACAATTTCTTTTGTTGTATGCTCAAATAAAACTTCGATGTTTGGAGTATTCATAACCCTTTCGACCATTACTTTTGAAGCTCTCATATGATCTTTTCTAATGATAAGATATACCTTGCTACAAATTCCTGCTAAATAAGTTGCTTCTTCGGCTGCAGTATCACCACCACCAACAACAGCAACATCTTTACCTTTGTAGAAAAAGCCATCGCATGTAGCACAAGCAGAAACACCTTGTCCTTTGAATTTTTCTTCAGACTCTAAACCTAAATATTTAGCAGTAGCACCTGTTGCAATAATTAGCGATTCTGCTTCGATTACTTTACTTCCATCAATTGTAATTTTAAAAGGACGTTTGCTTAAATCGGCAGCAGTAGCTAAACCAAAACGTATATCAGTCTCAAATCTTGCGGCTTGTTTTTTTAAGTCTTCCATCATTACCGGACCAGTCACTCCCTCTGGATAACCAGGGAAATTTTCTACTTCGGTAGTCGTTGTTAATTGACCTCCAGGTTCCATTCCTTCGTAAAGAACAGGACTAAGGTTTGCTCTTGAAGCATAAATTGCTGCAGTATAACCAGCAGGTCCCGAACCAATGATTAAACATTTTACTTTTTCTATTTCACTGTTATTTTGTTGTTCTTTGTTTAAAGCCATCTTCTTATATTATTTTTAAGTTAATGTTTATTTTCAAAAGCGAGTTATATAAATATCTATTTATATCAGGGCGTAAATATACCACATTTTTAATTTAAATTTAATTTTGCAAATTTATTTATGATTTATATTTTTGTAATCCTAATCATCCGGGATGTAGCTCAGCCAGGTTAGAGTACACGTCTGGGGGGCGTGGGGCCGGAAGTTCGAATCTTCTCATCCCGACAAAGAGAGGCTGCCAAAAAAGGCAGCTTCTTTTGTTTTGACACAAAGTGATAAGCATTTTCTTCTACTTATTCTCTTATTCAACTATAAGAGAAAATTACATCTGACAAACATGAAGAATAATACTTATTTAAATCATAAGTTAAATTAAAAAATGTATGGTTTTATTAAACGAAACTTTCGGAATATATCTCAGAACATTCCTCAATATAATTGCTCTGATAAAATATATTTACTACTTGTTCTGAATGTAAAATCAACAAAATTTCATATTTCGAAATCAGCAAAAGGTATTTTTCGATAGAAAAGCAACTAAACTCTTCATCAAAAAGTATTTTATCAATAGGAAAAAGCCTCTTTATTCCATCGAGGATATTTTTTCGATGACAAAAGTAGTATTCAGGTTATCGAGAATGCTTTTTTCAACGACAAAAGTAATATTCAGGTTATCGAGAATACTTTTTTCAATGACAAAAGTAGTATTCAGATTGTCGAGGATGGTTTTGTCGAGTATATTTTGTATTCTCAATATATAAAATACATCGTATTTGATAAAAAGAACCAAAATTTGTCTCGTAAAATGCCTTTTATATTGGTTTATGGAGTACTCGTTATTTGTATCACTCTATTTTTATATACAACTACATTTCATCAAATATCTCAGATATATTGTTAGTAAAACGAACTTCCTTATTACAAAATAATGAAGGATTATCTCAATAAAAAGACAACCCTTCATTCTATTAAAAACTAAAGATATGATTATTTGATTATGACTTTTCGTATATATTTAATTCCTTTTTCAGTAGTAACAATAACAGAAAACATACCGCCAATATCAATACTTAATCGAACTCGCTTTTCGTTTTTATATACTTTAGAATAGATTAAAGCCCCATTCGTATTAAAAATATCGATTTTTTTGACTGTTTCGGAGCACTCGACAACAAAACCACCATTGCTAGGATTTGGACTAACTAAACAAGCTGATTCTTTATTGTACGAATCTATTCCAACTCCATCATTCACCTGAATTTCGACCTCGTTACTTTTTATTTCGGAACCATTAATTTGCGAAAAACATGCAACAAGATATGTACCCTCTGAACTAAAGTTCGGAATGTATTTGCTCTTGATTTCTTTTTTACTAAACGACTTCCACTGCTTTGCCTCTTTTAACTTATATTTCCATTGGCGACTATCGGCTTTTGGATATTCGCGAACAGCAATTGTAGCTCCGTTGGTATTTTTATCTATAACTTGGTTGCTATTAGGTGCAATACTCACGTCTGCTACCGTAACTTTTACATAATTACTAACTGAAGTTAAACTACCCCAAGTTGATTTACAAACTATATAATAATCGCCAAATTCATCAAAACTTGGGATATATGATTCCCTGTTAGACAAATATGTATTGAATTTTTTAGGCTCAGACGAATAATACCAAGCTCTAGAATCAACATTAAGGATTTTGGTTTCAGTTACTGTCAGTTCTTCGCCTTTTTGTCCATTGATAATAAATTGATTGCTTGTAGGGCTAATTCTGTTGCTTACAACATTAATTACAATTTGATTGCTCTGATACTGTTTATTGTTAATTGTACTGAAACATGCTACATAGTAGGTTCCTCCTGTATCGAAACTTAGCATACAAGACAAATTCGTCATTTTATATTTGAATGATTTCCATTCACCTTTTTCTGAAGTTTTATATTTCCACTCGCGCGAAGTAGCTTTAGGAACTTCGGTTACAGTTATAACTTTTCCGTTTTTGTTTGCTTCAACAATTTGGTCTTGAGTGGGTGAAATTGAATTCCCGAAAACTGTGATTCTTTTTTCGTTAGTTGTTACAACTGTTTCGTTCCATTGAGATTTGCAAACCACATAATACACTCCGGCTTGAGAAAAGTTTGGTGTATACGTTTTTCCTTCGCACAAATATTTTTTATCCCCCCCCGACACTGTCGAATAATACCACTTTTGCGAATGTGATTTACATGTTTCCGAAACTCTTAACTCTGTTCCATCAGAACCAACTTCCATTGTTTGGTCTTGTTTTGGTAAAATTTCATTATCAACAACTAATATTTCTACCTCATTACTTTTTGCTATCTTGCCATTTATACTTGAGAAGCACGCTACAGAGTATTTTCCGGCAGTTGAAAAACTTGGAGTATATGATTTTCGTTTTTGTTTCATCAAAAATGATTCCCAGTTATCTGTTCCTGTAATTTTATATTTCCACTCGCGCGAAGCAGTTTCAGGAATTTCTTTTACAGTTATAGATTCCCCTTTTTCGTTTGCTTCAATAATTTGATCTTGATTGGGTAAAATTGAATTATAAAAAGCTGTGATTTTTATTTCGTTAGTTGTTACAACTGTTTCATTCCATCGAGATTTGCAAACCACATAATACACCCCTGTTTGATGAAAGTTTGGTGTGTACGTTTTTCCTTCGCCCAAATAATTTTTATAATCGCCTCCCGACT
>JAKSCO010000224.1 GCA_022360575.1 Bacteroidales bacterium | reverse complement strand
TGCTTTTGTTTTGAGTCTATCAGTTGTATTGTTTTAAGTCCTGAGTTTCCTCCTTTAATAAAGAAATGAATTTGCCCTGATTTAGAATTCTTTTCCTTGACAGGCACAATTTTTTTAACCACCGACATTAATGGGTCGGGTTGTTTAATTGTAACATCAAGAGGTGAGTTTGATTTACATCCGATATTATCATAAACATATATAGAGTAATTATCGACAGGTAAATTTTTAAATATTCCGGTTGTGTTGGTTTTCTTATAGTTATGATTTAATGCCTCATTATAGAATTTATCGATTTGATTTGTTCCTTTTTTGGCTTTGACATGAATTTCTCCGTTTTTATCGTTATGACATTTCGCATTAACAGATTTAAATTCAGCAAAAGTAGGATTTGTATAAGGCTTAATAGTTATATTTTCAATTTTAGTAGCACATCCATTTTTATCACTAACGATTAGGTTGTACGAATCAGCAGCAATATTTTCAAGCTTACTTGTATCGTTGGTATTGTAGTCTTTATGTTCAAGTATTGTTTGCTTGTTTGAGTTTTCCCATAGATACTTATAAGGTTCAGTTCCCCCTTTAGCACAAGAATGTATTTGACCATTGTCTAGTTCGCAAGAGGTATGTATTATTTTTTTATAAGGTATTTTTAATTCAGATGGTTCATTAATAGCAATTGTTTTTGTTTTGATAGTACAAGAATTTTTATCGACTATAGTAAATTGATACTTTCCATCGTAAAGCTTACGAGCGGTAAGTAGAGTATCCTTTTCGTTTAGTTTTGTTATAGTGTTGATGTCTTCATTAAACTTATAAGGATAGGTTCCTCCAGTTACTTTAAATCTAGCCCATCCTGAGTTTGTGTTATAACACAACACATTCAACGAGCTGTCGAGGTATGATTTAAGAGGTTTGGGTTGTTTAAAAACAACATCAATCGAATCTACACCATTGTTTTTGTCTTTAACAAAGAAATATTGTTTTCCAGCAGAGTATCCACTAAAAGAGTTATTCTCAGACCAGTTTATTTTATCTTCACTAAATATATAAGCCTTTTCCGACCATCCTCCTTCTGCATTCAGATTAACAGTTCCGTTATTGTATCCATAGCAATCAATAGAGTCAGTAATTTTAGCATTTATTCTAAGTTTGTTTTTAGGTTCTTTGATATGGAATGAGAAATATTTAGACTCATTGTCTTGATAATACGAGCAGTTGTTATTATCAACTACATTTACATAATAAATCTGTCCTGAATTTTCGGAACTTCCTTTAAGCTTTTTAAAATGAGCATTGTTTAAATTAGTAATGATAGAATCAATTTTATTGTATTGATAATCGAACAAATAGTATTTTCTGGTTCCAATATTTTCGGTTTTTAAGGTAATAGTTGACTCTCCCGAAGCGGTACCTTTGTTAGCTACAGGAATTTGTATTGATGATAGTTTCATTGCAGCTTTTTGATCGATAGAAAAAGAATCAGATATAGAGCAAGTATCGCCATTGTAATTGTCTGTTATTCTAATCTTATATTCCCCATGGTATAGCTTATTAATTTTAATGGTATTTCCATTAATCGAGATATTTTTAGGGTTAATAAAAGGATTAATACTTTCGACCTTAATATTTCCTACTACATTATTTATGGTAGCAGTATAAGTTCCATTATTGTATCCGTGGCATGTGGGTTTTGTTACCTCACGATTTTTTACAGAAATTGCCGGAGGTGCATCAGGAATATCAACAGACTTAGAAACAACACATAGCTTTTTATCTATAGCAAACACTTTGTTTGCTCCTGGGTAGTATCCCGATATTAAATAAGAACTGGTATAATGTCCATCTTTTGCGGTACTATATTTGTATTGACCAGCTCCTCCCGAAGGGTTTGAAACAGTAATACTTCCATTTTTCAAGCAACTCATTGTAGGAGGGGTTTGTTTTTCTATATCGAATTGAATGGCTTTGTTTTGAGGTACTAGTACACTTTTTGTTGTATAGTTTCCTTTCTCGTCTTTAATTGTGAGCCTATAACCTTCTTTTTTGTATGTTAAACCATCTATTGTATTATTGTTAATGCTGCAATTGTCTGTATTAATTGAAATATCATATTTTCCTATACCTCCTTTAATATTTGATACAATAATCTTTCCGTTATTTTTTTGCCCTTTAATACTCGAACTGTGGCAGCTAATTGTTTCGGTTTTTATATTAAATGCAATAGGATCGGGTTCTTTTAATTCAATAGATTCTATTTTATTAGATTTACATTCGATGTTTTTAACATAAATATTTTTGTGTACTCCAGCTTTAAATTTTATAGCAATAGTTCCTTCGTAGTATGTTGTTCCCTCTTTAGAATAAGAATTATTTAATCTTCGGCTGGCAATTTTAAGACCTCCGGCATATACTTCAATATCTTTTTCTAAGCTTCCTGCAATAGAGAAATTAACGGTTCCTAATCCATTAACCTTTTTGATTTGAACTGATTTCCCATTGTTATCTTTTCCATTAAATACATATTTAGGTTTCGAAATGGTAAATTCAGGTATTTCTTTTATGTAAAATGTTGACGAATGCGAACAATAAGTATTTACAGCTCCAGAGGATTGTTCAACATTAATTTCGTGTTTTCCTGCTTCGTATTTCTTTGTATCAGATAAAATAAAGTACCCATTTTTTTTATCTAGATCTTTTGTTAAATAGTTATGCCCATACTCATTTCCTTTTTTTATTGTTATAGCATAATCTACCTTGGCTGATTGAGGTATTTTTATTATTGGATTGTTGTAAGAACATTTTGGCAGCTCTACCTTAACATTGGTATTATTAGGAAATTTTAACGAAGGGAAAAAAGTTACAAATCGTACAGGGCCATATAAGTTGTTTTTTTCAGGGGTACCATCACCTGGTATTTTTTTCATTTTGAATTTTAATCGATAGTAGAATTTCTTTCGATACGATTCTGTGATCTTATTGCCGGCAAAATCCTTATAGCTAAGTTTTCCGTGATTAGGTAATATGCACGAATGAGAGTTCCTAAAATTAGTATTGTTAGCAATTTCTACATAAGTAGCTTCAATTTTCCCTTTTGTGTATAAGTCATTATCTTTGTTAATATATATGAGATAGTTACGACTTTTTACATTAGAAACACATTGTACTTCTCCAAAGTATTCAACAGAAGGAAATGTGAAAAAAGAAATTGTAATCTTTTTCCAACGGGCATTCTCTGAGCATGTGCCAAAGTGTATAGTTTTAGTTACAGTTCCAGTCTCTGCAACATTTATTTCTACTGTCTTTATTATTAATTTCTGATTTTCTTTGAGGGAAGATGATTTGGTATTAGGCAGTATCATGTTATCGAAACTAAAATGTAAATTTTTGTTTAATGGATGCCTTTCCCAATAAGATTCGTATGTCTCGGTTTTTTTTATTTCATATCCACCCAAAGGATTAGGTATTTTTATGTTAAAAGAACATCTTATAGAAACATGACATGCAATATCAGTTTGAGCCTTTAGAGTGTAATTGTTTGTTAAGAAAACAGCACATAATGATATTATGCATATAAAAAGATTAAGGTTAACGAACTGTTTCATATGTTTTTCTTTTTCTTTAATTTTTTATTACTCGTTTGTACAATTTTTTTTGAGCCTATAGAATTTTAATTCCCAAATTATAACGGTTTTATATACTTGGGCTCTTA
>JAKSCO010000049.1 GCA_022360575.1 Bacteroidales bacterium | reverse complement strand
TTGATTTTCATAGTATATTTGTTCCTTGAAAAATTTCCCTGAAGATTAATTTTTCGAACATGAGTGTTTAGGTTTATACGAGTAGCTTCGTTGTAGAATGTTAAATCGCAATTGGTAAATTTTACCTGATTGAGATCGATTTTAAAATCGGAATTAGTGTTTGATTTTTTTGTTTTCCAGAAAATGTAATTTGTTTGTCCTTTTTTATTGATAAACAGGTTTATTTGTCCTTGGTTAAAATGTAGACTACGAACAATATACTTGCCAAATAATATATCGAAAAGATTGGTTTGAACAGATAATTTTTTAGCAAAGAACAAAGTGTCGGTATTGTATTTATGTGTTTTATGAAAATAGTTTTTATTGGAAAAAGCAGTTACGTTTTTAAATTCGACTGAGGCTTTGGGGAATTTTTTTAGTAATGTAAAGTTTATCTCGTCAACTTTTATTTCGGAAAGCAACTGTTTATTTAACTCTTCGACTAAATATTGGCTAACTTCGTTTTCGTATAAAATACTAACCGTAAGGATAATCGAGAATAAAAATAAAATCCCTAAAAACAGACCTATAAGTATTGACTTGATGTTATGCATTATTTGCAGCGAATATTTTGTGTTTACAAAGCAAAAATAAAAAATGTTTAACTAAGATAATCGTTTCCTGTGGTGCATATTCTTTAGTAAAGAAATATACTAATATCTGTTGATGGGTATATGATTGTTAATTTGAATTATACGATAGAACCAAAAGCTTTTATTGCTGGAAGTGGAAACGCAAAGGCCGAGGCTTTTGTGTCAATTGAGGTGTACTTAGCTAATGGCAAAATGATTATGGATTTAGAAGCAACTGGTGAGAGTAAAATGGGTTTGGCTGTTGTTGCTCAAGAGATAGTTACTAATATGAAAAAAATCCCGGATGCTTTGCAAGAAGCTTCAGACGATTTATATGTACAAATGAATAAGGTATTTCTTAAGAAAATAAAAAGATTGAAGAAGAAATTAGCTCGACTAGGAAAATAAAAATCAGAAATATAAAAAGGGATCCGAATTATTTTTAGAATGATTCGGATCTTTTTGTAGATAACTATTAATCTCTATTTATAAGTTCCTTATATTTTGTTTGTATTAGTTTTATTTTATCATATTCTCCTTCGCAAATATATAACCTGACAATTTCAATAATTCCTTCGCGTCGATAGAAAACACCTTGTGCCGCATCAAAGTTGCTACCATCAAGATTGTTTCGAATGTAAAGAGTTTTCTTTTTAAAATCGGGCCATTTTAAATATTGAGGTAGAGAAATATAGAATTTTGATGGCTCGTCCAAATCTCGATACACATTGGGTTCTATTTCTTCGATATAAAAATATTTTTTTATAACAATTAGCCCATCAGTGTTTACTTTTTTCTTTTTAGCAAACTTTATTCCTTCGTCTTGGTATCGGTGTTGTATTTCGGGTAGATACGAGTATTTTTCGAGATATTTAACCCGGATACAGTTGTAGGTATGTGTTCGCGTATATATTTTCCCGATCGAAGCATTAAAGTTATGTTTAGATTCTTGATTTATTTTTTTTGTTATACGAGCAATTTCAGAGAATTGATGCTCTGAGGTTAATATTAAAAACAAAGACCTTGGCGATGTTCGTTCTGGAAGATTTTTGCCATGATAACCCGGAAAAGGATGGAGGCTCTCTAAAACCAAAGTGTTCGATACGGTATTGTTTTCGACAGTCGATAAACGTGCTTCTTTTTTTATGTGTCCTGTAGTTTCGATGTGTATTTTTTTACCTTCCATAGTAATTGAAAATTAGAAAAAACAAATAAGAATAAACCCGAAGATATTATTATAACTAATTAAACAATTGTTTTACAATATGGTTTAGTTTTATGATTTTATATTCGAAAAAATTACCTTTGCGCTCAAAATATAAAGGGTTTATGCAGGCACAAAACAACAAACAGCGCGATAATTTTGAGATAATGGCACCTGTTGGTTCATACGAATCGTTAATGGCAGCCATTCAGGGAGGGGCTAATTCGGTTTATTTTGGTATCGAGAAAATGAATATGCGAGCACATTCGTCGAATAATTTCACGTTTGAAGACTTGCAGAAAATTGTTGAAATCTGTAATAAGAATAATGTAAAATCGTATTTAACAGTAAATACAGTTGTTTACAATAAAGAACTCGATTTGATGCGCGAAATAGTTCGTGCTGCAAAAGAAAATGGGATTACTGCCGTAATTGCATCCGATTTAGCTGTTATTAACTACGCCAGACAAATAGGTGTCGAAGTACATATATCAACACAGCTAAATGTAAGTAATATCGAAAGCTTACGTTTTTTTGCCCAGTTTGCTGATGTTGTTGTTTTAGCTCGCGAGCTATCTTTAGATCAGGTAGCCGAAATAACACGAATAATACGCGAAGAAAATATAACAGGACCCAAAGGAGAACTGGTACAAATCGAGATGTTTGTACACGGAGCTCTTTGTATGGCAATCTCGGGTAAATGTTATTTAAGTTTACACGAGAAAAATTACTCTGCTAATCGTGGTGCTTGTTTGCAAACTTGCCGTAAAGCTTATGTTGTTACCGAAAAAGAGTCGGGAAATCAGCTCGAAATTGATAACGAATACATAATGTCGCCTAAAGATTTATGTACGATAAAATTCTTAAATAAAGTTATTGATGCCGGAGTTACAGTACTTAAAATCGAAGGTCGTGCTCGTCCGGCCGAATATGTAAAAACTGTTGCCGAATGTTATAACGAAGCAATTAATGCTTATTTAGAAGGTAATTTTAACGAAGAAAAAATAGACGATTGGACTCAACGGTTATCTTCTGTATTTAACAGAGGTTTTTGGGATGGTTATTATCTGGGACAGAAAATGGGAGAGTGGAGTCATAAGTATGGCTCTAGAGCTACCAAACGAAAGGTGTATATTGGTAAAACAACAAACTATTTCTCGAAAATTAAAGTAGCCGAATTTTTAATTGAATCGTACGATTTAAAAGTAGGAGACGAGATATTAATTACTGGACCTACAACAGGAGTAATTAAAACTACAGTGAAAGAAATCAGGGTTGATCTTAAGAATACGGATAAAGCCGAGAAAGGGACTGTTTGTTCGGTACCAATTAATGATTTAATCAGACGATCTGATAAATTGTATAAAATTGTTGATGCCGATAAAGTAAAGCAACAATAAAATAGTAGACTGACTTTTGTAATTAATGATTTTGGGATTACTCTTCCGAATATCGTTTATGTACTTTCAGATACCAATATTGGGGTAAGAGACATCAATCGAGGTAAGAAGAACATCGATTGATTCAGTTGTAACATCAGCTTAGACTACTTTTACATCTATTAATACCGAAAAAACATACTCCGAGGTCTCAAGAACATCAATCTACCTCAAAATTTTGAAAGAGAAAATACCTAAAAGACATCAAATTTTGGGTAAAATACATCTTTCATACCCTAATTTACATCACAATTGATGTAAATTAGGTCAAAATATTAATGTAAAAAACATCTTCGTTGATGTAAAAAAGGTCATGATAAATTAAAAAATGATCTCGACGGATGTTTTTGGGGTCTCGAAGGATGTAAAAAGGATATACATTGATGTTTTTTTCGAGGCAATCGATGTAAAAAAGAGATTAATCCATATTATTTAAATCTTGATAGATGTAAAAATAGGCATGTTCGATGTAGAAAACATATATCACTTATATTCAGTAGATAATATTTGATATTATCGACACAATTAATGGGGGTTTGAACCCCATGATTGGGGTTGCCGACCCCATTGATGATGTCTGAGAGGGTATTAATGGGGTTCCCGACATGATTAATACCCTCTGGAACATCGTTTTTTTCAGAAAATCGATTAAAATTTGACCTAAAATCATCGATTTTGAGATAAAATACATCTAATTCGATCAAATTTGGGTCATAATTCAAAAAAAGCTTCATTTTTTTGACTAAAAATACCTCATCAATGATGTTACGGAGGTCGTTAATGGGGTAAATTACCCCAAACTTGACCTCTTTAAGGTCTCGGAGGATGTTTGGGAGACTATTGATACTATCAGAAAGGGCATTGATGGTGTTTGGTACCCTATCATTGGGGTTGCCGATCCTATTGTTGATGTCTGGGAGGGTGTTAATGATGTTCTGGAGGTCGTGATTGGGGGTAGCGACACTATTGATGACAGTGTCTTGAATTTTGGATCAATTTATTTAGCTAATAGGATTATATTAAAAAATCCCCCGCTAGTAGTTAAACTAGCGAGGGATAATGTAAACTAATCAATTAAAATATATAAAGGAAATATATTTCTACTTGTTATTCTGAGCTCTTTTTCGCTCATGCTCTTTCAAGAAAATTTTTCGTAACCGTATCGATTCGGGCGTTACTTCTACATATTCATCAGCTTGAATATATTCTAATGCTTCTTCTAATGAGAATTTAATTGAAGGTGCTAATTTAACCTTTTCATCCGAACCTGACGCACGAACATTAGATAATTTTTTAGTTTTTGTAACATTTACACCAATATCGCCAGCTTTAGTGTTTTCTCCAACAACTTGTCCTTCGTAAATTTCTTCTTGTGGCGAAACAAAAAACTTACCTCTATCTTGTAATTTGTCTAGAGCATAAGCAATTGCTGTTCCAGTTTCTATAGCGATTAATGATCCTACTTGTCGTTTCTCAAAATCACCTTTATAAGGTTCGAAATCTTTAAATCGATGTGCAATAACAGCTTCGCCGGCTGTTGCTGTCATCATTATATTTTTTAGTCCGATAATTCCTCGCGAAGGAACATGGAATTCTAATAAAACTCTATCGTTCTTTCGTTCCATATTCATCATTTCGCCTTTTCGCTGTTGAATTATCTCGATAGCTTTTCCTGAGTGTTCTTCGGGTAAATCGACAGTTAAAAATTCGATAGGTTCGCATTTTTCTCCATCAATTTCTTTTATAATAACACGAGGTTGTCCTACTTGTAACTCATATCCTTCGCGACGCATTGTTTCTATAAGTACCGATAAGTGAAGTACTCCACGACCGTATACAATATGCGCATCTGCCGAGTCGGCTGGTTCTATGCGTAAAGCTAGGTTTTTCTCAAGCTCTTTTTCTAAGCGATCTTTAATGTGTCTTGATGTAACATATTTCCCTTCTTTACCAAAAAAAGGAGAGTTGTTTAAGGTAAACAACATACTCATAGTAGGCTCGTCGATAGCAATAGGATCGAGAGCTTCGGGGTTTTCGAAATCGGCAACAGTATCTCCAATCGAAAAATCGTCGATTCCTACTAAAGCACAAATATCTCCAGATTCAACCTGTGCAATTTTTTTCTTACCTAATCCTTCGTAAGTAAGGAGTTCTTTTATTTTTGTTCGTTTAATTGCGCCATCTCTTTTTACAAGAGATACATTCATAGCTTGTTTTAATGTGCCACGCAAAAGTTTACCGATAGCTATTCGTCCTACATAAGGCGAATAATCTAATGATGTTATCAGTAACTGAGGTGTTCCTTCGTATTTTTTCGAATCAGGAATATGCTCAATAATAGCATCCATTAATGTTGTAATGTCGTTTGTTGGTTTTTGCCAATCGTCCGACATCCAACCATTTTTTGCCGAACCATAGACTGTAGGAAAATCTAGCTGATCTTCGTTGGCATCTAAATTAAACATTAAATCAAAAACCTGTTCTTGTACCTCTTCAGGTCGACAGTTTGTTTTATCTACTTTATTTACTACAACAATAGGTTTTAATCCTAGCGATAATGCTTTTTGTAATACAAAACGTGTTTGAGGCATTGTTCCTTCAAAAGCATCAACTAATAATAAAACTCCGTCGGCCATGTTCAAAACACGTTCTACTTCTCCACCAAAATCGGCGTGTCCAGGAGTATCTATTATGTTAATCTTATAATCTTTATAACTTACCGATACATTCTTTGATAAGATTGTAATTCCTCGTTCTCGTTCAAGATCATTATTATCTAAAATTAAGTCTCCAGGATTTTCGTTTTCGCGAAATAGTTTCCCTTGTAGTAGCATTTTATCAACCAAAGTTGTTTTTCCGTGGTCAACGTGAGCGATAATAGCTATGTTTTTGATTTTTTGCATTTCTCCCTAAAATTTAAGCGAGCAAAGGTATAAGTTTTTTATTATAAACAATAAAAAAACAATTGTGTTTTAAGGGATCAAAAAAAATCTCACCAATATTATTGATGAGATTTAGAAAGTACAGTTTATTGTATGTAATTATTTATTCGATATTTTCTGGATAGCTACAGTTAAAATATTCTCGGTTTCTTTTGCTAATTTACCGTTTCCATTTTTTCGAGCTAGTAAAATAAGCTGTTGTAAGCGATAAAATGCAAGTCGTTGTTCTTGTTCTAACAGATCAATAAATTTTGGAGGCATGCTAAACAAATAATTGATTTCTTGTTTGCTTGCTTCGGCAAATTCTTTAATAATAGAGTTTACTTTTTCTTTTTCTCCAAGTTTAATATAAGTATCTATAATTTCGAGAGTAAACGCATCGTGTTTAAAATTGCATGGAGGCATTATTTCCATGCATTTATCTAAAACAGTGATTGCTTTCTCTGTTTGACCTTCAATAAGTAATTGTTTTGCCAGTCGATTAAATTTATTGCGTATTCTTATTACCGATGTTGTTCTCCAAGTAGTGTGATCGATCCAAATATCAGGGTTGTCCATGTTACCCCATTTGTATTGATTCATCAGTTTATCGTACATAATTTCAGAGTCAACTCTTCCTTCGTCGAGATAGTTTTTGTTCTTGGTTCTTATCGGAACCAGTCGATAAGCAAACCCATCTTCTTGTAAATATTCGGACAATCCTAAAGTAGCACAGCTACCTGCAGCCGAAACAAAGTAAACCGGACGATTCCAATTGTTGGTTGCAAGCAAATCAAGAATCATTAGCTCGTTTTTGGTAATTCGGTTTTTGTTTATTTTAAATCGAATTTCTTTTTCGATTTTATCAGCATTTTCTGGTTTTACGGTTCTGTTATTTACTACTACAGCCGAGTCGACTTTTAATATAAGTTTGCTTGTAGGTAAATAATCAATCCACTCGTCTTTATCTACCTGTATTCGTGTTTTTTTATTATCAGAAGCAGCAAATGCAACGGCATCTTTAATTTCTACATATTGCTTAATGCGTTCGTTGATATATACAACATCACGCGTTCCGTTAAGATATTGTTCGTGTTTTAAACTAAACGGAACAGGATCCGAATCGTAAGCTTTGCGTCTCATCTGATCGATATACCAATGTGTATTTAATAGCGAAAGGTTAACAACTCTTACATCAGTTCTTATTCCTTCTACTTCCTGAGCATACCATAAAGGAAATGTATCGTTGTCGCCATAAGTAAATAGTATTGCATTGGGAGCGCACGAGTTAAGATAGTTTGCCGCAATATCTCGTGCAATATATCTGTTCGAGCGATCGTGATCGTCCCAGTTTTCGCTTGCCATAACAGCAGGTACTGCAATTAAGCATATTGTTGTAGCTAATCCTGCACTGAAAACTTTAGGTAGTTTCTTTGATAATAAATCATAAACTCCTAAAACCCCAAGTCCTATCCAAATGGCAAAAGCATAAAACGACCCGGCATAAGCATAATCGCGTTCGCGAGGCTGCAAAGGAGGTTGATTTAGGTAAACAACAATTGCTATTCCTGTTAAAATAAAAAGCAAGATTATAACTATAGAGTCGTTGGTTCTTTTTTTCGTGTGAAAGAAAAATCCAATTAATCCTAAAATCAGAGGAAGCAAATAGTATACATTTCTCGATTTATTGTTTTTTACATCATCGGGGAAATTTTTTTGAGATCCAATTAAATTTTTATCAATAAAGTTAAATCCTGTAATCCAGTTTCCATTCATTATTTCTCCATGCCCCTGAGTGTCGTTTTGTCTTCCAGCAAAATTCCACATGAAATAACGCAAATACATGTGACCTATCTGATAATCGAAAAAGAATTTTAGATTTTCAGAAAAGGTAGGTACATATTTTACCTCAGTTTTTCCATTGTATCCTTTTACCGAAATCTTTTTCCCTGTAACATTTGCCCATTTTTTATATTCATCAATATGTGTTTGGTTTTGACTATACATGCGAGGGAAAAAAGTGGAAAACCTTTCGTCGTATTCGAATATGTCGTTTAACGAATAACATTTAATGTATTTACCATCTTTTTGTCGATATGTATAAGGAGACTCGCTTCCTGTTATAGGAGCATTGTAATACTGTCCAGTAACTAAAGGTCTGTTTCCGTATTGTTCTCTATTTAAATAATGCAATAGATTAAATACTGTTTCGGGATTGTTTTCGTCCATAGGTGGGTTTGCCATTGATCTAACAACAATCATTGTAAAACTAGAGTATCCTATCATAATAACAGTAAAAGCCAGTGCTATTGTGTTAAGTACCACTTTGCCTTTTTTGTGAGTATAGCGAATAGACCAAACTATAAATGCTATAAGTAAAGCGATATAGAATAGTAATCCTGATTTAAATGGTAATCCGAAGCTATTTACAAATAACAATTCGAACCAAGTTGCAACTTTAACAAATCCAGGTATGATGATATACATTATAGTACCTAAAATAAGGATAGAAACTAATAGAGCTTTAAGTATTCCGTTTCGTGTTATTTCGTATTTCTTAAAATAATAAACAAGAACAATTGCAGGTATTGCTAATAGATTTAATAGGTGAACACCTATTGATAATCCCATTAAGTAGGCAATTAAAATAATCCATCTGTTGGCATATTTTTCATTTGCTTCGTTTTCCCATTTTAGTATTGCCCAAAAAACAATAGCAGTAAAAAAAGATGATAAGGCATAAACCTCGCCTTCGACAGCCGAAAACCAAAATGTATCAGAGAAAGTATAAGCTAAAGAACCTACTACTCCACTTCCGATAACGACAATTAACTGTCCGGTAGTTAGAGTGTTATTGTTTGAAAACATCTTTTTTGCAAGATGTGTTATTGTCCAGAATAAGAATAAAATTGTGAAAGCACTTGCTAATCCCGACATCGCATTTACCATCATAGCAACTTTACTTACATCGTTGCCTGCGAAAAGAGCAAAAAATCGTGCAATAATCATAAAAAGTGGAGCCCCCGGAGGATGACCTACCTCTAACTTGAAAGCTGTAGCTATAAATTCACCACAATCCCAAAAACTAGTACTTGGCTCAATGGTTAATAAATAAACTGTTGCCGAAATTAAAAAAATAATCCAACCAGTTATTTTATTTACAGTTTTAAAATTTTTCATATGATTTTATGTATTTTATTATCTGAGTTTCGTTAGAGAAATGTCTAATAAATCGAAAATTGGCTTAAGCCAATTTTATTAAGAATTATAAGATTACTCATGAATTTATTTCTGTTGTTTGCTATTTTAATTTATAAGGTTTCATTAAAATTTGTCGCCAAATCTAATCTAAATAATGTTTATTCATGTCATTTTTATTTGTTTAATTGTAGTTAAATACTAAAAAGTATGACCATAACAAACTTATTGATCCGAAATTACGTAAATTAGCCAAGTTTTTAAAATAAATAGATTGATTTTAAGAGATGGCAAAAAAAAGCAAGAAAAATCGTATTGATGTGGTATATTCAACAAATCCAGATTTTGATTATGACTACGAAGAAGAAGAGGTGCAGGAAACATTAGAGCCGGCAAAACAAAAATTGAGTGTTTATTTTGATAATAAAGCGAAAAAGAAAGGAAAACAAGCAACAATGATAAGTGGCTTTGTTGGCACCGACGATGATTTAAAAAACTTGGCAAAACTATTGAAAACAAAATGTGCTGTTGGAGGTTCTGTTAAAGATGGAGATATTATTATTCAAGGGGATTTTAGACAGAAAATAGTTGATATTTTAACTAGTGAGGGGTATAAAGCCAAAAAATTATAAAAAATTTATGACTAGGAGAGGGTTGCTTGTCTTATTAATGTTTTTGTTAGTAGGATTAGGAGGAGAGGTGAGGTCGCAGGAGACGATAAAGATAATGCAGTACAATTTATTATATTACGGAAAAAACACGAACAATTGTACAAGTGTATCCAATTATATTGTCGAGAAAAATCGTAATCTAAAAACTATTATAAAGTATGTTAAACCCGATATTTTTTCGGTTAACGAGTTAGATGGGCAAGGAGTACATCCCGAGACTCATGATGCTCAGTATTTGTTAGACAATGCATTAAATGTTGACGGAGTTGATTATTACCGAAAGACCGAATTTCAGAGAACTTATCTGGCAAATACTCTTTTTTATAATTCGAATAAATTAATATTAAAAAGCCACACACCTATTGTAACATACAATGGAGGTTATCAAAAAATATTTAATGTATATACATTTTATTTTAATTCGCGAGATTTAGCAACAACTAACGATACAGCATATTTCTCGTGTTTGGTAGCTCATTTAAAAGCTGGAAGTTATTCAGATAATCAACAGCAAAGAGTTCGCGAAGCAGATAAAATAATGCAATATTATGAGAGCTTAGGGCGCGAAGGCAATTATCTGTTAATGGGCGATTTTAATGTATATTCGGCTTCGGAACAAGCTTTTCAGAAATTTATAAATCCCGAAAATACTCAATATCGTTTCCACGATCCAGTTAATCAGCTAGGGAATTGGTCAAAAAATCAAACTTATCGAAATTATCATACGCAATCAACACATACTGGCGGTGATTGTTTTTCGGGAGGAGGAATGGACGATCGATTTGATTTTATCCTTGCTTCGAGTTATATAATGAACGGAACGCAGCATTACTCTTATGTTGATGATTCGTATAAAGCCATAGGACAAGATGGGAGTTATTTTAATCGAGCATTAAATACAAGTACAAACTCAACTATTTCTTCTAATGTAGCTCATGCATTGTATAATATGTCTGATCATCTCCCTGTTTATATGGAGATGCAAGTAGATCAAAATTTAGGAGAACCTGTTGATGTTTATAATCCTTATAATAATAGAGTTGAAGTAAAATATAACAATCCAGTCGACGATAACTTAAATTTAAATATCGAAGGTCTTAATTCGGATCAAATTTTTGTGCAATTTGTTTCGATGCAAGGAGTTATTGTTTATTCTAATAATTTTAAATGCTCGAATAATGTAGAATTTAATATTCCGTTAAACGACTTGTCTGCTGGGATGTATATTTTGCAGATAAAAACAAGAGATAATTTGATATATAATGATAAACTGCTTGTAAAATAAATATCTCGATTTACGAATAAGTACTGTTTATCTTTTAATGAATAAATAAAATGAGCAATAAGATACTAAGCCTAATTAAAAGATTAACACTATTCGTTTTGTTTCTATTTTTGTTCTTAAATCCTGTAAAATCACAATTTTATTCTACAGGTCAAGATCCAGCTTCGGCTAAATGGGAGCAGATAAATACACCAAATTTTCAAATTATATTTCAGAAAGATTTTTCGCAGAAAGCACAACAAATTGCTAATATTTTAGAGTTTTATTACACCAGAGTTGGCGAGTCGTTAAAGCATAAGCCTAGAAAGATATCGGTTATTGTTCATAACCAGACAATACGTTCAAATGGCTATGTTGTTTGGGCTCCTAAGCGAATGGAGTTATATGCTACACCATCTCCTAGTGCGAATCAGGGCGATTGGTTGGAGCATTTGTGTGTTCACGAATTACGACACGTTGTTCAGCTCGATAATTTAAATCAAGGAATTACAAAGATATTGTCTGTTGTATTCGGACAACAATATATTGGTTTGGTTGCAGGACAATTACCTATGTGGTTTCTCGAGGGTGATGCTGTTTGTACTGAAACTGCGTTAACAAATTTTGGTCGAGGAAGAAATCCGGCATTTAATAGTGGATTAAAAAACATTTTATTAAGCGAACAAGAATCATATTCGTACGATAGAATGCTATTCGGTTCGTATCGAGAGTTTACACCAAACCATTATGTTTTAGGCTATCACATGACATCTTTTGTCCGGATGAAATACGGAAAATATGTTTGGGATGATGTCCATTCTTATGTAGCTAAAAATTCGTATACTTTTTTGCCTACTTCGTTTGCTTTTTACTATGGATTGAAGAAAAGAATCAAAAAATCGCAACAAGAGTTGTATTCAGAAACAATAAATTATTTAGATAGTATTTGGACTAACGAACAAAAAAAGAATAAGCCTCATAAACCGAAACTATTTCAAGAATATCAAATAAATCAATACGAAGATTATTTAAACCCTTTATTTATTAATGATGATAACATCATAACATTAAAAAGAGGATATTCTCATATCCCTCAATTTGTTTTAGTGCATAAGGATTACGAAGAAGTTTTGCACGAACCCGGAATTTTATTGGATAATCACTTTTCGTATTCGAATGATGTAATTGCCTGGAGCGAATACAAGCCAGATGTTCGATGGAGAAATCGAGAGTTTAACAGTATTAAGTTGATGAATATAAAAACAAAGAAGGTTTATACTCTTATTGATAAATGTCGTTTTTTTAGTCCATCAATATCTCCTTCGCAAGAAAAAATAGCTGTTGTTGATGTCGATAATCAAAGCCAATCGAGCTTGGTATTACTAGATTGCTTCAACGGAAATGAGGTTGAACGCATTGAGCCGAATGGCAGTCATTTGCAATATCCAGACTGGTCTTCTGATGGAAATTCAATTTATGTTGTTGAAATGAAAGAAAACAAAAAATGGGTTTCGAAATATGATATTGCGAACAAAAAATGGAGTTATGTATTTGATGTAGGGAATTCAGATATTCAAAAAATTAAGTCGTATGACGATAAAGTCTATTTTCATTCAACAATTAATGGGATTGACAATGTGTATGTTTTCGACGAGAAAAGTAAAGCGATATTTCAGTTAACAAATTCACGTTTCGGAATAGCTAATTTTGATGTAAATAGAAATGATGTAATTGTTGTCGATCGCGATTCGTTAGGTTTTAGGTTAGAGAAAATACCTATAGAAAGAGCTTTGTGGCGTAGAGTTAATTTCGAAAGTAGTTATAATTACAAATTAGCCGAAATTATTACAGAGCAAGAAAAATCTCTAGCAGGGTTAGATACTTCTGGTTTTCGAAATTATAATGTTACTCCTTATCGAAAATTACTAAATGTATTTAACTTTCATAGTTGGGTTCCTTTTTATTTTGATAGCAAAAATATTGACCTTGGTGATGTGAGTGAATTGTTTGCAAACTCTTCGGGTATTATAAATCCCGGGTTGATGTTGTTTTCTCAAAATAAATTAAGTACAACCGAAACAATATTATCTTATGCGTATAAAGAGAATAACCATTTCTTATCTTCATCGATTGAGCTAAAAGGGAAATATCCTATTCTAAGATTAAGTGCAGAGTATGGTAACTCTCAAATGATTCTAGCTCCAAACAATTTGTTTTGGACACCAAAGCCCGTTTCTGCTCTAAATTATATTGCCGATTTGTATGTTCCGTTTAATTTTTCTAGTGGCAAATTTGTCCGAGGTTTTGTTCCTCTAGTTTCGATAGACTATCAGGATAATTTATTTTATGATTACAGTAAAAAACAATACTTGCAGGGATTAGGTTTTTTTCAAACACGATTGCTGTATTATTCATACTTAAGAAAGGCAAAGCAAGATATTATCCCTCAATTGGGAGCAGTATTAAAGTTTAACTTATTCAACACCCCTTTTGATTCTGATCTGTATGGATATTTGTATAATTTTAATTCTGTATTTTATCTTCCTGGAGGGAAAAACAAATCGTTTAGTTTTGATTTAGGGTATCAATATCAAAAACCAAAGCTATATCTGTATCAAAGTAATTTTAATTTTCCGAGAGGAGTGTACAAGCGAAGAACCGAAAAAATGTTTAAATGCTATACCGATTATGTTTTTCCGATTGCATACCCAGAGTGGAACTTAGGTTCACTTATTTATATAAAACGATTAAGAGGGAGGGGGTTTGTCGATTATGCCCTAAACTCGTACCGAACTCGAAATGGATGGTTGAACGAAAATATATATAGTTTTGGGATTGAACTAAGAGGGGATTATCATCTGTTTCGAATGCTTTTTCCTTTAACTACAGGATTGCGTTTAGGCTATAGATCAATAGGCTCGTCTCCTTTTGTTGATATACTATTTAATATCGACCTGAAGGGGATGTAAAATAAGCAATATTTACGTATTATTCGAGTTTATATTTATGAAGAATTTTAAAGCATAAGTAAAAATATCTATATTTGTCCTTACAGTTGCTTTGGTAATAAATAAAAATATGTTTCAAAAAATGGCTAAACATAACGATACAGAAAATACAACTGCAATTAATTTAATTGGAGTTGGAACAGAAATAACAGGAGATATCAATTCGAATGGAGATATCAGAATTGATGGATTATTGACCGGAAATCTTAAAACTGCAGGTAAAGTAGTTATTGGCGAAACAGGTAAGATAAGAGGTGAAATTGATTGTAAGAACTCAGAAATTTTAGGAGAAGTAAAAGGAAAAATCCGTGTTTCGGAATTACTTTCATTAAAAGCTACTTCGAAAATATATGGAGATATAGCTACAAAGAAATTAGCAATTGAACCAGGCTCAGTATTTACGGGAAGTTGTGAAATGGGCGACGAATCATTAACTAATGTCTCAAAACTCAGAAAAGAACAAAAAAGCGCCTAATGACTTAGCCAAGTATTCGGCAATAGGCTTTCAGATGTTTGCCATTATTATTGTGGGAGTGTTTGGTGGTTTAAAGTTAGATAAATGGATAGTTTCCATTGAATTTCCTGTATTTACAATTGTATTAACAATATCAAGTGTAATATTTGCGATATATTACGCGATTAAAGATTTTATAAAACCCCAGAAATAATGAAATCATTTAAACAATTCTTAAAGCAGGAAATTATTTTTACTTCTGCGATAGCTCTTATTGCTTTTATCTTATTTAAAACTGTTTTTTCTAACCTTTATTTGCCAATATTTTGGATTATGTTATTGGTAATTGCAACATTAACAGCTCTAGTTCATTATTCGATTCTTCGTTCGAGCAATAAAGAATCTACAGGTTTTACTGCAAAATTTATGGCTTTTTCTGGAGCAAAGATGATGATTTACTTAGCTTTTATAACCATATATGCTTTTATGTTTCCCGAAAAAGCAAAAGCTTTTCTTATCTCATTTTTTATCCTTTATTTACTCTACTCTTCTTTTGGTGTTGTTTTGATTGTAAAACAGATAAAAAACAGACACTAAAGAAAGGATCGTTTATATAATTTATTCTTTTTAAATCTTCTTAGTTCGCGTCTGCTTAATTCTTTCTTGATAAGCTCTTCAGGGTGTTTTGGTATAATTCTAAAATAGTCTTCTATTTCTTCAATAGGACTTTCGGTATAGAAATCTATTGGAGTACATAGAAATGTATCGTGTAGAACTCTAAACAAGGAGACCGAAAATGGCTTATCGAAATCAGAGTTAAAAATCCCTATTGGTTGACCGGGATAAATAGTTGTTCCTGCAGTTATAAGAATATTTTCGAAATCAATTCCTGAATAAATAGCAATTGTTCCATCTTCGTGCATAACTTCAATTGATGATCTTTTAGATATCTTATCGTATGTCTGATATGGATTTGTTGTTGCAGTAACATATCCTTTCCGCATAGCATATATTGTATCTTCAGTGTTTAAATCAAATACGTAAGAGTGACTGAGTTTATTGAAATTAACTCGTTCATTTTTTTCTGTTGGGATTAAATATTTTAAATTAGGTGAAGGTTCAGAATCGTTTAAATGAATTCTATACGATATGTTATATTGATAATTGTGACCAGCAAAAGGATCTCTTATAGTAAAATCAAAAATTCGACTGTTTCTTGCATGAGCATTGATAATAAATTTTTGTTCTTTAACTAAAGGAGTAAGATTAACCAAAGATTTGAAATTTATTTTTAATTCATAAGCATAGAATGATGAGTTATCGACAGTAAAAATTACTCGTTTATCATTGCTTTTAGCTTTTACAGTAATCGGATTTCTAATTCTGGAACCAAATGTAGTTATTTGTTTTTCTTCAGATAAGTGTTGGCAATAACCCTTGTTTGTAAGTATAAGTAAGAATATGCTTACTCCAAGAATCGGGAATAATAATTTTTTCATAATACATTAATTTTTCTTTGTTTGGCGGGAGCAAAGATATTATTTATAGGGGATATTGTATGTTTTTACAAGAGAAAATAATTTGGATTGAAGAATCTGAGATATTACCCTCTGTAGTTATACAAAATTTGGGGTATTATTCAAATCAAAAAGCTTTTTTAGTACAGAGGCTCCAAAACAACTCACAATAAGCTTCTGTATAGGTACGGAAGCTTGCTGACAGCTAGAAAGTGCTTAAATCTCGATTTAATGCAATCACTCAATAAACGAACAAATATACTTGCCTGTATGCACGATTTTTAAATATTGAAAATCAAAATATAGTTTTTCTAGGTATATTTTATAGGATAGGTCTTCAATTTCTGGTGGACATTTAGGTTTTAAGTTGTCATCTTTGATTATTGCTTCTGCATCAAAATAGATTGCATTATTCTCAATTTTTAGATTCGAATAATATGTTTCTTTTAATACTTCTTTTTCTTTAACGAAATCATAAATTATCAATTCTCTTTCGTTAGATGTTCCCCTGTCAAAAATAGCATATCTATTGTTTTTTATCCCTAAAAAGTAATACATCGAATCATTATTTATATTCTGGGTTTTACCATTATGAAAAATTACTATCTCTTCTGAAACTTCTAATAACCTTTTCTTTACAATACACGACTTGTAAATTATAATATTTGTATCCAAATTCTTATCATAGTTAAAGTTATCTGTGTTTTTCAACAAGTCAAGCTTTTGATATTCAGTTTCGGTTCTTATCCCTTTTACGATATTATCTTTAATGCTTTGTGCCGATGCAAGCTGGAATAATGTAATAAATAAAATAACTGTCAAATTTATTGATCTCATATGTATTTGTTTTGTTGGGAAGGTATATTTGATATAAATCAAATGTATCTTTTTACAATTTAAATCTAATTTAGTTTCATTACTCTTTCATTTACTTCTATTCCATTTACTTTGATTTTAAATAAATATATTCCAGAAGGATAATCTGTTAAATTATAAAAGAATTAAGGACTAATAAAACTATTTTTTTTATAATACATTAATTTTTCTTTGTTTGGCGGGAGCAAAGATATTATTTATAGGGGATATTGTATGTTTTTACAAGAGAAAATAATTTGGATTGGAGAATCTGTAGTTATACAAAATTTGAGGTATTATTTTAATCGAAATGCTTTTTTAGTACAGAGACCCCAAAACAATTTGCAACAACCTTCTGTACATGTACGGAAGGCTGCCGACAGCCAGAAAGTGCCTTCCGTATTAGTACGGAAGCTTGTCGACGACAAGAAAGTGCTCTCCGTACCTGTACAGAGGCTTGTCGACGACGAGAAAGTACCTTCCGTACTTGTACAGAGGCTTGCCGACGGCGAGAAAGTACCCTCCGTACTTTTGCAAAGCCCTATGTACAAAGGAAAGTTGACTTTTGAAAAGGATGGCATTAAAATTTTATAATTGTGTTGAGGTTGGTTTGTTTAAATATATTTTTGAAGTTGACTGTAAATTAAAATTATATGAAAAAAATAAAAAGATATTAAAATTTTTATAGATTTGTAAAATCAAAAATCGAAAATCCCCCGAATTTAAAACTGCAATTAAAGAATACGTCTTTTACGCTTTGATAAAACGAAAACTTGTTCGTAGTGTGTTATTAAACAGAATTTATTGTTAATAATTTAACACCAACAATTTGGTGATTGTCTGCGACTAAATTACATTTGTTCGCATTGAACAATGGATTATTAATATTTGTTCTTTTAATTAATGATGCGCAGATTGGCTAAATGTTTATTTTATAGAGTATTAAAATGGATGTTTAGTTGGTAAATTGATTAAAGTTGTTAGTTTTGTAGCACTTTTTTATAAAAAACAATTAGATTATTATAGATATGGAAAACAAACTTCAGGAATTAACTCAAAAGCTTTATAACGAGGGAGTCGATAAGGCAAATGCTGAAGCTGAAAAAATTCTTGCTGAAGCAAAAGCAGAGGCCGAAAAGTTGAAGCTTAATGCAGAGAAAGAAGCTCAAAAAATTATTGAGAATGCTGAGCAAAAATCTGTGGAGATTAAGAAAAATGTAGATGCTGAATTAGCTCTTGCATCAAAACAAACAATGAGAGAGGTTAAGCAAAAAATAACAGATGCTATTGTTAGTAAGGTTATAGATGAACC
>JAKSCO010000206.1 GCA_022360575.1 Bacteroidales bacterium | reverse complement strand
ATTTCTTAACTAATCTGATAGCCGGTTTACTTGCGTATTCTTTTTTACCAAAAAAACCTTCAATTAGATTCCAAACCGAACAAACATTTGGGCAACTAGCTATATTTTAATTAAATCCTTATATCGAACTCAGGTTAATACATAAATTTATATAAACTCCAAATAGAGAAAAGCTATATTTTATCTTCGAAAATTCCTAATCGTCATTCGTTTTATAATCTTATTCCTGCTATTATTGTTTTATTTGGTGTTGTTTAGTTTTTGCATAAAATATTATTTATGATTTTTGCTAATGCTTAACGGAAGCAATAGCAAAACCAGAGGGATAGAAAAGACTAATCCACCGATTGTTCCCGAAGCAAAGGCTTTCCAAAATACCTCGTTCGATTGTCCTACGATAAAAGGAATAAATCCGAGTATGGTCGATACAATTGTTAATAGTATTGGAACAAACATAGTGTTGCAGGCTTTTATGTAATTGCGTATGCTTTGCTTAAAGTAGTTGTTGGTAGTATTAAGTATATAAATAGAGGCATTAACCACAGTTCCGCCTAATATTAAAAACGAAGCGTATCCTCCTTGATCAAAATCGATATCAAAAATTAAAAATGTAATAAAAACTCCGATGTACGAAAATGGAATAATAAATATTATATAAAAAGCTTGAGATAACGATTCGAATAGGATAGAGCTAATAAAAAATATACAAACAATAATTAATGCTATTGGAAGTAGCCATTGTGTTTTTTGTTTGTCGCGCGAGTAATATGATTCGGCCGAAAAGCCAGGAGGTAATATCTGGTTTAATTTGTTTACATGTCTTTTTTGGTATTCGTAAGCTAATTTGGCACTGCTTAAATAGTTATATTCTAAAAAAACCTGATACTGCTGATTGTGTCTGATTATTTTTTGGGGGTTATCAATTTCGGTTAGTTTGCCTAAGTTTGTTAGTTTTTGAGCTCCCTCCGATAGAGCTTGGTTAAAAAAATCGAAGAATGAATTTGGGCTATTACTTCGTAAGTACAAGGTTGTGTATTGATCTTTGTATTTTACCTGCTTTAGCTTTATTTGTTTTTTAGGATCGCTAATATTGTTTAGTATTTTCGATTTGTCAACAGTTGCATGTTTGTTAAAGACAAATACTGTATTGGTGTTTATTTTTCTATTCCAGATATTATTTTCGGGGACAATCGAAATGTGTTTTACTCTGGGATCTTTATACATGTTTTGTTTTATCCTTTGGGCAATTTTTAAAAGTTCTTTGTAATTGTATCCATACAAATAAAAACCCCAAGGTTTATTGTGTTTTATTTCGTGAGTTAAGCTTGTCGATAGTTCTTTGTACGAGATATGCCAATCGATTCCACCTCCGTATTTCTGTAAAAAATCAATTATGTTGTCGTAAATAAGATAGGGGTCGTTATAGGGAATTTTGTTTTTGAAACGAATGTTTAATCTGCCTGTTTTGTTGGGAGATAAATTAAGCTCGAATTGTTTGATGTTGTCAATCTTTTTAAGATTGAGTTCGAGTTTGTAAAATAGCGAGTCGAGATAAAATAATTTGTATTCGGGTTGAGCCTGTGCCGAAATCAGGATTGTTTCTTCTGAAGGTAAATTATTTTTGTAGTTGTGTAATGTTTGATCTAAAAAAGGTTTTAAAGTTCCTCCCAATATTTTGTCAATCCATGGCCTAATGTTTTGGCTAAATGTAGGATTGTTAAAAAGTTTATTGTAGTGCTTGCTCCCGATTATATTCGGATTAATTTTTTCGGGGATAGCAAAAAACGGAATCCCAAATAGCAGAATAAAGAAAAGGAATATTATAAATTTATGACGAATTGCCCAGTGTATGTATTTTGCATAAAGTTGATTGAAATAAATAACTTTTCTTTTGGATACAATAAGTTGTTTCGATTTTAGATTTAAGCCATATCTTTTTATTAAAGCCGGAATTAATATTAGCGAACTAAAAAATGAAATTGTCAGATTTATAATAATAACCATTGTAAAATCGAACCAAAAATCTTCTTTGTGTATCGGGACAATATTTACAATATAAAGAGCTCCTATTGTTGTTAGGGTGGCAGCAAAAAGAGGAAGTATGATTCGTATATTATTTTTGGATTTAATATAATCTATAACAATAATGCTATTGTCAATCATCATTCCAAACGAGAGAGTAATTCCGGCCATAGCAAAAAAGTGAATCTCGATATTTAAGAAATAATATAAAGTGCAGGCAATCGAAATATTTATGATAAATGTAATTATGATATAAGAAATATATTTTTTGTCTTTGTATGTAATCCATATAGTTGTAAGTAATAAAAACAATGTAAGTATTGTTCTGAAAGCAATACGCAACAGTTCGTCTTTAATAAATTGAGTATTATCTGTAGCAATCGAAATATTTATATTTTGGGGTATTTGCGATTCGAAACTTTTGAAAAAACGTTTAAATCGTCTGGCTAACTTTAGATTGTTTATGTCTTTGTTTGCAATAATCCGGATAAACACACATTTTTTGGTATTTACTCTATAGTGCGAGTTGTTTTCGGTTTTCCGGATATCAATTTTGGCAATATCAGACAAGTGTATAATGTGATTATTTTTTTGTTTTATAGGGATTTTAAGTAGTTTGTTTATATCCGAATAATCGGTGTATACCCGAAAAATCAAATTGTGTTGGGTGTTGTTTTCCCAAAGCGGAAAATTGTTAATATCGGTAATGCTTATATTATCTAGGATACTTTTTTGAATCTCGTCGAACGAGATATTTAAAATGCGAGTTTTGTTTGTGTTTATGTTTAGGTGTATCTCGTAATTGTAAATCCCATCGAAAATAACTTTTTGCGATCCTTTTACTTTTAATAGTTGAGGGCTTAGCTGATTTTCAATCCATGTTTTAATATATATCATATTGGCACTACTTGTTAGTTGATACGACATTAAAGTGAGCTCTTCTTTTTGGGGATTTCGAGTGTTGATTATAGGATATTGCATTCCTTCGGGAAAGTATTTCCACGAATTTCTGATTGCTGAGTTTAATTTTAGTTTTAATCGGGTTAAATCGTAACCTTTAGTAATTTTTAATGTTATTATTCCTGCTCCAGCAGCACTTTCGCTATCAATTTCTTCTATTCCTTTTATCGATGCAGCAATCCCTTCTAATCGCGATGTTATATTATTTTCGATAGATTCGGGATTTGCCTGAGGATAGTTAAAATGGATGTATAAATAACTAAATGCCTTTTGAGGATTTAATTTAATGTTGAGAAAAGGAATTACAGATAGTCCTATTAAAGAAAGAATCCCAAATATTATAAATATCTTAAAATAAGAAATTTTTAAATGATTCATTTTTTAGATGATATATTTAAAAGCCATTTATAAAAGAAAGGAACAAACAGCGAACTTACAATTGTTCCTAAACCTAAGCCTCCGATAATAACAAGACTAAGAGGTTTTTGTATTTCGTTTCCAATTCCGTTGCCAAACAAAAAAGGAGTTAAAGCAAGAATTGTTGTTAAGCTGGTCATTAATATGGGGCGTAAACGAATAAGTCCTGCTTGGTGAATTGCTTCATTAGGTTTGCTACCTTCGGCAATAAAACGATTTATGGTGTCTACTTTTAATATCGAATCGTTAATAACAATTCCTACCATTACAACAATTCCTATCATCGATAAAATATTTAAACTCGAATGCGAAATGGATAAGATTAAAAAGATGCCCGATAAATTTATGGGGAGCTCTAGTAAAATAATTAAAGGTTGAGTTAAAGATTCGAATTGTGCTGCAAGGATAAAATATAAGAGTAAAACCGAGATGATTAAAATAATCAACATTTCTTTTGCTAAGGAGCTTTTTTGATTTGCATTGCCCGAAATTCCTAAATGCCAATTAGAGTTGTTGATAAAAAGCTGATTGAGTTTATTCCGGGGAATATTTACTGTGTGCAAATCGTGTATTTCGTATGGTAAATACTCGCCCGATTTATCGGCAGTTATTTGTTCCCATTCTGTAATTTGTTGTTGTTGTCCTAGTTTTTTTAGGCTAAATGCATCGCCTTTTTCATTTTTTATATAAAATGTATCGGCCCAATTGTTTGTGTATTCCGAGTTGTTGTCTAAAACGATATCAAAAATATCTTTCCCTTCGGCAAATTTATTGATTTTATACTTTGTTAAGTTGTATTTTATTTGATCGATAATAGAACTGTAGTTGATTTTATAAAGATTTAATTTCTTAGGATTTAGTTTGTAGCTAATGGTTGTTTGTGTTGGGTTTATCAATTTTTTTTCGTTTGCAAATAACGAATCAATTTGGTTATACAAAGGTTTTATTTTGTTGGGTTTGGCTATTTCAGGATTGTTATAGTAAAGTTTTAGTTTTAAGTCGGGATCTTTTTTCGAAAATATAAAATCAAACAAATTAGGAACAATTTCATTTTTTACAATAGCTATAGGATATTGGGAGGTTATAATTTTGTTTAACTCATAAATAGCTTGTTGCTTGTCTTGTTTTTTTTCGAAAGAAAGAAATGTTCGTGTTTCTTTAGGTGATTGTTCTTGTATATGCCCTAAGATATATTGTTGTCTGCCAACCCAACTTAGTTGATTGCTAGTGTATTTATTAAGGAGTTTGTGTAGTTCGGTAGTTCTTCTTTTGTTTTCAGAGCTAGTAATTTCTTCGTTCCAATTAATATGTATTAAGCTGTTTAATCGGGTAATCTTGGGCATTGTTTCGCGTTTTAGTGTCATTATTCCGCCAATACCTATAATAATTAAAAGCCCCGAAGTAACGGCAAGAGTTTTTTGTCTTTTTGACAAAAACAGAAAGCCTTTTTCGTATAAATTAAGAAACCATTTGTTGATAGATGTACTTTTTGTATTGGGAGTAGGATCAATTTTTTTATACCACACAGGGAGTAAGATGCACGATACGCCTAACGAAACAAACAATCCGGTAGCAATAGCAATAGCCTGATCGTGAAATAAAGCTCCGCTAATTCCGCTTAAAAAAATTAATGGAATAAAAATACATGTTGTTGTTAATGCCGAACTTAATAATGCCGAAAATATCTCGGATGTTCCTTGAGTTGTTGATAAAAATAGATTATTGGTTTTTTCATATTTACGATTGATGTTGTCGATAACAATAATGGCATTGTCAATCATCATTCCAATTCCTAATATTAGTCCCGAAAGAGAAATAATGTTTATTGAGATATGAAACAGATCAAAGAAAAATAAACAGATTAATAAAGATATTGGAATACTAAATCCAATTAACAACGAAAGGTTTTTGTTTGGGATGAAAATAAAAACAACTATCAATACTAGAAAAAAACCTACAAGCAAACTCTGTAATAGGTTACTTATAGTTATGTTAAGTAGCTTGCTTTGATCGTTAATTAGTTCGAACTGTAGTTGAGGGTAAGTTTGTTGTTGTTCGTTAATTAATTTTTGGATATCCTTTTTAAGTTTGCTTATACGCGATGAGGATTGACATATAACTGCTAACGAAATAGTTTGTTTCCCGTTTGAGATACAGTATCCATCGGGTGCTTTTATTTTTTTTTCGATAGAGCAAATTTCGCTTATAGGTATTCGAAATTTTTCTTTTGTAATGATAACATCGTTTAAGTCGTTAATGTTTTGTATTGGCGATTGAAATTGAATATTGTATTCTTGATTGTTTCTTTCGAGTTTTATGTTTTTACTTTTGCTTAAAATACTACCTATGGCAAGTTCTATATCTTTATTTGTTATCCCAAGTACTGAGCATTTTGCTTTGTTTTTCCGAATAAGAATTTCGGTTTGATTTATTCCTGAAATATCAACAAAGGCAATCCCTTTTAGTTGTTCAAGTCTACGAACTAAAACATTTTTGGCAAATGTATTTAGCTTTTCTAATTCTTCTAGATTGTTTTCTTTAGGTGTAAGATTTAAATAAAATATAGGTATATCGTTAGCTTTTGAGTGCATTACTTTTGGTCGTTCGATATTTTTTGGAAGCATGGGTAAAAAGCGATCTATTTGCTCGTTAACCTCAATAAAAGCCATTTCCATGTCTGT
Source organism: Bacteroidales bacterium (assembly GCA_022360575.1). GTDB lineage: Bacteria > Bacteroidota > Bacteroidia > Bacteroidales > UBA12077 > UBA12077. The sequence goes on along the minus strand of JAKSCO010000206.1, from coordinate 5,320 downwards.
TCCAAACGGAAAACTAAGTTCTAATTGCGATACATTATTTCTGGTTGTACTGTTAATTTCTGTAGTATTGTTTAGTTGTAATAACTGTAAGCGGAGGTTTCGTGTAATTTCATCTTCTATTTTTCGTGAACTGTATTCGGGGGCTTCTACTTTTATTGATATTTTACCTATCGGGATTTCGGGAAGCAAAGTAACAGGGATTTTAAATGCAGAAATAATACCTAATAAAACAAGAGCTAGAAAAAACATCGAAACTGCTACTGGACGGTGATAAAAAAAAGCAATAATTTTCATAGCAAAAATTAGTTCAAAAGGGTTAGTCTTTAGATGCTTTAAATGCAATTTTTACAGGCGAATCCTGATTTAAAAATAAGTTTCCTTTAGTAATGACAATGTCGTTTGGTCTTAACCCCTCTGATATAGCACTTACAGTACTATTTTCGTCGTCGACTGTTACAAAATTCCAAACAGCTTTGTTTTGTTTGTATGTGAATACGATATTTTCTTTATTTCTTTTTATAATTGCTTCTTTAGGAATAAGTAGAGTCTCTTTATCTTTTCCTAAGATCTTTATTTTTACTTTCATTCCATCAACCAATTCTAATTTCGAATTATTTATTTCGGCATGTACTGTAAATAGTCCGTTTTCATTTATTTGTGGATTTATATCTATAATTTCCCCTTCGAAAATTTTATTGGTCGAATAAGGTCTAGCTTGTATATTAAGACCTTTTCGGATATTGAAAAAATCATTCTCAATCATATTAAATTCGATAATGAGTTTACTCATATCAGAAATATTACAAATGAGTTCGTTGGGGTTTAGCATTTGTGCCGGTTCAATATTTATATTCGATATTACACCACTGATAGGAGCATGTATTGTAAGATTTTTTTTCTGCAATAGGAGTATCTCAAGTTCGGTTTTTCTTAAGTAGAACCCAGATCGAATACATGCTGTTTCCCATCGTTGTTTTGGTATCTTCCCTGAATCGCTTAAGTGATAATTCCATCCGAGTAATATATTTTCGAGATCGATTAAAGCTTTGTCATATTCTTGTTTTTTAAGCTTCAAATTATCTCTTAACTTATTATTATTTAATTTACATATTGGAGCTCCTCTGGTAATATACATCCCTGGAGAAACCAAAATACTATTGACACAACCTGTATGTTGTGTATAAATCCCGAGTTTTGTTTTTGCTTTTATTATTCCGTTTGAGAAATATTCTTTGTGAAATAATCCTATGCGAGCACTGCAAGTATCAATTATAGTAGGTGTGTTTTCGAAGTTTATAGTGCTGGGATTATTTTTAAAATCCGATTTGCACGAAAACAGGATATAAATTGATGTTAATAGTAGAGCGATATACTTAGATTTTTTAAACATATGTTATATCTTATTTATTAAGAAAAGCTTCGATAGTATCGAAATAAATATTATTTAGTTCAGAAAAATTGCTCTCGATAAAATACAAAGAACTTAAAGTTAAATTTTTATCTAATATAAAAACAAAAGGGCTGTTTTGGGTTGCCGGGAGTAAACTTTTTTCATTTATTTCATAAAAAGGAATTTTTGTTTGATATATCTTGTTTAAGTATTTTAATTTATCTCGATTATGTAAGCTTGTTAGTATGATTAGTTTATCTGTACCATATTTTTTTTCGAACTCCTTAAACTTATTAATTTGATACGAAGTACAAGTACCACACATTTGTTCGGTAAAATACATACATAATGTTTTATTTTTTATTTGTGTAGCGAGCTTACATAATTTGTTTTCGCTATTGGTTAGTTCGAAATTTTTTAGATTCAGATACGAGTAATTAATATGTTGCTTAAACAGCGAAAGGATATCTGTATTTTTTTCTTTTTCCCGATTAAGATCCCTTTCTTTTATCATAAGTTTAATCTTATAATCAGATATGTGTTGTTGATAAAATAAAACGATCCCACTTACGAAAACAATAGTTAATATTGCTTTCAGTATTGAAAAATATTTTGATTTCACAGAAATATAATTTTAGTTGAATATAATGAGTTTTGTTTTCACAATCTTAAATGGAGTATTTTATACTGAAAGATTTTACCATAATTAAAGTGTTGTTATATATTAATTTTTAAAGCATGTAGTTTTAACTCATTGTAGCTATCTTCTTTGCTGTTTCTAAATAATATTCCATACTTTGAAATGACAAACCGATTCGAAAAATAAGGATTGATAGTTATTTCTCCAAGTTTTTTAAAAAGCTTATTGAAAACAATAAGATGTCTCTTTACTCCTTCATCTTGCGAATTTTGCATGTCGATTTTTTCTCCATACAATAAATAATATAAGTTCCTGTATGGATCGTACTTTATGTTATAAAATTTTGATCCAAAAAATAAATCCTTAACACAACGAATCGTATTCGATGCTTTTGATCGTTTTATTCCATCAATAATATTAGGAATATTCCGAGCTTCGAAATTTATTTCTTTTGTTGATTCTGTTTCTTGGTTGTAAACAAAAATGCTCGATTTAAAATGAAAATTATAAATAATTAAATTGTTGTTTGTAATAATATGTGGAGTAGCTAAATCAGCATAATAATATTTTTGCTTAATTTCTTTGGGTTGTTTTACCTTTATTGCTTCAGAAGTATTAGATTTTAAATCGTATTTGCAAAAAAATAGATTTTTGTTAAAATCTTTTTCGTAAGGCATTTTATTTCTATTAAAAGTCCTAAGGATTAGTTTGTTCCCATCTTTTGCTAATTCCATTAAATTATCAATAGTTATTCCTTTTTTTTCTAAGCTATATCGTTGACCTAATAAAGGATTTATATCAGGTAATTTAAAAGCTTTTATTAACCTTCCTTTTTTGTTGAAAAATCGAAGAGCTAAACGATTATGGACAATAAGAGTATCTCCGTGAATAACATATTCGCTGATCCCTGATAATTTATCAGGGCCTGATTTATAAAATTGGATTTTTTGATTGAATGATTTAGTGTTTAAATTATAAAAGTTTAAACAATGATTTATATGGTTGTAATTAACATAATATTCAGCAGTATCTGTTTTTAGTAGATAAGGAGTATCGTCTTGTGCTAAGCTATTGTTTTTTGTGTCTAAAATTATAGTTTCCCAATTGTGTTTAATGTTTTTTGTTTCTGTACTCGACTCTGCGCATGAAACTAATATAGCAAGTGGAATAAAAGCAATGAATAAATTTTTCATAAAATCTAGTTTTTAGGTAAATCTATCTTTACTACATAAAGATTAAAATGATAGTATGCTAAGTCTTCTGTATTTCTGAAAAGCAAGCCTTTTTTTGATATAGCAAAGCATTGACTATATCCTAGCGGGAGGGTTATTTCTCCTAGTTTATTTAGTTTGTTGTCAAACACAATTAAGTGATAGGTTTCGATATCTTTTGCTTTTTTGTTATATGCTAAATAAAAAATATTACGATACTTATCGTAAGTTAAGTTATGGTACCTATCGTTTAGAGCCATATGGGTAATTCCGCTTACTTTTTTTCGAATTTTACCATTAATTAAATTAGGTAAATGATTAGCATCAAACTTTATTTCTTTGGTTTTTTTTGTTTTGCGATTGTATACGTACAATAAGCTTTTAAAATGACAATGATAAATAATAGAATCTCCTTTGGCAACAAAATGCGGAGTAGCTAAATCATCGTAGAAGTATTTGCTATATACTTCTTGTGGATATGTAATAGGGATAACATCTGCTTTTTGCGAATTTAAACTGTATTCGCACAAAACAGGGTTATCATAAAAACCATCCTCGTAAGGTAACCCATTTCGAAAAGTACGTAAAAGAAGACTATTGTTTTTACTGTCAATATTTGTTTTTAGAATATTACTTATAGATATACCTGCTCTTGCTAAACGATATTGTGTTGCTATTGGGGGGCAAATATCCTTAAGTTGTAGAGTTTTGATATGGTCTCCGCTTAAATTGTAAAATTTCACATAGAAAGTTGTAAAAACAAGAAGAGTATCTTTATGAATAATATAATCATCGCAAACAGATAATTTCCCGGGACCCGATTTTTTGAATTGTATTTTTCTATCGAAATCAAATTTATTCAAATCAAAAAAAATCAAAGTATTAAATGCCTCGTTATAATTTGTATAGTATTCAGTCCCGTTTCTGTAATATATATTTGGGGCATCAGTTATTGATAAAGAGTTTTCTTGTGTATTTATTTTAAGGGTATCTATCTGGAACGATAAATTAAGTTCTGTTTTATCTTGATTATTACAGGCAAATAATAATACAGTAAAGCAAATAATAAGTAATAATAATTTTTTCATTTTAAAGTATAAATTAAACTAAGGTTGTTCTGTAAAACAACCTTAATTAGGTGAGAATTAGCAACCTTCTACGACATGGACATAAACAGTTTCTCCAACTTGGCAGTTTTTGTTTACATCATCTTGAATTTTATCAAGTTGACTTTCACAGGCATGAATGTGCAATCCATCACATTTAGCATTGCTGTATATTGTTGTCGATAAAATAAGAACAACAGTAGCAACTCCTGAAATTAAAAATTTTTTCATAATTTTTGGTTTAATAATTAACTAATAAAATTACCCATTAATCGATGGTACGTCCTTTTTTAAAGTTAAGGTTCTTTTAACAACTAGTTGGATGTTAAAAATAAATCAACATACTGACATTTCTTGTCAGTGTTTATTTTTTTAGGAAAAACTTTAGTCTTGGTAGCCTATTTTTAGTTTTTGAGGTTTACTAAAAAAGTAAGTTTTTTTTATTTTCGAATATTCAATTTTAGCTCCTAAACTTCTCATTTGTTCTATAAGTCTATAGATTTGTCTTTCTGAAATATTAAGTTTTTTTGCTAATTCTTTGGGAGAACCCGTGTTTTTATATCGAATTAGAAAATCAATTCTCTCGAGTCGTTCAATATTTTTTAAAAAATTCATCGATTTTATTAATATCTTTTCATTTATATATTCATGGTTTTAAGGAAAAGTAATCGGATTTACGGCTTGTTGTATAACATTAAATTAATTAACATATATCAACTTAATTAAATTAAGGTATTTGTTGTTATAAATAAATATCTGAAAATAAATAAGGTCATTGGTTTTTGTTTTGTCCTTATTCAGATATAAAGGAGAGGAGTTTATTTAATAATAAGGAATAAAAAAAGGCTTAAGATAAAATTCTTAAGCCTAAATTCTAATTACACTAAGTTGATTGTTTTTATAATAGTTTTACGACTAAAAGTTGTAAATCAGAATTTGAATCATTTAACCATCCTCTGTTCTTTTCAGAAGT
>JAKSCO010000065.1 GCA_022360575.1 Bacteroidales bacterium | reverse complement strand
CATTTCATCCGTGTAATGGCTTTTTAAAAAACTTTAATTGATCATTTCATCCGTGTAATGGCTTTTAAAAAATTTTAATTACCCATTTCATCCGTGTAATGCCTTTTTAAAAAACTTTAATTAGTCATTTCATCCGTGTAATGGCTTTTTAAAAAACTTTAATTGTCCATTTCATCCATGTAATGGCTTTTTAAAAAACTTTAATTGGTCATTTCATCCGTGTAATGGCTTTTAAAAAACTTTAATTGTCCATTTCATCCGTGTAATGCCTTTTTAAAAAACTTTAATTGATCATTTCATCCGTGTAATGGCTTTTAAAAAACTTTAATTAGTCATTTCATCCGTGTAATGCTCTTTTAAAAAGTTTTAATTACTCATTTCATCCATGCAATGGTTTTAAAATATTTTTTAATCAATCAACCACCCCTAGTTTACGAATGTAATTCACAATAACTTAAAGACAATCTAATAATTTATTAAATCGTATGTTTTTACTTCGAAATAAAAACAATGATAAAGCCAATGCACTACAAAACCATTGTTGTATCTGATGTTCATTTAGGGACAAAAACATCTAAGGCTAAAGAGTTAGTACGGTTTTTACGTTCGTGTACTTGCGATAAATTAATCTTAAACGGAGACATTATTGATGGTTGGCGATTAAAAAAGAATGGAAAATGGAGTAAAAAACACACTCGATTTTTTAAACTGTTAATAAAAATGATTCATAAATTTAATACTGAGGTAATATATCTTAGAGGCAATCATGATGATTTTTTAGATACAATTATTCCTTTTGATATCGGAAATTTATCGATACGAAAAGATTATATCTTAAAAACAAAAGGCAGAAACTACTACGTTGCTCATGGAGATATTTTCGATAGTATCTCAACAAATTTAAAATGGCTGGCAAAGCTCGGAGATATAGGATATACCTTTTTATTGTGGGTAAATAAGATTTATAATAATCGGCGAATAAAAAGGGGCTTTCCGTATTATTCTTTATCGCAAGATATAAAGCAAAGAGTAAAAACTGCTGTCTCGTATATTTCGAACTACGAACAAGAATTGGTTAATCTTGCCAGATCAAGAAATTGTCAAGGAATTATATGCGGGCATATTCATCATCCTGATATAAAAAACTACGAAGGAATAAGCTATATGAATTCAGGCGACTGGGTAGAATCATTATCGGCATTGGTCGAACACAAAAATGGAGATTGGGATATTGTATATTACAACGATTTGATAAAAGAAGAACTCCCTTCAGAAACTGTTAACAAATCGGATTATATTATTCTTACTTACACAAAATCAGAAACGGCCTAATTTATAACCAAAACATAATCGAATGAGATTTCTTTTTATAGTACAAGGCGAAGGACGAGGACATATGACACAAGCTATTAGCTTGCAAAACATACTCTGTAAAAATGGACATAAGCTAAGTAAGGTAATTATCGGTAAAAGTTCTCGTCGCGAGATTCCTGATTTTTTCTACAAGAAAATACATTGTAAAATAGAATCTATTGATAGTCCTAATTTTGTTGTTGGAAAACACAATAAGAAAATACAAATCCTCAAATCGATATTTTATAATATTTATTATTTACGTCGATATCTAAGTAGTATTCGTAAAATAAATCGAATAGTAAAAATCGAAAAGCCTGATGTTATTATTAATTTTTATGATATCCTAGGGGGATTATTTTATCTATTTTACAATCCTAAAATTCCGTTTTATTGTATCGGACATCAATATTTGATTTCGCATCCCGAGTTTATTTTCCCTAAAGGACACAAAATTGACAAATTCTTATTGCAATTAAACAATCGCATAACATCGTTTCGAGCAAACTGGTTGCTTGCCTTATCGTTTCGCGAAATAAAAAACCAATTACACAAAAAGCTTTTTGTTGCTCCGCCCCTACTACGAAAAGAAATATTAGAACAAAACACTAAAAACGAAAATTTTATACACGGTTATATTTTAAACAATGGGTATGCAAACGAAATTTGCGATTGGCACAAACAAAACAGAAATGTAAAGGCTCATTTTTTCTGGGATAAAAAAACGAGAAAACAAACAACAAGCGTTCATAACAATTTGTCGTTTCATAAAATTGATGACCAAAAATTTATTGATTACATGAGGCGATGTTCGGGGTTTGCCACAACAGCAGGATTCGAGTCGATTTGCGAAGCAATGTATCTTGGAAAACCAATACTTATGATCCCGACAGCCGGACATTACGAACAAAAATGCAATGCTTTGGATGCAAAAATAAATGGTGCCGGAATTATAAGCAACACCTTCGATCTGGATAAACTTATTGCATATATTCCAATCCATAAAAACAATACATCCGAATTTAAACATTGGGTAAACCAATCCGAATTCTATTTTAACTACATTTTATCGCTGAATAACAGAAAAGACTACGATCATTTTTCTATACATTGCGATTACTTACCCAACACTCGATAAAAACATATACTGATTCAATCTACCATAAAAACACCTGTCTCAGCCTACAAATCATAATATATTGGTATTGATTGTTCGTCTTGGTTCCTATTTTTTTGTATAAAAACGAACACGGTTCTTTTATGCAGAAAAAAAAAGAAGATATTAACGATAAAATACTATCGGTTGCCCGAAACGAATTTATTGCTAATGCTTATAAAAACACTTCGATGCGTACTATTGCTAAAAAAGCAAATGTGGGCTTAAGCAATATTTATAATTATTTTAAAAACAAGGATGAAATCTTTAGGGCAGTACTATTGCCCCTTTTAAATGCAATTGAAGAATCATTAGAAAAACATAACTCGTCGGAATATATAGACATTAATATATTTAGTTCGGAAGAATATCAAAGAGTTCATATTGACGAATATGTTGATTTAATTCTCCGCTTTCGCGAAGAGTTTAAACTGCTTTTATTTAAATCTTCAGGATCGTCGTTAGAAAACTATCGCGACGAGTACACCAACAAACACTCTATTATGGGGCAAAATTATATGGATCAGATGAAATCAAAATACCCTCAGATCAATAACAACTTATCTCATTTTTTTATTCACACCATGAGTTCGTGGTGGCTAACAAATATAGGCGAAATTGTTTCGCACAATTTAAGCAAAGAAGAAATAGAACAATTTATATCAGAATATATGGCATTTGCAACAGCCGGTTGGAAAGAACTCATGAATGCCTAATAGCTGCTTTTTAGCAAGAAAGTAAAATCTGTTTTTGCAATCGGAACAATTACTAAAAATAACTATGAACAAATACAATTATGACAACATTAGCTAAATTACAAGCTTACGCACGAAATCGTAAGGCTTTACTACCAATTTCGCTATTACTATCAACAATAAGTAGTATCGTAAATCTGCTCCCTTTTATTTATGTCTGGCTTATTGTGCGCGATTTAATTAATACTGGATTAAATCAGTCGTATGATAACATTATACATTATGCCATAATGGCTTTTGTTTTTGCTGTTTCTGGCTTAATTATCTATTTTCTAACATTATTACTTTCGCACTTAGGAGCATTTCGGGTTGAAACCGAACTAAGGCGTGTGGCTATGAATAAGATCATTAAAATGCCGCTAGGTTTTTTTGATAAAAACACCACGGGCAAGATTCGTAAAATTATAGATGAAAACGCATCGACCACACACTCATTTATGGCACATCAGATGCCCGATATTGCAGGAACAATATTTACTCCTATCCTAATTATCGGAGCTACTTTCTTTTTCGATTGGAAACTGGGTATAGCATGCCTTTTCCCTGTTCTTATTGCAATTGTAATATTAAATATGATGATGGGAAAAAGAGGGAATCGATTTATGCAAAAGTATCTTAACTCGCTTGAAGAGATGAACACCGAGGCAGTAGAATATGTAAGAGGAATTCCTGTAGTAAAAGTATTTCAACAAACAGTTTTTTCATTTAAAAGCTTTTACAATAGCATTAAACAATACAAAGATATGGTTATTAAGTATACCCGATTATGGGAAAAACCTATGTCGGCATACACTACTATGATACATAGCTTTGCATTTTTCCTTGTTCCCGTAGCCATCCTTTTTATTGATAGTTCGCCAAAAACAATATTGATAAATTTATTATTGTACGTACTAATCACCCCTGTTTTTGCACAAAGCATTCTTAAAAGCATGCATTTAAATCATGCCTTTAGTCAAGCACGAGAAGCTATAAACCGAATCGAAGACCTTACAATATTTCACGATTTTAAAGAAACTAAAGACTCAGGCAAAACACCTAATACTTTCGATATCGAATTTAAAGATGTTGAATTTGCTTATCCCGAATCGAATAAAAATGCTGTAGATAAAATTAACTTTTCGATACAACAAGGCAAAACAACTGCTTTAGTTGGACCTTCGGGAGGAGGAAAAACAACAATTGCCCGATTAATTCCTCGATTTTGGGATGTAAAATCGGGTTCGATAAAAATTGGAGGAATTGATGTTAAAAACATCCCTACCAATAAGCTGATGCAAAATGTAGCCTTTGTCTTTCAAAACACCCGTCTATTTAAAAAAACAATATTAGACAATGTAAAATATGGATGCCCTCAAGCAAGTATTGATGATGTTAACAGAGCTTTAGATTTAGCTCAATGTCGCAATATTATTGACAACTTGAAAGATGGTATAAATACTATGATAGGTACCGAAGGAACATATTTGTCGGGAGGCGAACAACAAAGAATAATACTAGCAAGAGCCATACTAAAAGACGCTCCAATTATTGTACTCGACGAAGCTACAGCTTTTGCCGATCCCGAAAACGAATATTTAATAAGAAAAGCCTTACAAAAATTAACTCAAGGCAAAACAGTATTGATGATTGCTCACAGATTATCAAGTATAAAAGATGTAGATAAGATTATGGTTATAAATAAAGGAAAAGTACACGAAACAGGAACACATCAAACACTATTACAAACCAATGGCTTGTACACAAAAATGTGGAAAGAATACGAGCAATCGGTAAAATGGACAATTGGAGAGGAGGTTCAATATGCTTAGTTATATACAAAAACGATTTGCTTTATCGCAAAAAGGAGCTAAAGATTTTAGAAAAGGTGTTATATCAACATTATTATTAGACATAGCTATAATGTTACCCGCAGTATTTCTTTACATTTTTTTGGATGATTATCTTAATCCAATTATAAATTCAGATATCTCGGAGACAAAAAGTTTATTGTACTACCTAATAATAGGTATAAGTTTTATTGTAATTATGTATTTAATTGCATTTAATCAATACCGAAGTACATACAGCTCGGTTTACGAAGAAAGCGAAATACGCAGAATATCTTTAGCCGAAAAACTCAGAAAACTTCCATTGGCCTTTTTTGGAGAAAAAAACCTATCGGATTTAACAACAACCATAATGGACGACAGCACGCAGCTTGAGCATACATTTTCGCATGCCATACCTCAACTTATAGCATCTCTTTTAAGCGTTAGTTTAATATCGCTCGGGTTATTATTTTATAATTGGCAATTGTCCTTGGCTTTGTTTTGGGTGATACCTGTTGCTACTTTAATAGTTATTTCATCGAAAAAGATGTTGAAGAAAACCAATAGCAGACACTACGCAAACCAACGATTAGTAAGCGAACATATACAAGAAGGTTTAGAAACAATTCAAGAAATAAAATCATACAATCAAGAAGAAGCTTATAGTAAAGAGTTCGACCAAAAACTAGATATATACGAGAAAGAACTCACCAAAGGAGAATTATTGGCTGCAGTAATGCTTAATATATCTCAAGGGGTATTAAAACTAGGTATAGCCAGTGTTATAATTGTAGGAGCGAAATTAATGTCGACAGGAAGCATAGATTTATTTATGTATTTAATATTCCTGATTTTTGCTTCGCGAATCTTCGATCCAATTAACGAGGTATTTAATCATTTAATTATGTTATCGTTTCTTGATGTTCGCATTAATAGAATGCGCGAAATGGAAGCAATGCCTATACAAGAAGGAAGTAAAGAATTTGCTCCAGCTAATTACGACATTGAATTTAAGAATGTAAATTTTGCTTACGAAACAGGACAACAAGTAATAAACAATGTTTCGTTTGTTGCCAAACAAGGCGAAATTACTGCTTTAGTAGGTCCTTCGGGAGGAGGGAAAAGCACCACAGCTAAATTAGCTGCTCGTTTTTGGGATGTTAATTCTGGAAAAATTTCAGTTGGAGGAAAAAACATTAAGAATATAGATCCCGAAACTTTACTAAAACATTACTCGGTAGTTTTTCAAGATGTTGTTCTATTCAACACTTCGATTATAGACAATATTCGAATAGGAAAACGCAATGCTTCGGACGAAGAAATTATCAGAATTGCTAAGTTGGCTCAATGCCACGAATTTATAAGCAAAATACCTAATGGCTACGATACCATAATTGGCGAAAATGGAGAGACTCTTTCGGGAGGCGAGCGTCAACGAATTTCTATTGCTCGAGCTTTATTAAAAGATGCCCCTATAGTGCTACTCGACGAAGCTACAGCATCGTTAGATGTAGAAAATGAGACAAAAATACAAGCCGGAATATCGGAGCTTATAAAAAACAAAACCGTACTAATAATTGCACACAGAATGCGAACAGTAGCAAATGCCGATAAAATTGTTGTACTCGAAAATGGCACATTAAAAGAAGAAGGAAATCCCGATTATTTAAAGAAACAAAAAGGAGTATTTGCTCAAATGGTAAAACATCAATTGCAGGAAGTATAATAAAAAAAACAAACCATAATGGAAACTCTGAAAATAAATAATCACGTAGAAAATAATATAGCAGATACATTATATATTACTCTTTTTATGAGAGCTCGAGAGTCGAAAAGGAAAAACAATACTTTTAACGACCCTACTGCTTGTTATTTGGTTTCAAGATTAGATTATGATTTCACAAAATATTCAAATGCACCCAAAAGTTCTATTGGGTGCATTATTAGGGCAAATTATTTTGATAAGATAACCGTTGATTTTATTAAAAAAAATAAAAATCCTATAATTATTAATCTAGGATGTGGTTTAGATTCAAGGTTTCAACGAGTAAATAAATTTGTTAATGGGAAAGCTATTTTTTATGAAATCGATTTGCCTGAAGTGATAGCACTTCGAAAACAATTAATCCCCGAAAGCAAAAACGATATTTATATCTCTGGTTCTATTTTCGAAACAGATTGGATGGACAATTTAAAAAGTAAGCACCCCGAAGGCCAATTTCTTTTTGCAATCGAAGGTGTAATAATGTATTTCGAAAAAACTAAAATAAAGCAAGCATTTATAAATATAGCCGAAAGATTTAGCAATAGCGAAATAGCATGCGATATCATCAGTTCGTGGCTTGTAAAAAACTCGCATCGACACGATACAATAAAAAATGCAAAAGCTCAATTTGTAATGAGTTGCGATAATGAATCTGAGTTTGAAAAATGGCATCCCAATATATCAGTAATAAATTCGAAACGATATGCTGATTTCAAGGAAATGAAAAGAATAGGTTTCTTAAAATTTACCATTATGAAAGCTATTCCAGCATTTCGAAACTCCAGTAAATTGGTTCGATTATCTATTAATTCAAATATTAAAAATCATTTTTATGGGACATCATCATTCACATCATAAGCACAATAACTTAAACGATAAAAAATTGCTGGGTGTAACCATTTTAAATCTATCAATCACTATAGTACAAGTTATTGGAGGTATCTTATCCAGCAGTTTATCGTTATTATCAGATGCTTTACATAATCTGGGAGATTCATCTGCCATATTTATTGCTTTTTATGCAGGAAAAAAAAGTAAGCAAAGCCCTAACGAACATAGAACTTATGGCTACAAACGAATAGAGATTCTAGCTGCACTATTTAATGCTATGGTTTTAATCGGAATATGTTTCTTTTTATTTTTCGAAGCTTACGAACGTTTTATAAATCCTAAACCTGTACACGGGAAAATAATGTTTATAGTAGCCAGTTTTGGTTTATTAGCAAATTTTATTTCTGTTTTAATCTTAAACAAGAATAAAAATCATAATTTAAATGTTAAAGCAGCCTATTTGCATCTATTAGGCGATACTTTTTCGTCGGTAGCTGTTATTGTAGGAGGTATTTTTATTTGGCGATACCAAATTTACTGGATCGATCCGATAATTACAGTTTTTGTTGGAGTTTACATTATATATCACACTTGGGGTATTGTAAAACAAACTGTTGATATATTGATGCAATCAACTCCCAACCAAATTAATATTCGTAAAATAAAAAATACAGTCGAACAAGTTCCTGAGGTTGATAACATACATCATTTGCATGTATGGCAATTAAACGATACACAAATTCATCTCGAAGCTCATATAAATCTAAAAAACGATATGAGTATTAGCCAAATGATGTTGATACGGAAAGTTATAAGTAATACAATAAAAATGAATTATAAAATTCAGCACATAACCCTTCAAATGGGATATGGATGTTGCCCTAAACACAACGAATTAATTTATAACAAGAACAATTAAAAAATTACAGAACACAAATGGATAAAGAATTATTAATAACAAGTATTGCTTTATCACTATTTATAATATGCCCTCGTATGGCTGGCATAATTAGTATAGTATGTAAATACTCTCAGCTACCTCTTTTAAAAACATCCTTTATAGCTTCGATAATGGCTATTCCATTAATCTTATTAATGGTTTGGGTATTCGCCAAATTTGGGCTTACCGGAGCTTTATTATTTTGCATATTAACAGACTTAGGCTGCGCTTTTATTCTTAAAGAAATAAACCTGAAAGCCAGTATTGATACAATCGTTATTGCAGTATTTGTTTTTGTAGCTGTAAAAGTAGCTCCTGTTATTTCTAATGCAATAATCAAAAAATAAATATAAATTAT
>JAKSCO010000251.1 GCA_022360575.1 Bacteroidales bacterium | reverse complement strand
TGTATTACAAGCTCAGAAAGTTGAAGAAAGAGTTGTTTTTCATGAAGGATTTGAAGGCGGAACACGCCCCGAACACTGGACTCAAGAAAAAATTCTAGGAACAGGAGGTAGTCCAAATGGACCAACCGTTGACTGGAGATATTTAAATGGAGGATATGGATACGATCCTAACGATCCTAATGATACAGGTTATCCAGATCATGCTTATCAAGGAAATTACAATGCTATGTTCCAACTTGAAAGTTACCTTGGTGAGAAAACGATATTAATAACTCCCCCTTTAAATATCGAAAACGTTATTAAACCTGAGTTAAGATTTTCTATAGCCCAAGTAATTTGGAGATTTCTTGACCCTAATAATAATCTACGTGATTTTCATGATGAACTAAAAGTACACTACAAAAGAGGTGTAGATAGTCCTTGGGTAGAATTAAGACATTACAGAGATCCCATTGCCGAATGGAGATTAGAATCAATATTATTACCTGATAGTAGTTTATCCAAAACTTATTACATAGGTTTTGAAGGAATAACTGGCTTCGGTTATGGAACTTGTATTGATACCGTTCATATTGTTGAAACAGGAGTACTATCTAAATTCTTAAATAACTATTCGATAGAACAAGCTTCAACTAAATTTATACCAACTGAAATTAACAATAATCCTATTTTAAAGATATTTGTTGATATCCAAGGAAACGACGGAAACACATATTTAGATTCTTTAAAAGTCACTTCTTTAAATACAGATGATAACGATATAGCCAACAATGGAGTTAAATTATATATAACACCTCTAGATTCTTCATTTAGAGAACCAGTGTTAATTGGTAATGCAACAAATTTCGAAGATGGAGTTGCTTGGTTTCGCAACATACACTATGATTTGCCTAGGGGAGTATCTGTTTTATGGGTAACTTATGATATTGGTACAGCGGCTAATCATGATGTTCACAATCACGTTGTAGATGCTCAAATAGAAGCTAATGGAATTTATATTAACGGAAACGGATTTCCTCTAATAAATACATCGCCTGAAGGAGAACGTCTAATTAAAGAATGTATTTTCAATGATGGATTTGAAACAAATCTAAACTGGGTGCTTAATGGTAGTTTTGAAAGAGGAATTCCTCAAGGAGCTGGAGAAACTTTACCCGGAGGTCCTGACCCTGAGAATGCCCTTAACGGAACCCATGTTCTAGGAACAGATCTTACTGGGGATGGAGCTTACAGCAATGGATTAACCAACAGGCAAGATTCTGCGATAACTCCAACTATAAACTGCTTTTACTATAAAGATGTTACTGTATATTACGCACGCTGGCTAAATATGGAAACAGACGATTACTGTTTCTTAGATTTAAGCCTCGACAATTCTTCTTCTTGGTCTCCTGTATGGTTTAAAACAAGTACAATACTCGAAGATTCTTGGAATATCATTACGCATGACCTAAATGCTGCAGATTTCCAATCAACAGTAAATTTAAGATTTGGGGTGGGACCTACTAGTCTTACAAACCAATACACAGGTATTAATATCGACGATTTTGTTGTTGTTGGCGACTTTATATCTAGAGATGTAGGTGTTAGCGAAATAATAATGCCGATTACCTCGTGCGGGTTTACAAACAATACAACAGTACAAGTAAAAATAAAAAACTATGCTGGTGAAGCCACTGCAGCAAGTATACCAATAAGATATACAATTGACAATAGAGAAACTTACACAACCGAAGCTCACAACTCATCGATTGCTATAGGTGAATCGGCTATATATACATTTACAACCGGAGCTAATTTAGCAGCCCCAGGTTTCCATACAATATTAGTAGAAACTGTATTACCAGGAGATGAAATACCTAATAATAACTCCTCTCATAAAACAGTATTTTCATATCCTACACACACGATTCCATATTATGAAGATTTTGAATCGAACAATGGTTATTACCTTTCGGGTGGAACTCATTTAACTTGGGAATATGGACAACCCACAGGAACTATAATATCAACAGCAGCCTCAGGAACTAAAGTATGGGGAACAAATCTTGATGGATCGTATTTAAATAGCGACTCATCATTTTTAGAAACACCTTGTTTTAATTTTGCAGGAACTGATTCGATTGTTTTTGAATTTAAAGCCATGGGATTCTCCGAAGATAAAATGGATGGACTCACACTTCTTTATTCATTAGACCAAGGTACTACTTGGAACGTTGTTCCTGACGATAATGACTATTATTGGAACTGGTATACAGAAAATAATATTGGAGCCTTAGGCTTACCTGGAATAGACACAACCAATGGAACATGGACTACTTTTAGACAATTATTACCTCCTAGTTGTAGTAATCAAAGTAATGTTAAGTTTCGATTTCTATTCGAAAGCGGACTTGCTAATCGTTTCGAAGGTTTTGCTATTGATGATGTTAGAATATACGAAACATATGCTGATGTTGGTATTAGCTCGATAAACGAACCTAGCTCTGCCTGCGAAATCGGGAATGACATACATCTTGAAGTATATGTCGAAAACTATGGAATCATCCCGATTGAATCAGGGACAAAAATTCCTTTAGAAATGAGTCTAAATTCAGAAACACTACATGACACACTAACATTAGCAAGCGATTTTGCTGTTGGATCAAACAGACTATTTACTTTTACTCCAACTGTGGACTTACACAATGCAGGAGAATATGCTTTTAAAATAGAAACAAAATTTGAAAGTGATCAGTATTTTTACTACCCAACAAGTAACGACACCCTGTACGACACAATTCTTGTTTATGGACTCCCTAACTTTGATCCCTTTCATCACGAAGTTGGAGCAAATCCGGTAACAGATATTACACTTGATGCTGGAGCTGGATTTACATCATACAGTTGGACAGAACCATCAGGAACAACACCTACAACTCAAACATTTAATGTAATTCAACAGGGAATACATTACGTAACAGTAACTAACGATTCAAACTGTACAGCTATTGATTCGGTACAAGTTTTAGCTTCGGTTATCGACTTGCGAATAGATAGCTTATACACAGTACTTCAGGATTCTTGCGAGCGGATTGACTCCACTCAAATCAAGATTCATTTTATTAACGATAACATAAATTCTACCGTTTTTGCTGTTAATGACAAAATAGCCTTAGCATACAAAATCAACGACAATCCTATTGTTGCTGATACTTTGGTTGTAAATAGTATAATTAATGTTGGCGATACTGTAGAATTTACATTCAATGAAAAATGCAATTTAATAAGCCCAGGAGCATATACTTTAAAAGTATTCACTAATATACTTCAAGACTTAAATCATGCGAATGATACAATAACCAAACTAGTAAATACTTGGGGATTTGCTGATATTGGGTTCGAACAAGACACAATCTATTCATCGAGAGCAGATACCCTTGTTCTTGATGCCGGAGCAGGATACATAAATTATATGTGGAACACCTCTGCCAACACCCAAACAATTACTCCAAGTAATCAAACATTTCAGTACATTGCAACTGTAACTGAAGCCCACAACTGCAACACTGATAGCGACACAATAGTTGTTCAAACTCACGATTTTGGAGTTAGTGCAGTTACATCACCTACAAATTCGTGTGAAAACACAACCAGCAACAATACGAATTTAACAATAGATGTAGTAAACTATAGTAATAATATATATTCAAATACTAATACAGCATCTATATTTTATCAGTACGACAATGGTGCCTGGCAAGCAACGACTCCAAGTTTGACAGGAGGATTAAACAGCTTAGATACAATATCGCTAACAATTGCGAACATTGACAATACAAATATAGGCGAACACACATTGAAAGTATATACCTCATCAAACATTGATGCTAATCATACAAACGACACATTGGAGTATTCATTTTTCACTTGGGCTTTACCTGATCCGAGTCTCACATACGACACTATTCGTACAACAAGAGCAGATACTGTAGCTTTAATTGCAGATGAAGGATATGTTTCTTACAGCTGGAGCGATGGTTCAACTAACGATACTTTACAAATTACAGATAACTATTCGCATAAATATAAAGTTACAGTAACAGATCAGAATTGTGGAACAGCTACAGATTCGACACAGATACTTACCTACGATTTAAGCCTTAGCCAAATGCTTGCTCCTGAAAGTGCTTGTGAGAATAGCAATAATTCGCAGGTAATTGTTCGTGTTAGAAACAACGGTTTAGATACAATAAATGTAGAAGACACGATCCCTGTAGGATATCATTTAATAGGTTCTAGCCCTGTTATGGAAAAGATAGTATTAACAAATCGCCTTTTACCGGACGAATCAACTATATATACATTTAATCAACCCGTTAATGTATCAAACGAAACGATTTACTATTTTTCACTATTTACTCAATTTCCATACGAAGCTAAAACATCAAATGATACTTTAGCCGGAGCAGTTCAAACTTTTGGATATCCTTCTATCGAAATTGGAGATGATATAGAAACCTCCAGACCCGACACTGTGCTTCTTGTTGCCACACCCGGTTTTTTTGGTTACTATTGGAATACAGGTCTTCAGAACGATAGCTTAAGTGTTACGTACCCTGCAACAAAAACATACGAAATTACTGTTAGTAACAGAAATGGTTGCGAAGCAAGCGACGACCTGACAATATACACTTATAATATAGGAACACATGCATTTAACAACCCTATTAGTGCATGTGTTGCATCCGAATCAGAACCTGTAACAATCACGTATGTAAACAACAGTAGAGATACTTTATTTGCTGGCGATGCCCTTGCATTTACTTATACAATAAATTCGGGAAATGAAGTTATAGAAACATTTACATTAACCGACACACTTCTGCCTGATAGTACGGGACAATATACTTTCACACAAACAGCTAATTTATCTTCGAACGGAACATACCAATTTAATGTTCTTTCGAAAAGAGCTAGCAATGATATAAACCTAAATGACGGTATATCTCAAAATGTGGAAATAGATTCTCCTACTCCTGATTTTGGAAGAGACACCATTAAATTTAACACTAGTGCACCTCTTATTTTATCCGACACATACGATAGTTATGCTTGGTCGACAGGAGCAACAACAGCTTCAATCACTGTAACCGAAACAGGAACATATACTGTTACTGTCACCAATAGTCTTAATTGTGTAGGAATAGGATCTGTTTATTGTCTGAAAAATGTTGTAGGAATTAATGATTTGATTGGCAAAGATTATTCAATATCATACTACCCAAACCCTGCAATAGATAAATTAAACATAAAGATAAACAACAGAAAACCTAAAGATATAAAAGTTGAAATCATTAATACACAAGGACAAATAGTTCATAACAAAAAATACCACAAGATTCAACGTGCGATAGAAAGCATAAATGTTAATTCATTCCCAGAAGGCTTCTATCACATTCGATTTACTATTGATGATAAAATTTTTACTCGAAAAGTAATTATTCAATAAATAACAAAAAAAGAGGCTGCCTTTTGAGACAGCCTCTTTCTTTATACTACTTCTAGTTTTAATCTACGATTTCCTAATTTTTAGGAAGAGTATAATCTCGATACGAACAAAATACTCCTAATCCATTTTCTATATTTGAATAAATAAGAGTTGGTTCCGAAAAAGGACTTACCCCCTGATCATATTGCAACCAAACAGTTTTATGATATTGGTAATAGTGATAATCGACAGTTAATAATTTTAAATAAACTGTTTTTGTTGCACTTTCATTAGTTCTCAATCCATTAGATTCTTTCCATTCTCCATTCCAGTTGACATCATCAAATAAATACATTTCATCATTGTCTAAAATACCACCAGAATAATATTCATTTGTATTTTCTACTAACTCATAATATCCTGTTAGGCGATAGTAATTTTTCTCTTGCTCATTATCATGCCATTTTACTTTAAATTCTGTAATATCCTGATCGTTTTCAGAAATACTTACCAAATCTAATGTTCTATTAACATTCTTTTGTATTGTAATAGTCGAAGTAGCTATTGGAAAATTATCGACTTCAACTTCGAGAGAGTACTTTGCTCCAGGCACAATTCTCAACACGGAGCTATCTACTCTATACGTACTAGATGCTTCATCAAAAGGTAAAATATACTCGCGTTTATTATGAGTTATTTTCACTAAAGCATCTTCAATAACATTGAAATAATCCTCGCTATTATGCCCAAAATAAGGTTTTGACTTTCTTACCTGAATTCTGGTAGCGGTATCTTCGGGAGATACAACTCCAAATACAACTAATTGAGGTTTGACTGCTGGCAACTCTATATCGACATCTTTTTCGCACGATACAAAGATTATAAACAAAGCTATTATGCTTAAATATATTGGTTTCATTGATTCTTAATTTATGGTTTATATAAAAATTTATCTAAAACATATTTTTACTTAAATTTAAATACATACGTAACACTCGGAAGAATAGGAAATAAACTTACCTGTTTAACTTTGGTTTCTTCTTCATAATCTTCTACATAATAAAAATATGGGTTCTTTCGATTATATACATTGTAAATACTTATTTCCCAAACTCGGGTTCCGTGTTTTTTCTCTTTACTAAACTGTATATTAAAATCTAATCGATGAAAATCCTTCATTCTAAACTGATTCCTGTCTTCATAATCATCAACAATAATATTTTCTTTATCTCCATACCAATCGTCCCGAGAATGCGGTTGATGCAGATCGGTCGAATATTGCGACAAAGGTAATGTTATAGCATTGCCTGTAGCATATACCCATGTAGCTCCAACTTTTATATTTTTTGTTATATTATAAATAAATACAGCCGAAAAATCATGTCGTCTGTCGTATTTTGCCCAAAACTCTTCCCCAAAATTAAGTTCAGGAAACTGTAATTTTGTCCACGACAAAGTGTAACCAAGCCAACCTGTTAGTTTTCCTACTTTTCGTTGCAATAAAAACTCAGCACCATAACTCCACGATTTTCCTCTTGTTATATTGTCTTCCCAACGAATTTCATCAAGAGATTTCACTTCCGAGTCGTTCATATATAAAAAACTGGCTCCTTCTTTATAACTAATAATATCATTCATTCGTTTATAATATCCTTCAATTGTAAGTGACAAGTTCTGCTGAGGAAAATCCTTAGCAAATCCTCCGGCAACTTGCCATGATTTTTGCGGTTTAACATCTTCGGTTGAAGGAACCCATAAATCGGTAGGCAAACCAACACCTGTATTCGACAGTAAGTGAATATACTGTTGCATTTTAGCATACGAAGCTTTTACTGCGAAATCTTTTGCTAATTTATACGATGCAGATATCCGCGGCTCTAACATATCGTAAAATTTATCTTTATGCTTATAATTACTATAGCGTAAACCTGCTAAAATCTGAAGACGATTAAACGGTTTGTATAAATCTTCGACATATACTCCGCTCTCGATAGTTGAGATCTTATTTTCCTTTCTATAGTTTCCAAAGTCAGACGAACTTTCAACAACAAGCGCCCTAGGGGTAAAAGCATGACAAGTCGAAGCTAAACCAAAATGCAGTGTATGTTTAGGACTAGGGTAATAATTAAAATCTATTTTACCCCCAATATCTTCGATACCCGAAGAATATTTTAATTTAAATTCTTTCGGGTCTATATCTACCAAAAAATCATACTTACTATATATTACTGAGGTATTAGCAAACAACTTGTTACTAAACTGATGATTCCAACGTAAGGTTCCTGTTTGGTTACCCCATCCCATCCTAAAGTTATTACTATCATCTCCCATTTCTTTTCCATAAGCTACATCTCGACCAAAATATCCACTTAAATAAATTTTATTCTTATCGTTTATATCACAGTTTACTTTAGCATTTAAATCGTAGAAATAATAACCTACATTATTGCCATCGGTATTAGCTTTTATTATGGGCTTTGCTAAAATATCAATATAAGTTCGTCGTGCCGAAATTAAAAAAGAGGCTTTATCTTTCACTATCGGACCCTCAAAAACACCTCGGGTAGAAACAATCCCAACCCCCAGCTCTCCGGTATAATGCTCTTTATTGCCATCTTTCATATTCATATCAATTACCGACGATAATCGACCTCCATAACGAGCAGGAAATCCTCCCTTTATAACCTCAACACCCCGTAAAGCGTCTCCATTAAATACCGAAAAAAATCCGAATAAATGCTGTGCATTATAAACCGGAGCATCATCCAAAACAAGAAGGTTCTGATCAGGGCTTCCTCCCCGAACATATATCCCACTCTGACCTTCGGTTGCTTTCTGGACTCCAGGCATCAACTGAATTACTTTTAAAACATCTTTTTCTCCCATAAACGAGGGGATTTCTTTTATTTGTTGTACTGGCAAAGCCATTACACTAGTTCTTACATCCTCGCTTTGTTTATTTATTTTATCAGCTGTTATTACAACCTCCTCTAACTCCTCACCTACCGACAAAACAACATTGTAATCAATATTTTTATCTAGTATAAATTTCTCGATTTTGGTTTGATAACCAACAAAAGAAAACTCAACAGTATACTTTCCTTCAGGAACGGTAATTGAGTAAAACCCATACGCATTAGCTGTAGTACCAGTCTGTAGCTCGGGTATATAAACCGTAGTTCCCAACAAAAGCTCTTGACTATTGGCTTCTTTCACATAACCAGAAAGAGTATATTTCTGACTATAACTAAGAGAAATAAAACAGAAAAAAAATACAAAAAAGATAAAACTACGTCTTTTCATTACTTGTTTAATTTTATATTTAATTTTTAATAAAGGCGTTAAAATTCGCGAATTACACCAAAAGCAAAACCTGATAGACAAAAACGATGCCAATAATACACGTTTTTAAGTACTTAAAGAGGTTTTAAAAGTAGTTTATTTTTTTACTATTTTATTTTTTTATACCATACTAACTGTGCTATTCAAGCAATACAAGCCAAGTAAAATCTATTTACATATTTTTTTGTTGCAAATCCAAGCCAACGAGTAATAAAGTATTGATCAATACCCTTTATAGGGTGTCAAACGACGGGCAATAGGGTGTCGACAGACGGGTTAAAGTTGTTTATTTACAGATAGTAAGCATTTTTAGTGCAATTTTATCTTTTATTACAGAACAAATACTAATTTTAGAATCAATCAAATCTTATTAAAAGCTATTTTATCGTTCGGTTATTTTTCTTTGGTTATCCGAATACTCCAGTAATAGCTCCACCACTTACCGAAATTGTTTGTCCGGTAACAAATTTCGATAAAGGCGACAACAACCAAACAGTCATCGAAGCCAGATCCGAAGCATCACCCATAAAACCCAGTCCTGTATTTTGCTCAAATAAAGTTCGGGCTTCGTTGTAAGATATTCCTTTTTGCTCGCAAGTTTTGGTTATTAATCGCTCTATAGCGTTTGTGTTGTGCGACCCAGGAGCTACTATATTTACAGTAATACCATCGTGAGCAAACTCTTGAGATATGGTTTTAGCCATACCAACAACCGACATGCGTAAAGATGTACTTAAAACTAAATTGGCTACAGGCTGTTTTACCGACGAACTTTCTAAAAATACAATTCGGCCGTATTTGTTTTTCGCAAAAAGAGGAAGCAAGTTCTGAACTAAATCGACTTTCCATCGCAATAAATTTTTATACGCCTCGTCCCAATCGCTTAATTGTGTTTCGATAAACATTTTTGCGGGAGGGCCTCCTGCATTAACAAAAACGCCATGTATTTCTTTCTCTTTTATTTTATCGATTAACTGACCTACCGACCCTGGCCGACTAATATCAAGGGCTAAATAATCAAACTGATTATTGTATTTATTTTTTAATTCATCGAGCAATTCTTTACGCCGAGCAACACCAAACACATAAGCTCCTTCAGAAATTAAATACTCGGTTATAGCTTTACCAAAACCACTCGACGTTCCGGTTACTATAAAATTTTGATTTCGGATATTAAGATTCATAAAATTTTTATTCGTTAATATTTAAAATTACTCCCACAGTTGGTATTGTTTCTATCTTAATACTTTCTTCTCTTTTTAAGTAAGTTCGTATTTTCGAGATAAAAACATCTAAGCTTCGTCCAACAAAATAATTCGTTTCGCCCCAAACTTCTTGCAAAATTTGCTCGCGAGGCACAATATTGTTTTTATTCTTTGCTAAAATTGTTAATATCTTACTTTCTTTCGATGTTAATCGTTTCGACTCCTTCTCGTATCGCAACTCTTGATTATTTACATCAAACCGAAATTTTCCTAAACTGTATATTAATTTATTTTCGACAGTCACCTCTGGACTTACTCTATTTAATATCGATTCGATTCGTAGCAACAACTCATCTTCGTCGAAAGGCTTAGTTATATAATCATCAATCCCTATCTTAAATCCTCTGATTTTATCTTCTTTCATCGATCGAGCTGTAAGAAAAATTATCGGAATTGTTTTATTCGTTTCTCTTATTTTCTGAGCCAAACTAAAACCATCAAGCTTAGGTAGCATTACATCTAAAATACAGAAGTTAAACTCTGAGCCCTCAAATCCTTTGTAGCCCGAAATTCCATCGCGATAAAGTTTTACGTAAAACCCATTTGACTCGAGAAACTCTAAAAGCAAAAAACCCAGATTTGTGTCATCTTCAACCAATAGTATTTTTGTTTTTTCGTTGCTCATTTTGTTTCTAAATAAGGTAATTTAACAATAAATTTTGACCCAACACCCAAATTACTTTGCACATCAACTGTCCCATTCATCGATTCGACAATTGCTTTTACTATTGATAATCCAATTCCAAAACCTTTTACATTGTGAATATCGCCAGTAGGAATACGATAATATTTTTCGAAAATCTGATTTAGATGTTCTTTCTTAATCCCGATTCCATTATCGATAATTTCGATGACAATATTTTTTTTGTCATCAAACGTTTTAACTTCTATTTCAGGAGATTTATCACAATATTTCAGAGCATTATCAATTAAGTTTGATATTACAATATGAAACTGTTCTCGGTCGGCGTAAATGTCGCAATAATTCGATAATTTTTGGTATTCTATTTTACCATTTACAGTTTGCAATTGCACCTGATATGACTTTACGGTTGTTTCGATTATATTACAAATATTAACCGTTTCGTAGTTTCCGGCATTACCATTTTCGACACGAGCAATATTTAACAAACCCTCTACCCTATTTTTTAATTTCTGATGTTCGGATTTTATGATATTTGAATACTGAGCTAACTTAGAATTATCTGATATTGCCACATTTTTCGATATCATACTATTTGCCAAAGCAATATTAGTTATTGGGGTTTTAAATTCGTGAGTTATATTATTAATAAAATCGCGAGTACTTTTATAAAGCATTTTTTCTCGTTTGTAATATTTTAAAATTAGAGCAAACGAAATACTAATTAAAATTAGCAACACAATAGATGTTATAAACATTGCTCCTATTTGCTCTGCAATAAATTCGTATTTTTCCGGGAAACGAATTTTTAGTTCGATACCATTTTGTAAAAGCAAACTTTCTAAATTATTCGAAAAATAAGTTCTACTACATTGTTTAAAGTCCGAATCTTTATGAGTATCTACAATATCAAAAACATAATCGATCTCTATTTGGTAATAATCGAGATTTGTTTTTATTATAGAGTCAACTCTCGACCACTCTTTTTTACCAAACATGCTTTTAATACACGAGGTTTTTGAGTTGTTTAAACAATTCGATACTTCTAAACAAATCGCCTTATCTTCTGAGATTTCTTTTGCGATATGTGCCAGAGCTAATTTTACACTATGATCAAATTGCTTTTTTTGCATATTCGCAGCTTGTATTATCCACGAAACCTGAATAATTAACAATGCTATTAAACTAACAAAAGTTAAACTTATTAATACAACCTGTAATTTGTTATTTCTCATATGTTTTTCCTTTAATTGTCATTTAACATCTACACTAGTTGTTTCGAGAGATATTTGCTTATACAAATCGTTATACATATCCTGATGGTAAACTAAGCTAAACAATCTCACGAGCTTTGTCAAATAAGCTAATCTATTTTATCTCACATCTAAACACTCATATCTTGAAATCCATTTGGTATAAGACCTCATTATCAACACAAATTTAGTTAGAAAATAAGCATGTTACATTATTTTAACATCGCGTTAACACGTTTTAACCTCGCAATAACCTACTTCTGCTAATGATATGCGTAAATTTGTTAAAACATTAAACTATAACTAAAACTATTTTTATCATGAAAAAATTTATTGCAATATTATCCGGGGTAGCTTTTTTAGTAGTTATGACTGTTGCTGTTAATGCACAAGAACCAAAGAAAAGATCGTGCTGTTCGAAAAAAGCTAAAACAGAGCAATGTTCAAAGAAAAAAGCAAAATGCGATAAAACAGCAAAAAGCGAGTGTTCAAAAACTAAATGCTCAAAAAAAGATAAAGAAAAGAAGAAGTAAATAAATTTTGTTTTGTCTAGTACTAAAAAGCCTGTTTGAAAATATCAAACAGGCTTTGTTTTTATAAACAAAACCAACACAAGATTACTTATGTTGGCTCGTATATTTATATATGATTTCTTTATTTCAGATCTGGCTTTTTCAGATTAAGTGCTAATTCTTCAAGCTGTTTTGCATCTACTTCCGAAGGCGAATCAATCATTACATCGCGTCCCGAATTATTTTTAGGGAAAGCTATGAAATCGCGAATCGACTCAGAACCTCCAAACACCGAACACCAACGATCGAAACCAAAAGCAATACCACCATGAGGAGGAGCTCCAAATTTAAATGCATCTAATAAGAATCCGAATTTTTCTTCGGCTTCGTCTTTCGATATTCCTAAAGCTGCAAACATTTTCTTTTGCAAGTCGGCATCAAAAATACGAATTGATCCACCACCTATTTCAACTCCATTAATTACAAAGTCGTAAGCATTGGCTCGCATTTTTCCCGGATCTGTTTCGAACAAATCAAGGTCTTCTTTTTTAGGCGAAGTAAACGGATGATGTTTAGCAAAGAAACGCTCTTCATCTTCGTTCCACTCTAACAATGGAAAATCGACAACCCAACAAGGAGCAAAAGTATCTTTATCGCGCAAACCTAAACGATCGCCCATTTCTAAACGTAAATCGTTTAATGCACTTTGTGTTTTATCTTTTCCTCCAGCCAATATTAATAATAAGTCGCCAGGTTTAGCATTCATAAAGTTAGCCCACTCCTGTAAATCTTCGGCTCCAAAAAATTTATCAACCGACGATTTAAACGAACCATCTTCGTTGTATTTTACATAAACCAAACCGTTGGCTCCTACCTGAGGGCGCTTAACAAAATCAGTTAATGCATCAAGCTGTTTGCGAGTATATGTTGCACAAGCTTGGGCATTTATTCCGGCAATATACTCAACACTATCAAAAACTTTAAATCCTTTGCCTTGAGCAAGCTTTGTTATTTCTGAGAATTTCATTCCAAAGCGTATATCCGGTTTATCCGAACCGTAGCTATTCATAGCTTCTTCGTATGATATACGAGGAAATTGCTCGGTAAAATCAAGACCTTTTACTTCTTTAAACAAGTATTTTGCAAGACCTTCGAAAATTGTTAGTATATCTTCTTGCTCAACAAACGACATCTCGCAATCAATCTGTGTAAACTCAGGCTGACGGTCGGCACGTAAATCTTCGTCGCGGAAACATTTCACTATCTGAAAATATCTATCGAAACCCGAAACCATCAACAACTGTTTAAATGTTTGTGGCGACTGAGGTAATGCATAAAACTCGCCTGGATTCATTCGCGAAGGAACAATAAAATCACGAGCTCCCTCTGGAGTAGATTTTATTAAGTAAGGTGTTTCAATCTCCATAAATTTTTCGCCATCCAGATACTTTCTAATTTCTTGCCCCATACGATGACGCAATTCTAAGTTAGCACGCACAGGATTGCGTCGTAAATCTAAATAACGATATTTCATCCGCAATTCGTCGCCTCCATCGGTTTCATCTTCAATTGTAAATGGAGGAATTTCTGATTTATTTAATATCTCGAGATTATTAACCGTAATTTCAATATCGCCAGTAGGCATCTTAGGATTCTTGCTACTACGCTCAATAACTTTTCCGCCTACTTTTACAACAAATTCGCGTCCTAACTGAGCTGTTTTTTCTTTTAATTCGTCCGAAGTGTTCTCGTCAAACACCAGTTGTGTTATTCCGTATCTGTCTCTAAGAGTAATAAAAGTCATTCCTCCAAGGTTTCTTACACCCTGAATCCAACCACTTAAAATTACTTCTTGACCAACATTATCTATTCTTAATTCACCGCAAGTATGTGTCCTATACATATTCAATATATTATAATAATTCTTTAATTTACTACTGATTAGACTGCGAAAATATGACTTTTATTTCGGGATTAAAAACACTCGTGTTTTAAATATTCCTTTCTCGATTAAATATCATTATTTTTGCTCCCAAATCAATCTTATAAAAAATATATGGAATTATTTTCGGACGAATATTTTATGAAACAAGCTTTACTTGAGGCTCAAAAAGCTGCCGAAGCTAACGAAATCCCCATAGGAGCAATTGTTGTTTGCAACAACCAAGTGATTGCTAGAGCTCATAATTTAACCGAAACTCTAAACGATGTTACTGCTCATGCCGAAATGCAAGCATTTACAGCAGCATCCGATTATTTAGGAGGCAAATATTTAACCGATTGTACTATTTACGTAACTGTCGAACCATGTATTATGTGTGCTGGCGCCGCATATTGGACACAAATATCGAAAATAGTGTATGGTGCTGGCGACAATAAAAAAGGTTTTAGCTCAATCAATCAAAATATTTTACATCCTAAAACCATAGTTGTTAAAGATGTTATGAAAGATGAATGTAGCAAATTAATGAGTAATTTCTTTAAACAGAAACGCAACTAAGCATGTGTTTTTATATCGCTAATTAAATCTTTACATATCCAATTGATTTAAATATTAAATTTTTGATCTTTATTTTTTATTGCTGTAGATTTGCACTCGTAATTTTTTGAGAACAAATAATTTATTACTATCATGGATTGTAAAAAAGATCAAAACAAAGAAAATTGTAATTGCACATATTCTTGTAGTAAGAAAGGGATTTGTTGCGATTGCATAACATATCATCGCAATATGAGGCAGTTGCCTGCATGCTATTTCCCAGATGATGTAGAAAAAACTTATGATCGATCTATTCGTAATTTTTTGGCAACAGTACAAGAAAGAGGTTTTCACTGGAATTAAGAAAACAATATGATAAAAAAACGATGTGGCTGGGCAAAAAAGCCTTTAGACATAGAATATCACGATACCGAATGGGGAGTACCTGTTCATAACGATACTAAATTGTTCGAGTTTCTTATCCTTGATGCTTTTCAGGCAGGGCTTAGCTGGTCGACAATACTTGCTAAACGTGAAAATTTTGCCAAAGCTTTTGATAATTTCGATTATCGTAAAATTGCAAATTACGATCAACACAAAATTGATAGCTTATTAACAAACAAAGGCATTATCAGAAACAAGCTAAAGATTTATGCTAGCATTACCAATGCTCAGGCATTTATTAAGGTTCAAGAAGAATTTGGATCTTTTGATAAATACATTTGGTCGTTTACTCAAGGAAAAACAATTATTAATTCGTGGTCAACAAATCAAGAAGTTCCATCTACATCGAAAGAATCTGATGCTATGAGTAAAGATTTAAAGAAAAGAGGTTTTAAATTTGTAGGCTCAACCATTTGTTATGCTTTTATGCAGGCTGCCGGAATGGTAAACGATCATCTGGTTGATTGTTTTAGATACAAAGAAATAAACTATGATAAATAACGATACTATTTGCGCAATATCTTCGGCTCAAGGCAATGGAGCCATTGCTTTAATTCGCTTAAGTGGCGACAAAGCTATTGAATTATGCGACAAAATTTTTAAATCGGTTCGAAACAAAAAACTAATCGACCAAAAAGCAAATACTGCTCATTTCGGAACATTAATCGACGAAAATCAAATAATCGACGAAGTAGTAGTTACTATTTTTAGATCGCCTCGTTCGTACACAGGCGAAGATATTGTAGAAATATCGTGTCATGGATCGGTTTATATACAACAACAAGTATTAAAGTTATTAACAAAACACGGTGCTCGTTTAGCAAAACCGGGCGAATTTACCTTGCGTGCTTTTGTTAACGGAAAAATGGATTTATCGCAAGCCGAAGCTGTTGCCGACTTAATAGCATCGTCATCACAATCGTCGCACAGAGTTGCTATGGAGCAAATGCGAGGAGGCTTTTCGAGCGAGATTGTTAACCTACGCGACAGATTACTCCATTTTATTTCGTTGCTCGAACTCGAATTGGATTTTAGCGAAGAAGATGTTGAGTTTGCCGATCGTTCGCAATTAAACAGCTTGCTTTCTAATATTCAGAGTTTAATTCAGAAACTATTAAAATCATTCGATTTAGGAAATGTAATTAAAAACGGTGTTCCTGTTGCCATTGTTGGAAATACCAATGTAGGAAAATCAACTTTATTAAATCAGATTTTAAACGAAGAAAAAGCTATTGTTTCGGACATTGCCGGTACTACACGCGATGTTATCGAGGATGTAATAAATATTGAAGGAGTAGCTTTTCGTTTTATCGACACAGCAGGTATTCGCGAAACATCAGATACCATTGAGAGCATTGGTATTGAGCGTACTTTCGAGCGTATAGAAAAAGCGTCGATTGTATTGTTATTGGTAGATGCTACCGAAAATCTAGAAACAATAAAGCATGCTATTACTACAGTTAAAAATCGCTTAGGCGAATCGCAAAAAAAATTAATTGTAGCTATTAACAAAATTGATAAATCCGAACACGATTTAGATATTCGGTCGCTATTATCGCAAAGCGATGTTTTATTGAAAATTTCGGCTAAAACAGGAGAAAATATCGATTTGTTAACCCAAGAGCTTCTTTCGGTTGTTAATCTTACCGAACTAAACCAAAACGATGTTATTGTAACCAATGCGCGTCATTACGAAGCTTTAGAAAATGCATTTTCAGCACTCGAACGTGCAATAAATGGATTACAAACAGGTATTACGGGTGATTTTCTGGCTCAAGATATTCGCGAATGTTTACACTATTTAGGCGAGATAACAGGTGAGATAACTACCGACGAAGTTTTAGGAAACATATTTAAGAATTTCTGCATCGGAAAATAGAGTCTATATTTAAAAGCCGAAGTATTACATATACAAGATTCAATTAACAAATGTAACTTTCGGGTTAAACAATACTCTTTTTACCTTTACATCAATTATCTCACTTCTATGATATTAATTTTTGGAGGAACAACAGAGGGAAAAAATCAGCGGCGTTACTTGATTTTTTGAGTGAACCTTATTTTTATTCAACAAAAACAAAATCGGGTTTCTATGAGAAACTCAAATAATACTGGCAAAGTTGACAAAATTGGCAACCTAAAAACTTGTCTCTATCTGCTTTGCCATTTTCGCCACACTTTTTCAGAATCTACCCTACAACAACCTTAAAGGAGTAAAATTGAAGTACTATAACGCCTTACTAAATAACTTTAATCGTCAAGACTATTTAGCTACTGCAAAGGAGTTGAATATTAAGAACAAAACAACTGAAAAGTACATCGGGCAGTTTAAAGAAATAGGACTACTTAATCACGAACACAATAAATACACAAAAAAAATGATAGTGATTAGTTTAAACTGAAAAGTTGAGGATGTAAGATTCATAGAAAACGCAGGAAATAAACTAAAAATGGACAGAGAAAAATAACCATTTTAAATTTTTCACTTTTAGTTTTCCTCTATTCACTTTTCACTATTCCCATTTAGTTTTCCCTTTTAATTTACTACATTAGCCAATTATTGACAAGTCAAAACAAAAATAGTCATGTTTTTAGGGAAACGAATAAGGGAATTACGAGAAGAGAAAGAGTTGCTGCAACGGCAATTAGCTGCCGAATTAGAAATCGACACGCCAATGTACAGCAAAATTGAACGTGGCGAACGAAAAGCAAAGAGAGAGCAGGTTCTTAAATTGGCTGAATTGCTAAAAACAAATAGCGATGAATTGCTAACCCTTTGGTTAGCGGGTCAGGTTTATGAATTGGTGAAAGATGAGAGTGTTGCAAAAGCAGCAATTAAATTGGTAGAAAATAATATTGGTAAAGCATAAATGGCAAAAAAGAACGGAAACGGCAAAGATGAGCCGTTGGAAAAACAACTCTGGAAATCAGCAGATAAACTGAGAAAAAATATAGATGCAGCAGAATACAAACATGTGGTTTTAGGATTAATCTTCCTAAAATACATCTCTGATGCTTTCGAAGAGCTATACGATAAATTGCAAAAAGGTGAAGGCGAATATGCAGGTGCCGATCCTGAAGATAAAGACGAATACAAAGCAGAAAATGTATTCTTTGTTCCGGCACAGGCACGTTGGAGTTTTCTTTTGGCAAATGCTAAGCAAACAACCATTGGTAAATCGGTTGATGATGCCATGGATGCCATTGAAAAGGAAAATCCTAACCTGAAAGGTGTACTACCTAAAGTATATGCACGTCAAAATCTTGATCCAACCAGCTTAGGCGAATTGATTGATTTAATTGGAAACATTGCTTTGGGCGATACAAAATCCCGAAGTGCTGATGTATTAGGTCATGTATTCGAATACTTTCTTGGTGAGTTTGCCTTGGCTGAAGGACGAAAGGGAGGACAATTCTATACGCCAAGAAGCGTAGTTGAATTATTGGTTGAAATGTTGGAGCCATACAAAGGTCGGGTTTTCGATCCTTGCTGTGGTTCGGGTGGTATGTTCGTACAATCAGAGAAGTTTGTAACGGAGCACCAAGGGAAAATCAACGATATTTCCATTTATGGACAGGAAAGTAACCAAACAACCTGGCGATTAGCTAAAATGAACTTGGCGATACGTGGCATTGACAGTTCGCAAGTAAAATGGAACAACGAAGGTTC
>JAKSCO010000286.1 GCA_022360575.1 Bacteroidales bacterium | reverse complement strand
TATATTTATTGTTGTAGCACGTAATTTATTAGTTTTCATTAATATAATTTATTGCTGATTCTAAAATGTTATCTGTTTCATTTTGTAAATCAATCTCCGTATTTTTTATTAATTTATCAGGTATAATGCCAATATTTTCAACAACATTGTCATTCCAGTCATTTGTTTTTCTAATTGATAAACGAAATTCCCAACCATTCGGAAGTTTCCCAATATGAGTATCTGCAAACACACCAGATGTCGTGTTTCCAATTATCTTGACACTGGGAAGGGATTTCATCATTAGAGTAAATAATTCTGCTGCACTTTGAGTATTTCTGTTTGTTAAAACAGCAATTGGTTGATTTGCGTATTTACTATTCTCATTTGGTTTTAATTCCCAATATTCGGATTCTTGGAAATTGTATATACTATCAGGCTTTCTCAGTCTTGAAATTGCATAAGTATGTGTGTCGGTTGCAAAATATTCGGCTAATTCTTTAACTGGCAAGGAATAACCACCAATGTTATCTCGAATGTCTATTACAAATCCTTTTGCGTTTTGATACTTCTGTAAAAATGAACTAATTGAGTTGTGAACTTCTCTATACTTATTGCTCATTTCTGTCATGTGAATATAAGCAATCGAGTCCTTTAACCATCCAGTTGTAAATACCTTTCTAATCCCCATTGGAGGGAGAAATGATTTTATTCTTAACGATTTTTCATAGTCAATGAGATACTTGTCTTCAATCAGTTTTAATGAAAAGTCATTTGTTGGTAATCTGAAGTCAAAAGATGTTAAGTCAAAGTAGTTTAATGAAGGAAGTCCAAAACCCGAAAAATATATTTCGTTGAATCGATAGATGTAACAATGCTTATCATCTAATTTTTTCAATATTTCTTTGAAAACATTGAACAATTCATCATCTGTTGTTTCATCATTAATTTTTATGGAATAATAATCATATTCTTTATCCCAATCAATTACTTTAACATCAAAAAGAGCATAGTTTTCCTTGAAAGTTTTAAAAAATACTTCAAAACTCTCTTTTGCTTGCCCTTTGTCTCTGGTCAAATAAGTCCAACCACTGATTAAAACAACCAGAATGATAATCGTATATGTTAGCAGTCTCTTCATCTTTTATGAGCTATAACGGTTTGAATACGGGGTGTTTGACATCTTAAAACACTGATTTATCAAGCCGCTATATTTCTTAATATTTGTATTCATCTTCAATTTACAATTTACTGACAAATGCCCTATATTTATTGTTA
>JAKSCO010000011.1 GCA_022360575.1 Bacteroidales bacterium | reverse complement strand
TTGAGGATATTGTTCACCATTACAAGCTGGATATGGAAGTTAAGTTTTTGGGCGATATCATTTTTGAAACCATGGAAAAAAAGATTTATAAACCAGGAGCCTGATATGAAATACCGCACATGGACTTTATGTCTCTTACTTTTATTGGTGATTGGCGTTTTCAATGGGTTTTCCCTCCCAGAGGAAGTGTCTCGCCTTGAAATTGACGCCTTTGAATCCCCGAGGCGCCCCGGATCTATTTTTGACCATGATGCCCATAATGAGAAGGCGGGCTTGGATGATAATTGCGCCGTTTGCCACCATGTTTATGAAGATGGGAAGCTTGTGGCCGATGAATCCAGTGAAGACAATTATTGTTCGGACTGCCATGGGCTGCGCCCCACGGCTGAAAATAGCGTGGGCTTGGAAGCGGCCTTCCATCGCCAATGCAAGGAATGCCATTTTGAATCGGCAAAGGGGCCGGTGCTTTGTGGTGAGTGCCATCGGAATAATTAAGGAGGAAGGATAACCCAGAGGATTTTGGGAAACTTTTTCCTGTAAGATTGGAAAATCCCCATCGGAGAATGGACTATTCTTCGGTGGGGATTTTTTTGTTTCGGCCCTTGTCCGTGAAAAAATATTTTCTTTAAATGGTGGCGAAAATAGAAATAACCGGGTAATAATACACAATATCGATTCCGGATTCTCAAATCCAAATCAATCCAAAAAATTTATTCGGATTATCAATTCGATCGTCCATAAATCCTGTAAGGAGGATACGATGTTTACCAATATTTTATTCGCCACCACAGCTTCATCGAATTGTAAAATTGCCGCCAAGGCCGCCTTTGAACTTGCCCATAAATATGATGCCCGCTTAACCCTTTTCCATGTCTGCGCCGAACCCTCCCGGGGGGCGGGGCAATTGGTGAAATCCTATGCCAGTGGAGAAGAAATTTTTGCAGGCCAGGAATTCCTTGAGGCCGAGTCCGAGCGGATCCGCCGTTCCCATGTCCCCTTGGCCGGGGGCTTTCCCATGCCGCCCGTGGAGGTGCTGGTGGGGATTCCGTCGGTGGAAATCTTAAGAAAGGCCCGGGATATTACAGCCGATTGCATCATCATGGGGAATCACACCCGGCCGGATGATCCGTCTGCCAAACAATTC
>JAKSCO010000274.1 GCA_022360575.1 Bacteroidales bacterium | reverse complement strand
TCTTCCCATTCCGAACAGAGAAGTTAAGCCCGTTAGCGCCGATGGTACTGCATTCGTGGGAGAGTAGGTCGTCGCCAATTTTAAAAAGCCTCAGTTATTACTGAGGCTTTTTTGTTTTAAAAAAATTCTACTTATAAGTATATTATTTACTCACATAATTTTATATTTGTTTCTTCGTTAAATATATTGATGATTTACTAGATTACATCGTAATGACATTTTTTCAATTTATCAAAAGCAAATTATTTTTTAAGCATCTGTTGTTGGCAATAGGTGTTTTCCTAGGCTTAATAGCTATAACCTTTTTTATTTTAAGAATTTATACTCATCATGGAAGAAGACTTTCTGTTCCTGATTTTTCGGGATTAACTCTTGAAGAAACAATAAAAAAGGCTAAAGCAAATAAGTTACGAATAGAAATAGCCGATTCTGTTTATAATAATAATCTACCTAAGGGGACGGTTATCAAGCAAAATCCAGAGCCAAATTTCAAAGTAAAAAAACGTCGGCGTATTTTTATTACATTAAATGCGATGAATCCAGAGCAAATACGAATGCCTAATATTGTTGATGTTTCGATTCGTCAGGCTGAGGCTATTCTTAAAAATGCTGGATTAGAAATAGGTCGATTGATTCATGTTCCGGATATTGCTGTTAATAGTGTATTAAAACAAAAATTTGAGGGGAAGGATATTGAAGAAGGAGTATTAATTCCTAAGGGTTCCAAAATAGATTTAGTTTTAGGGATGGGATTGAGTCATCAGAAAACGCAGATTCCAGATCTTGATAGATATACATTATCTGATGCAAAAAAAACAATACTACGTGCTGCGTTAAATGTAGGTGCTGTTATTTATGATGAATCAATTGCTACAGCAGAAGATTCGTTAAATGCAAAAATATGGAGACAGTATCCATCATTTAAAGACAATAAAAAAATACGTTTAGGCTCGACAATAGATTTATGGATAACAGTTGATTCTACAATTTTATATCCAGAATTATTTATTGAAGATACGGTACAGTTTACGGATTCATTAATACTTGAATAAATATTTTGAAAAATAAAATTATACATATTCTTATAGCGGTATTTCTTATTAATGGAGGATCTATAGCTCAAGAATCGTTAAATACTTTGGAGTTTAATCCTGAGATACAAAAAATAAGTAGGCTTAAGAGTAATTATAAATCGAAGGTTAGAAAAAATGGTCAGCAAGGAATAATTAGTTTACCTTTTGTTGATGATTTTGCCAAAGAAATAGGTTTTCCGGATGATTCTTTATGGATGGATGAAAAAGCTTATATAAATTTAAGTTATCCTGATAGTATGATTAGTTTGGGAGTTGCTACTTTAGATGCTATAAGTGGAACAGGAGCTATTTACAATAATGCGGGTAGTCGTCCGTTTGGTGCAGATACCCTTACTTCTCGATATATTCATTTAAATTATCCGGGTGATAATACAATTTTCTTTAGTTTTTATTATCAACCAGGAGGCTTAGGTGATGCTCCTGATTCTGGAGATACTCTGGCTTTAGATTTTTTTATGTCAGGCTCAAATCAATGGAAGCGAGTTTGGACGACGAATTTTCATGAATCTGATTCATTACTTATAGAAAATAATATTATAGGTAATACTATTGATACTATAAAAGGAAATTCATCTAAAAATTTAAGACGATTATTTCATCAAGTAATTCTTCCGGTAAACCAAGCCGAATTTTTAACAGATAGTTTTCAGTTTCGATTTTGTAATTATGCTAGTTTATCTTCGTTAGCAGATAATGAGAGTCGTTCGAGTAATGCTGATCATTGGAATCTTGATTTTGTGATACTTGATCGAAATAGAAATATAAATGATACTATTATAGAGGATGTAGCAATAATAAAACAACAAGAATCATTACTTAAAAATTTTGAATCGATACCATGGCATCATTATATATATGCAAGAGATACTGAGTTGAAAAATGCTTTACCAATGCTTAACCGCAATTTGGGAAGTAGTAACGAGCGTCCTCCTCGAGCTTTTATTATTAATGATTTGTATGGACATACAGAACCTTTTGTAACAAGTGAAACTACTATTTCGGAAATGGCTCCTTTTTCGACACAATATTATGAGAAACCATTTAATACTCCGTTTGCATATTATCCAGATTTAGATTCGAATGTGTATGAAATTATTGGATATACATCAACAGATGCTACTTTAGAAAACTTATCCTATAGATGGAATGATACTACTCGTTTTTATCAAAAGTTTTTTAATTATTATGCATATGACGATGGTTCATCGGAAAATGGATATGGTTTGATTGGAGAAGGAACCGAAAGAGCTATGGTGGCTATGCGATTTAAAACTTTTGTTGAAGATACTTTAGTCGGGGTTCAAATTTATTTTAATCAAACATCGAATAATGCAAATCATTTCGATTATAAAATTCATGTTTGGGATGATAACAATGGGGTGCCAGGAAATATACTTTATACTTTAGAAGAACAAAGACCTCAAAGTACTGATAGCTTAAATAAATTTACAATTATTCCTTTTGATAAAAAGTTGATTGTAAGTGGGACATTTTATATTGGGTGGCAAAAAGTTTATTCACAAGAAATGCTAAATGTGGGGTTTGATGTTAATAAAGTGAATAACGATAAGTTATTTTATAATTTCGAAAATAGATGGATGAATTCATTGTATGAAGGAACTATAATGATGCGACCAATGTTTGGGAAAAAAGTAATTGTTAATTCTGTAGATCAACCTGCTGAAAAAAAGAAGATAGAATATTCTGTTTATCCAAATCCTGCAGATAAAGAATTAAATATTGTTGTTGAATCAAAAGATATGAACTTTACATACACTATTTTTGATTTACAAGGTAGAGTTTTGTTAAGTAATCGTAATCCTGAATCAGCTATAAATATCTCGGATTTAAAAGCTGGAATTTATTTTATTCGAAT
Organism: Bacteroidales bacterium; assembly: GCA_022360575.1. GTDB lineage: Bacteria > Bacteroidota > Bacteroidia > Bacteroidales > UBA12077 > UBA12077. The sequence goes on along the minus strand of JAKSCO010000274.1, from coordinate 1,507 downwards.
TTCAACTCAAGATAGACTAGCTGTTACTAAAAAGTTTATTATTACACATTAAATAAAAGAGTATATTTAATTGAAGTATTAACCCCTATTGATATTTTAAAGGTCAAAGCACAAATTTTTTAAATGAGATGAAGGAAGAAGAGAAAATCGAGAATGAAGAACAAGAATTGTTCGAACATTTCCGTATAGAGGTTGATGCGGGACAAAAGCCTTTACGTATTGATAAATTTTTAGTTAATAGACTTGAAAATGCTTCGCGTAGTAAGATACAATCGGCTGCCGAAGCTGGAAATATTTTAATAAACAATAAAGCTGTAAAATCGAATTATAAGGTTAAGCCTAGTGATGTAATTTCGATTGTAATGGCACAACCTCCGCGAGAAATCGAATTAATTCCTGAAGATATTCCTGTTGAAATTGTTTATGAAGACGATCAGTTTTTAATTGTGAATAAAGAGCCAGGTATGGTAGTACATCCTTCTTATGGACATTACACAGGGACGTTAGTAAATGCAATGATGCATCACTTAAAGGATTTGCCTTTATTTAACTCGGGAGAAATGCGTCCTGGATTAGTACATAGAATTGATAAAAATACTTCGGGGCTTTTAGTTATAGCAAAAACAGAGTTGGCTCTTAATCGTTTAGCAAAGCAGTTTTTTGAAAAAACGTCGGAGCGTAAGTATATAGCTATTGTTTGGGGTACTTTCGACGAAAAAGAAGGAACTATTGTTGGTAATATAGGACGAAATATTAAAAATCGAAAAATAATGCAAGTTTTCCCTGATGGGGAACAAGGGAAACATGCTGTAACACATTATAAAGTAATTGAAGAATTAGGCTATGTTTCGGTTGTTGAATGTCAGTTAGAGACAGGACGTACACATCAAATTCGAGTACATTTTCAACATATAGGGCATCCTCTTTTTAACGATCCTGAGTATGGAGGAAATCAAATATTAAAAGGAACTACTTTTACTAAGTATAAACAATTTGTGCAAAATTGTTTTTCAATTTTACCCAGACAAGCTTTACATGCTAAAACTTTAGGAGTTAAGCACCCAACTACAGGAGAGTTTAAACGATTCGACTCGGAGATTCCAAAAGATATGCAACAGGTAATGGAGCGATGGCGTCGTTATTTGTCAGGACGAGATTCGAATTCATAAACCACTGAAATTTGAAGAAAAATAAAATAGGCTGTCCCAAAAAAGAAAGGAGATAGCCTTTATTTTTATTTTAGCTTACATTTCTTATAGAGAAAAAATGTTTATCCGGATTGTTCGAAATGCTTTCTTTTTGTGTGTCTTATGTAAGATGTTGATATTTAAAGATAAGAAAGTATTGCTTGTTCTTTATAGAACAAGGTGAAAATAGAAAATTTAATTTTCTATTTTCACCCAAACACCTTGCGTAGGTAAGCGCAAACACCTTGCGTAGGTAAGCGCAAACACCTTGCGTAGGTAAGCGCAAACACCTTGCGTAGGTAAGCGCAAACACCTTGCGT
>JAKSCO010000080.1 GCA_022360575.1 Bacteroidales bacterium | reverse complement strand
TCTTCCCATTCCGAACAGAGAAGTTAAGCCCGTTAGCGCCGATGGTACTGCATTCGTGGGAGAGTAGGTCGTCGCCAATTTTAAAAAGCCTCAGTTATTACTGAGGCTTTTTTGTTTTAAAAAAATTCTACTTATAAGTATCTATATTAGTGTATCTGGCTAATGGTTTTCAAATTTATGTTTTGAAGAATTCATCAAATTTTTAATTATGAATAGAATATGTCTACTTTTATCTTCTTTTTCTATGTGATACTTCTAATAAAGCTAATATTGCACTGAGATAGGGATTCTAATTCTTGATTTTTATTGTATAATTTTATTAAATCTATCTATGCAATTGTAGGTATATTGTTCTACGCATTCTATAATCATACTAGAAAATAAAATGAGATATCTTTTTTAAAGATGGTTTCTTAGTATAAGGATATTACTTTTCTATCTTGTTCATAAAAACTTTTAAATGTTCGATAAATTTCTTTCATTTCATATGTTTTTATAAATGAGAGTATTTAAATTAACACTTATAGAGTTATTTGTATAATAAGATATAAAGCATCTACGTTTGATTCTTAATATTATTTATAGTGTGTTACACATAAATCATTATTTGTATTTTTACCAAGTTAATAAGATTTGTATTATACTATTGCAAATTAGGATCAAATTTATATCGGATGAAGAAACTTTTATTGTTACTATTATTTGCCTTTGTTGTTTTTCGTTTATTTGCTCAAATAGGAGGGAAATATACTTATGATTTTTTAAATCTTGTTAGTTCAGCTCGAGTAGCTTCATTAGGGGGAGATGTAATTGCTATTGACGATAATGACTTAAATCTTACTTATCATAATCCTGCCTTATTAACATTAGAAATGAATCATAATGCAACACTTAATTATGTTAATTATTTTACAGATATTAACTATGGATATGCTGCATATGCATTGAATATTAAAAATTACGGGATTTTTTCTGGAGGAATTCAATATATTAATTATGGTAATTTTATAGCTGCTAATGAAAAAGCAGCTATTACAGGTAAATTTAAATCGGCAGAATATGCAATAAACTTGATGTATTCTTATTCTATAAATAATTTGTTTCGTGTTGGAGTTAACATAAAACCTATAATATCGACTTTAGAGAAGTATACATCATTAGGTTTAGTTACAGATCTAGGTATTTTATATGTTAAACCTGAAAGATTATTTACTATAGCTTTGGTTGTTAAAAATTTTGGATTGCAATTGAAGAGTTATACCAACGAGAATGATCCTGTTCCTTTTAATATTCAGTTAGGATTTTCGCAAAAATTTAAATATGTTCCTTTACGTATAAATATAACTCTAGATCAATTATATAATTGGAATTTAGCTTATGAACTTCCCGAGAAAAAATCAACAAGTTTAGATCCTTCATTTCAAGAAAAAGAGAAATCAAAGATTGATAAAATAGCTGATGAGTTAATGAGGCATGTTATTGTTGGTTTAGAGTTTAGCCCTCTACAAAATTTTTATGTTCGAGCTGGTTATAACTATCGTCGACGTAAAGAGATGTTGATTGAATCGAAGACCTCTGCAATAGGCTTTTCGTGGGGATTTGGAGTTAAAATTTCTAAATTTCATTTAAGTTATGCTCGCGCAAGTTACCATTTGGCTGGGGCATCTAATTGTTTTTCAGTAACGACCAATCTTGATAGTTTCAGAAAAAACCTTTAATGGTTATAAAAGAATTTGTCTAATCTTAAATTTGGATTTAACTTTGACATCCTAAATTTATTGATAAGGATGACTGATATAACAAAGAAAATAATTATTGCAATTGATGGATATTCCTCTTCGGGGAAAAGCACTATTGCTAAAGAAATAGCAAAAATTTTAAACTATAAATATATTGATAGTGGTGCTATGTATAGGGCTGTAACATTATTTGCTATACGCAATAACTTTATTAATAAAAAACATATTGTAGATGAAGACAGTCTAAAGAAAGTATTAGATAAGATTAAAATTAATTTTAGATATAACTCTAATAAGAAACAGCAAGAGACTTATTTAAACAGCGAAAATGTTGAAGATGAAATTCGAGAGATGGAGGTCTCAAATAATGTTAGCTTTATTAGTAGACTGGCTTTTGTAAGAAAAGAACTTGTTTTGTTGCAGCAAAAGCTTGGATTAGAAAAGGGGATTGTTATGGATGGACGTGATATTGGGACTGTTGTTTTTCCTAATGCTGAGCTAAAGATATTTATGACAGCAAATCCTGAAGTGCGAGCTCAAAGAAGATATCTCGAATTAAAAGAAAAAAATATAGATGTCAGTTTTGATGAGATTCTTGAAAATGTAAAAAAACGAGATTATATTGATGAGACAAGAGATGAAAGTCCATTAAAAAGAGCTGTAGATGCGGTTGAGCTTGATAATAGTAATATGAATCGACAAGAACAATTAGATTGGATTGTTGATTTAGTTAATAAAAAGATAAATTAAGCAATAAATTATAATTAAGGCTTCATGAAAGTAGAGATTGATAGTAATTCAGGATTTTGTTTTGGAGTTGTAAATGCGATTCAACTTGCCGAAAAAGAACTTGAAAAGACTGAGACTTTATATTGTTTAGGTGATATTGTTCATAATAGTGCTGAAGTAGAACGTCTGAACCAAAAAGGATTAATTACTATTAATCACGAGCAATTTAAGAATCTTAATAACTGTAAAGTGTTATTAAGAGCACATGGCGAACCTCCAGAGACATACAAGATAGCTATAGAAAATAATATTCAGCTGATTGATGCTTCATGTCCGGTAGTCCTAAAATTACAAAATAATATAAAGTTAGGATTTGATTCGATAATAAAAGAAGGAGGTCAAATTGTTATTTATGGAAAGGAAGGACATGCTGAAGTTAATGGTTTGGTAGGACAAACAAGTGGACAAGCAATTGTTATTGGGAAAATGGACGATTTAGATAAGATTGACTTTTCGAAACCAATAAACTTATTTTCACAAACCACAAAAAGTATTGATGAGTTCTACAAAATAAAAGAAGAAATAAAACGTAGAATGATAAAAACTCAGCAATCAGAAGATATAGAATTTATAGCAAACGATACTATTTGCAGACAAGTTTCGCATAGAAAACCGAAGCTTCATGAATTTGTAAAAAAGCATGATGTTATAGTTTTTGTTAGTGGAAAAAAAAGCTCTAATGGTAAGATGCTATTTCAGGTTTGTAAGGATGTTAATCCAAATACTTATTTTGTATCATGCGATAAAGAACTAAAATCAGAATGGTTTAATAATGTTAATTCTATTGGAGTATGTGGAGCTACTTCGACTCCTCGGTGGCTCATGGAAAAAGTTGCTAGGAGTATTGAAAAGCTAGCAGAATAATATAAGATAGAATTAATTTGACTTTATTATCAACTTTACTGCATTTCTAGAATTATAAAAGAAGTTGAATTATACTATTTAATTGTAATCACAGAAATTTGAATTGTTGAAACTTTTGTATTATTTGAAACAAATATCTTAAGTTTGTTACATTAATAAAAAATAAAATTATGGAGAAAATAGCAGTTTTTCCTGGGACTTTTGACCCATTTACGGTTGGCCATGAATCGATAGTAAACAGAGCTTTAGATTTATTTGATAAAATATACATTGCTATAGGTATTAATTCAGATAAAAAAACATTTTTCTCGCTGGATGAGCGAATAGAATATATTAAGCAAGTTTTTATTGATAATTCTAAAATTGAAGTTGTATGTTACGAAGGTTTAACAATTGACTATTGTAAACAAATTGGAGCAAATTATATTTTGCGAGGACTAAGAACAGCAGCAGACTTTGAATATGAGAGAGCAATAGCTCAAGTAAATAAGGCTATGTTCGAAGGGATTGAAACAATGTTTTTATTGACAATGCCAGAGCATACTCCGGTAAACTCTACAATTGTTCGTGATATATTAAGACATGGAGGAGATGCTAGTCAGTTTATTCCGAAACAAATAAAAATTAAAAAAAGAAATTAAAATGACTAAGGTTAATTTTTTCGTATTAGTATTTTTGAGTATTATTTCCAGTACTCTAGCTCAAGATGTAGTACTAAAAGGGAATGCTCTTGAATATGCTGGAGAAACACTTTCTTTTTTTACATATTCTGATTGGATAACTAATACTGAAGCGAAATTAACCGAATGCAAAGTTGATGAACAAGGAAATTTTTTATGTTCGTTCTCAACAAATGAAACCTTATATGTATATGTAAAGTTAGGAGTATACGAAGCCTATATTTTTATTGAGCCAGAGAAAGAGTATGAAATAATTCTTCCTGAACGAAAAGAAAAAACAAGAGCCGACTTATTAAATCCATATTTTACACCTATTTTATATCATTTGGGTTTTGAAAAAACATCGAAAGAAGAACTGAACTATCAATTAGCTTACTTTGATGAAATCTATAAAATGATGTTTGAGAAAACATCGTATGCTATTTATAATAAAGATCCTAGGCTAGATGTAGATTTGGAGATCTCTAGTGTTGATACTCTATTTAAGAATGTTAGAATTAAATATTTTCGAGATTTTAAAAAGTATCAATTTGCGTCGTATCGACATTTTGCATATCAACAAAAATCAAAGAGTATATCCAATACTTATTATCTAAATAATGAGATTTTATATGAGAACCCTGCTTATATGAAATTATTTAATCAGGTTTATAAAGATTATTTTCAGTACTTTGGACGAACAAAATCAGGGCAAAAGATTTTTAAAGATATAGCAAAATATAAAAGTATTACTCTGTTAAAAGAAACACTAGGTCAAGATTCAATTTTAACTAATGAGGCTTTAAAAGAGTTAGTAATATTAAAATGTTTACACGATGAGTTTTATAATGATGTTTTTTCGCGATCGGCAATGCTTACTGTTTTAGATTCTTTAGCCTTACAAACATCTTTTGCGAAACATAAGCGAATAGCCGAAAATATTCGGAAAAAAGTTACCAAACTGATGGTCGGATTTTATCCTCCTGAATTTAAGTTATATGATAAAGATAATAATTTGATTACGCTTAATTCGTTTAAAGGAGAATATGTTTATCTGGGATTTTGTACAACTGCTAGCTATGCTTGTATTAAAGAGTTTGAGATGTTACGGAATTTCTATAAACATCATAAAAATCATTTTAAAATAGTATTTATTTGTTTAGATGAAAGTTTAGAGCAAATGAAAAAATTTGTTGAAAAGAAAAACTATCCGTTTACGTTTCTTCATTATGGGAATCAATCTAAGGTATTTCAAGATTACGATATAAGAACATATCCTACTTATTATTTTATTGATAAAGAAGGTAAATTAAAGTTATCTCCAGCTCCTTCTATTGATCAGAAATTAGAATTTGCTATATATAAAATATTAAAAGCAAACGGAGATATATAAGTTTCATTACAAAAATATTCGAGTACTTTGAATTTGTTATGTCTTTCCTATATAATTTTTTAGACATTTTCTGGTGCTGAAAGTATCGTAAATACTGGAATAATATTGTTGTATTCTCTTTTTTTCTGTAAAGAATATTAACTTCATATTGATGTTACTTGTTGTGCCCGAAATCGGAATTATCTTAAAATAGAACTTTTATAAAACATATTTGTTATTAGTGATAACAAATATATTTAATCTAAAAGTTTAAAAAATGATGAAAAAATCGATGAAAATGATAGCCGTTGCTTTTGCAATGGTAATGTTCTTAACATCTTGTTATTCGTATACAAGTGTTGTTGGAGAAGGAGCACAAGCAAATGTAAAAAAAACAGAGTGGAATCACTATTTAATTTATGGTTTAGCTCCAGTTAAGGTTTCAGACTCTCAAAAAATGGCTGATGGAGCAAAAAATTATACTATTAAAACTAAACATACATTTATAAATGGATTAGTAGGTGGCTTAACTTTTGGTATTTATACACCAACAACAACTATAGTGACTAAATAAGTTTTAGAAAATAAAGGTTAGATTTAAAATTCTGACCTTTATTTCTTAGTATAAAAGCTAATTATATTGATATAATAACTTAAGTTCAATTCTAAAAAAATACGAATTGATCTGTATCAATAGTTTCATATTTTATAGCAGCTTTTCTATTTTATTAATTAAAAATACTAATTACTCCTTACCTACCCAAGGTGCTTGCGCTTACCCACGCAAGATGCTTGCGCTTATCTACGCAAGGTGTTTGCGTGTACTACTTCTTAATATATGTTATTATTCCCCGAAAAGGATAATCTCCTAACCAAGAAATAAATTAAAAAACTAAAAATATTTTAAAAACTGTGTATATCCGTTTGACAATAATCTAGAAGTAAATAGCATTAGATTTATCGTGTAATTTCTTAAATTTATACTTTAAACTACTACTATTTATGTCACAACAAAAGTCAAATGGATTTGGTACGGCTCCGGTTTTTTTTACTGCAATATCGACAATTTTAGGAGCTATTTTATTTTTACGTTTTGGATATGCTGTAGGAACACTCGGAGTGGGTGGTGTTTTGTTAATTTTATTAATAGGTCATATGGTTACAATACCTACCTCGTTTGCTATTTCTGAAATAGCAACCAATCAACGAGTCGAAGGGGGAGGTGAGTATTTTATCATATCTCGATCGTTTGGATTAAATATTGGAGGAACTATAGGTATAGCGTTATATTTATCGCAGGCTATTAGTGTAGCATTTTATGTAATTGCTTTTACCGAGGCCTTCGAACCATTCTTTAATTGGGCTAAAAATACTTATGGTTGGTATCTTCCTCGACAAATAATTAGTCTTCCGGCAATGGGACTCTTATCGTTGCTAATACTCAGAAAAGGAGCAAATATGGGAGTAAAAACCTTGTATTTTGTTGTAGCTATTTTATTTGCATCAATTATTTTATTTTTTTTAGGTGAAACAAATTATTCTGAGAATTCTGATTTGATTTTGAGTAGTGGAGGTATATTACGAAATATGGATAATTTTTTTATTGTATTTGCTATTATATTTCCAGCACTTACAGGTATTACTGCTGGTGTAGGTTTATCTGGAGATCTTAAAAACCCAGGGAAATCGATTCCTCGAGGAACAGTAGTTGCTACTTTTACAGGACTAATAATATATATATTCATTGTTTTTAAACTTTCGAATTCAGCATCACCTCAAGATCTAATGAATCTTGAAGAAAACCAACTAATAATGGGGGATATTGCTTTGTGGGGAAAGATATTTATCCCTATAGGTTTAGCTGCATCAACTATATCATCGGCATTAGGTTCTATTATGGTAGCTCCCAGGACTCTACAGGCTTTAGGAAACGATCAAACATTTCCGTTTAAAAGATTTAATAGATTAATGTCGAAAGGGAAAGGAGTATCGAAAGAACCTTATAATGCTTCGGTTATTACAGTTATTATAGCATTTGTTTTTGTAGCAATGGGAAATGTAAATGCAGTAGCTCAAATTATTTCTATGTTTTTTATGTTAACTTATGGTTCATTGTGTTTGATATCTTTCCTAAATCATTTTGGTTCTTCTCCTTCATATCGACCAACATTTCGTTCGCATTGGATATTATCTTTAATAGGTTTTGTTTTTTCAATTTTTTTAATGTTTAAAATGGAACCTTTTTATGCAATATGCTCTATAGCTGTTATGGTATTGCTATATATTTATATTAGTTATTATCATTCAGAAAGACAAGGTTTAGAGTCTATATTCAGAAGTGCATTGTTTCAGATAAATCGGAATTTACAAGTATATCTACAGAAAAATAAGGCGATAAAAAAGAAAACCTCATGGCATCCTTCGGCAGTATGTGTTAGTGATATTAGTTCGAAACGAGAAAATGCATTTAGGTTATTAACATGGATTTCTAATAAATATGGATTTGGGACTTATATTCAATATATTCAGGGGTATTATTCGAAAGCTACACATGCACAATCAAAAAAGGTTTTAAGTTTATTGATTAAACAAACCGAGTTACATAAAAGTAATGTATATGTAAATACTATAGTTTCGCCTTCGTATACATCAGCTATAGCTCAAATAATACAACTTCCCGGGATATCAGGTTTAGATAATAATATGATTTTACTTGAGTATGATAAAAAAGATCCGGGTAATATTAGTCAGATTGTCGAAAATTATTCTCTTGTTCGTTCGGGTAATTACGATGTTTGTATTTTAGGGAGTTCTTACAAAGCAATTAATTTTCGTGATGGAATACATATATGGGTGCGTCGCGTTGATGAAGAAAATCTTAATCTTATGGTGTTATTGAGTTATATAATTTTGGATCATCCTGACTGGAAAAAAGCTAAAATAAAAATTTTTAATGTAAGAGGAAAAGGGCAGCCTGATGATGCTACAGGTAATTTATTAGAACTTATAAGAACCGGACGATTGCCAATATCGTTAAAAAATGTTGATTTTATTGATTTTGATCAATCAATGAATTTAAAATCATTGATTAATGAGAAATCGGCAAAAGCTGGACTTACAATGATTGGTTTTAGAAGTGAACAAATAAAACACGAAGGTCAAAAATTGTTCGAAGGATTTTCTGAAATGGGAGATATTTTATTTGTTAATGCATTTAAAAATAAAGATATCGATTAATGTTTAGCAAGAAATCCTGACATACTTATGTCTTCGTTTACAATGTAAAGCTTTTTACGTAGTCTAGAGTGTGCAACATTTATACTATTACTCTTTATTTAGTTATTGCCGAAATTTCTTTTGTTATAAGATTAAATTCTTTTTAATTTTTCCGAAATTATATTCTAGTTCTATTCTTGTAATTCTTTGATCTTTACATAAAATTTGAGACAGTGTCTAATAAGTTGGGCTCTTATTATTTTACATGGTACGATTTTTTGAAAAAGTTGCTCCCATGATTTTTACATGGCATGAATTTTTGAAAAAGTTAGCCTCTTTGTATAATTATTCGATCAATTTGTTTCTGTTTGCGATGAAATAAAAAAAGAAGCTGTCGGAGAGAAAACAGCTTCTTGGTGGTAATTTTTCTATTTGTTTGAGTCGTTTAAAGCAGATTCAGATTTAGGGAGA
>JAKSCO010000035.1 GCA_022360575.1 Bacteroidales bacterium | reverse complement strand
TCGTTAAAAGTTTTAGGTCAAGAAATAATGAATGCTACCAATAAGGTTATTACCGATTTGCGTTCGAAAATAGGATTCATATTTCAAGGAAACGCCTTGTACGATTCGATGACAGTAAAAGAAAATCTCGAATTTTCGTTACGTAGAAAAAACTTGGGGAAAACCGAAGCCGAAATCGATACTTTAATAAAAGAAGCTCTCGACGAGGTAGGCCTAATTGATGCTATTGATAAAATGCCTTCAGAACTTTCGGGCGGAATGAAAAAAAGAATAGGAGTGGCTCGTACTTTAATTCTTAAACCCGAAATTATATTATACGATGAGCCTACTACCGGATTAGATCCTATTACATCCGAAGAAATTAGTAAGCTTATTGTTAAAATACAATCGAAAATAAAAGCCTCGTCAATAATTATTACTCACGATTTAAATTGTGCCCGAATAACATCTAACAGGGTGCTTATTTTACAAGACGGAGCATTTAAAGCCGAGGGTAGCTTTTATCAATTAAAAAACTCAACCAACAAACGGATTAGTTCGTTCTTTAAAACAAAAGTGTAATTATCAATTGAATAAAAATATAGTTGTATGAAAAATTCTCCCAAAGAAAATATCCGTTTAGGTTTATTTGTTGCAATCGGAATTGTAATATTTACTCTTGGGATTTATTTTATTGGTAGTAAACGAAATATTTTTAATCGAAGCATTACGATTAGTGGTGTCTTTTATGATATTAGTGGGATAAAATTAGGAAACGAAGTCCGGTTTTCAGGAATAAATATAGGAACCGTTTCTGATGTAAAGATATTAAACGATTCTTTGGTTCAGATCGATTTATCAATACAACAGGATGTCACAAAATTTATACGTAACAATTCAAAAATGGAAATCGTTCCCGAAGGACTAGTCGGAATAAAAGTTGTAAATATATATTCGGGCACCAATAGAGCTCCTGCTGTAAAAGATGGCGATTTTTTAAGTACAATCGAAACGGTTAAAATCGACCGTATTTTACGTCAGCTTAATAAATCGAGTGTTTATATTGCTGTGATAACAAAAAATGTTGCCGAAATCACAAACAAAATAAATCAGGGCGAAGGCACTTTAGGTAAAATATTTGCCGACCAAATGTTTGCCGAAAATTTAAATCGTATTGCTAAGCAAACAGCTTCTTTAACAACAAATATTGCCGAAATTACCAGTAAAATTTCACAAGAAAAAGGAACAATCGGAATGTTGCTTTCCGATACTTCTTTTGCAAAGAAAATATATGTCGTTGGCGAAAACTTAAAAAGGTCAACACAAAGCTTAGCTGCAATAACAAGCCAGGTAAACGATGGTAAAGGTATTTTAGGCGAATTATTTACTGATACAATTTTTACATCAAGCCTTAATCGTACCGGAAAAAATATTAACTACACTACTAACAAAGCAAAAATAATTTCCGAAAATCTCGAAAAAATAACCGACGAAATAAACCAAGGGCAAGGAATAATAAGTCGATTAATATTCGATACTGCTCTTGCCGATAGCATCGAAATTGTAATTAATAATGTAAACAAAGGAGCTAAAGAAGTAGAGAAAGCAGCTGTAGTTGTCAAACGCAGTTGGTTTATTCGTTTGTTCTCGCGAAAAGAAAAAAAGAAAAAATAAAACAAATGCTTTTTTAATATCCTGTAGATACTTTTACCCCTGTACTCTAGGTCTGAATGGGTTTTGTTTTTTTATAAAACTATAAACCATATAAATACCCCAAAGACACATTATCGACAACGAAAAGCCTTCGAAAAAACCCAATAGGAATTCACTTATTTTACTTTCAAAAAATAAGAAAAACGTATAACTTAATGTTCCTAATCCCCATGCTATTAAAGCTAAAACATTTAATCTGTATGTTATTTTTTGCTTATCCATTTTATCTTTGTTTTAATTAATATTTCAGTTATTTATATTTCGTTTCTATAAGGAATGTCTTTTTGTTACTTACTCTTGATACTCAGTACTCATATTTTGATACTTTCTATGTATACATTATTCTTCAAGCTCTTTTAGTAATGCTTTTGCAGCAAGCCATATAGGTTTCGAGTCTTTTTTCCACCACCGAAGCCCCGTCAAAAAACCACAGGTCATTAATCCCCAAAAAACGAATGATATTGCTATGATTGCTATAATATTCCACGTTTCCAGAATCATTAATAAAGTAGCTGCATTTATTAACAATACAGCCAATATTAAGCCGAAGCCATTGTCGCGTTTGAATTTAAATTTCCGGTAACGAGCTTCAGCGTCTTGCAAAACTTTCTTTACCGTGTCCGAATAATTTACTTTTTTATAAATCATGTAATATTTCCATATGTAATAAGCCAATAAAGAAAAACTTATTACATAGCATGTTCCTGCCAGTTGATATCTTAGTTCTGTTTTAAAAACAAATACAAGTGAGTATAAAACTAAAAGTAATAAGAGCATAATAAATAAACCCTTAAACAAGCCTAAGAATAAGAAGTCTTGTTTTTGCATTTTCGAAATAAAACTATCTAAATCTATATTATTATCTTTTTTCATATTACCTCATTTAAATATTAACTAATTCAAGAGCTTCTTTTAATTCGTTTTTAATACGATGAACTTTAACTCTTACATTAGGTTCTGTAATTCCAATAACCGAAGCAATTTCTTTATGATTTACCGACTCAAGAACCAAGGTTATAATAATTTTATCAATAACTGATAGTTGATTTATTTGGTTTTCTAAGCGTCGAAATAGTTTTTCTTTTTCTTTTGCGCAGTTTTCGTCAATATCAATTAAATTCTGGATATTACCATCTGTTTGTTCTAGAAATATTTTTTGTCGACGAATTTCTTTATTCGAAAATCCCATAGCTGTATTTACAGCAACTCTATAAATCCAAGTACTTAGCTGAGCATCGCCTCTAAACGAATCAATACTCTTCCAAATATTAATCAGAATTTCTTGATACATGTCTTTCTGATCTTCTTCTGTAAGCGAATAATATCGGCATATACCTGTAATTCTATATTCGTTATCTCGAACTATCTTTCGAAAAGTTTCTTCTTTTTTATTCATTTGCTTATTTTCTGTCTATACAAGTAGAATCTTATTGTTCATCTAATTCATCTAAAAGTTGTTTTATCGACAACCATAAAGGTTTGTAGCTTCTTGTCCACCATATCCATGCAATAAATAATGATAAACCTATTAGTACAATATACGATATTTGAACCATTAGTATTAGTTTTATATTACTCCAATCATAAACGATCATCAATAATTCTGAAATATTAACCAAAATAATGGCAGGTATTGTAATGTATCTGGCAGGTTTAGGAAAATAACTATATCTGATTTTAGCATCGTAAAGAACCTTTTTTAAAGATTCGTGATAATTTATATTATCGTATGCCTTTGAGTATTTACGAAAATAATATGCAAATAACCCAAATGCAATAGTTGCTAAAATCCCTGCTATACGAAATCTTAAATCATCTTCGAATACAAAAATTCCAATAGGGAATAATATGTAAATGCAAATAGAAACAAAAGTTATTTTAAATAGCTTTTTCCATTTACTATCTTTCGATTGCAGTTTTATAATAAGTTCGTTTAAGTTTATATTTTCTTCGTTTCTCGTCATTTTCTTAAAACTTAAAGTTTGATACCCTTAGTTAATTCTACTCTTATTTTCTCTAGCTTTTTCTTTACTCCAGGTTCTGTTATTCCAATTATCAAGGCTATATCTTTACTTGTCAACGATTCGAAAGATAGCGTAGTTATTATCTTTTCAATAATAGATAGCCTATTAAGTTCTTTTTCTACAGTTATTAATTCTTCTGAATTAATATTATTGGTGTTTAAAAAACTACATAAGTATTTCCCTTCATTTGTTAAAAAAATTTTTTGCTGATAAATGCTTTTACTTGCAAATCCCATAATTGAGTTAACAGCAATACGGTAAATCCAAATGTTAAATTCAATATTTTCTTGATGCAAATCGATACTTTTCCAGATATTCGTCAATATCTTTTCATACATGTCTGTTTGTTCCTTTTCTTTCGAAGAGAATTTCTTACACATGTTCAGAATCTTATGCTCACAGTTATTAATAACTTCACGAAATCGTTCTTGTTTTAGAGCCATTGACAATTTAAATTGTTTTTCTATTTAGTAAATCAATCTTTCCGAATGTTACATTTTTAATTAAAAAAAATCAGAGTGTTATACATATAATTTTTCAAATTAAGATTATCTATGTTTTAGGTCGATAATCTTAT
>JAKSCO010000292.1 GCA_022360575.1 Bacteroidales bacterium | reverse complement strand
TCGATTAACACCCTTTACCCCGTTGGTCGACATCCTTTTGGGTGTTAGCTAACGACCGATTGGTCGTTTTACACGGGCTTTTACTAGTCGATCGACACCCTTTAGTCTGTTACTCGACGCCCTATTGGCTGTTAGTCTACACTCTATTGGACGTCTAAAACGAGTTTTCCTCAGTTAATTAAATCTTTTGGACTATTACTTACAGCTTATTGTCCTTCGACTGATGCTATATTTGATGTTGGTTAACTAGTTTAGAATATATCATAATCAGTTATATATCTATAAGAGAATGATAAATATTGATAAATGGTATGTAATTATTTGAAACTTTGGAGTAAATAAATGTTAGCTTGACAATATGCAACTAAAATAATTTATACGATCAACAAAACTTTAGTCTCTTTAATGATCTTAAACACATAATGTCTTTTTAGGATTAATTATTTTTATTTCAATTAATTATATGTATTGTTAATTACTGTTTTACTTAAAACAATTAGTAAATAGAAGCTCTAAGAGTCGAAATGTATTTTAAGATGAGGTGGTATATGTTTGTTTTATTAACAAAAGGTTTATGTTGTTGATTCAGATCGTCTTAGTCTTGATTGTTCTTGTTGTTTCTGATTTATGTCATATTTCGTTGTAATAAATATCATGGTCTTAAAGTATTCTTAATTCTATATTTAAAATTGAGAATCAGTTAATTAAAAATACATTTAATGTTACTTAATTAACACTGTGAATTAAATAACAATAACTAATAAAACGAGATCAAATGCCAGAAATTAAAGAATTAGTTAAGCAATTAGCAGAAAAACATGGAAGAACAAGAGAAAGTTTACTTCCTATTTTGCAAGGACTTATAAAACGAGAGAGGTATATTTCAGAAGGAGCTATGGCTGAAGTTGCTAAAGAATTAGATGTATCTGCAGCATTAGTATATGGTACTGCAACATTTTATTCTTTCTTAGACACAAAACCTCGAGGTAAATATGTAATTCGTGTGTGCAAAACGATAACATGTGATATGAAAGGAAAAAAACAAATTATAAAAACAATAGAAGATTTGTTGAAAGTTCGGGTAGGAGAAACAACGAAAGACCAAAAGTTTACTCTTTTAGAAACGAATTGTTTGGGGTGGTGTCATAAAGGACCGGCAATGCTTATTAATGATGAAGCATATACTGAATTAACTCCAGAAAAAGTTGCGGAAATTATTGGTGGATATATAAGAAAATAATAGTTGTAATCATTAAAAAAATAATAATTATGCCAGATAAAAAACTTAAAAGAGTAGACCTTATTTTTAGCAATGATTGTAGCTGTAAAGAGGTTTTAAACAATGGACTTAAAAAGTCGAAAGAAGAAATCGTTAAAGAAATATTAGATTCAGGGCTTAGAGGTCGTGGAGGAGCAGGTTTTCCTACCGGATTAAAATGGAAATTTACATCAGAAGAAACAGCCGATGAAAAATATGTTGTTTGTAATGCTGATGAAGGAGAACCCGGAACTTTTAAAGACCGAGAAATACTAACAAAAGTACCTTTAAAGGTATTTGGAGGAATGGCAATTTGTGCTAAAGTAATTGGAGCCAAACACGGGTATTTATATTTAAGAGGAGAATATCAATTCCTAAAAGAAGATTTAGAGAATGTTTTAACAGAATTTCATGCTAATTTGAAAGAAGTTGGATTTGATTTTCAGATTCATATTTTAATGGGTTCAGGAGCCTATATCTGTGGTGAAGAAAGTGCATTGTTTGAGTCAATGGAAGGAAAAAGAGGAGAACCTAGAAATAAGCCTCCTTATCCAACAGTTGCTGGTTTCAGAAATAAACCTACGGTAATTAATAATGTAGAAACTTTAGTGTATGCATTTATGATTACAAGAATTGGTGCCGAAAAATTTAAAGAATTAGGAACTGCAGATTCGAGAGGATCTAAAGTATTTTCTATATCAGGAGATACACCTATTGCAGGAATTTACGAATTAGAATTAGGTATGTCTTTAGTCGATTTTGTTGAAGAATTTGGCGATGGGGATACTAAAGCTGTTCAAGTTGGAGGCGCGTCAGGTTTTTGTGTTCCTCGGAAAAAGTTTAAAGATACAGTTATTGGTTTTGAGGGAGTTCCAACTGGAGGATCTATGATGCTTTTTAATAGCTCGAGATCAATGTATAATGTATTAAAGAATTATGTTGAGTTTTTTGAAGAAGAGTCTTGTGGACAATGTACTCCTTGTAGAGTAGGGTGCCAACAATTGATGAAAGGAATTGAAGCGGTTAAAAAGGGAGAAAAATCAGCGGGTTATTTAGATACCCTGCAAAAGTTAGCTGAAACAATGAAAATATCATCGAAATGTGGTTTGGGACAATCCGTAGCAAATTCATTTTCTTCTATAGTTGATAACTTTAAAGAAGAGATGATTTACTAATTTCTAATTCGTAAAATAAAAATTATAATTATAATAAATATGGCTAATATAGTAAACTTAAAAGTAGACGGTATTGATGTTAGTGTTGAGGAAGGAAAAACAGTTCTTGATGCTGCAAAAAAATTAAATATACATATCCCAACTCTTTGTCATCACGAGGATTTGTGTGTTGCAGGAAACTGTCGTGTTTGTGTGGTAGAACAAGAAGGTGTACGTAATCTTGTAGCTTCTTGTGCAATGCCAGCTCAAGAGGGAATGGTTATTAAAACCAATACTCATAAAATAAGAAATGCTCGTAAACATATTGTTGAATTACTTTTATCAGAACATAATGCTGATTGCACAAAGTGTTATAAAAATACAAAGTGTGAGTTGCAGACTTTAGCAACTGAAATGGTTGTTGGAGAAAGAATGTTTATAGATTTAGTTAAGGAAAAAGATTATACTATTGATATGCTTTCACCATCAATAATTAAAGATGATAGTAAATGTATTCGTTGTCAGCGTTGTGTAAGAACCTGTACTGAACTGCAAGAGGTAAGTGCTTTAGGTGTTGCTTATAAAGGAAACGAGATGAAAATTTCTACATTTTTTGAGAATGCAATGTCAGAAGTAGTGTGTACAAATTGTGGACAGTGTGTTAATCGTTGTCCAACAGGAGCATTAATCGAACGAAATTATATTGATCAGGTTTGGGATGCAATTTATGATCCAAATAAGCATGTTGTTGTACAAACAGCACCTGCTGTTCGTATAGCATTAGGAGAAGATTTAGGTTTTGATGTTGGAGAAAGAGTTACAGGAAAGATGGTTGCTGCTCTTAAACGAATAGGTTTCGATTCTGCTTTGGATACAGACTTTACTGCAGATTTGACAATTATGGAAGAAGGAACAGAGTTGTTAACTCGACTTAAAAAAGCTCTTGTAAATAAAGATCTTGAGGTTAAACTTCCTATGACGACATCTTGTTCGCCAGGTTGGGTTAAATTTATAGAGCATACTTTCCCAGAGTATTTAGATAATGTTTCAACATGTAAGTCGCCACAGCAAATGTTTGGTGCTTTAGCAAAAACATATTATGCTCAAAAGCGAAATTTAAAACCAGAAAATATTGTTTCTGTTTCTATAATGCCTTGTACAGCTAAAAAATTTGAGGCTGATCGACCAGAAATGCGTGATAGTGGCTACAAAGACGTAGATTTTGTTTTAACGACACGAGAGTTGGCTATAATGATAAAACAAGCTGGTTTAGATTTTATGTCGTTACCTGATGAGAAATATGATAGTATAATGGGAGAATCAACAGGAGCTGGTGTTATCTTTGGAGCTACAGGAGGTGTTATGGAAGCTGCATTACGTACTGCTTATGAATTAGTAACAGGAAGAGAAGTCCCTTTTGAAAATCTAAATATAATGCCTGTAAGAGGAATGGATGGGGTTAGAGAAGCTGCTGTTAAAATCGAAAATGTTCTACCAGATTGGAGCTTTTTAGAAGGAGTTGAATTAAAAACAGTTGTAGCACATGGTTTAACAAATGCTAAAAAAGTAATGCAAGCAGTAAAAGAAGGTAAAGGACATTGGCATTTTATTGAAATAATGGCTTGTCCTGGAGGTTGTCTTGGAGGAGGAGGGCAGCCTATGCCTACAACTTCAGAGATTAGAAAAAAACGAGCAGCAGCAATTTATGCTGAGGACGAAGGGATGCCATTGCGAAAATCTCATGAAAACCCAGAGATACAGCAGATATATAAAGAGTTCTTAGATGAACCTCTTGGACATAAATCTCATGAGTTGCTACATACTCATTATAACAAAAGAAAAAGAGTTTAGATTTATTGTAATTTCATAAAAAAGAGAGGCTGCTTAGAATACTGATCAGCCTCTCTTTTTTATGAAAAGGTCTTAAAATGTACATTAAGTGTTCTTTTATGAATCACTAATTTAGTATTTGATATCCGAAATATCAATATTAAATTGTATTTTAGGTTGCGCAATTAAATGCTTTTATATTATGAAAATAAAGAACACTAAAATATATGGAGCTTGGGTTACAGGTGTATTATTTATAGTATTTGCAATGTCGTTAGCTTTTGCTACTTTTTTTGAGAAGGATTTTGGTGCTTTGGCTGCAAGAGCCATTGTTTATGAAGCGTGGTGGTTTGAGTTTATATTGTTTTTACTTTTATTAAGTTTGATATGGCAGATGATTAGTAATAAGCTTTATAAGCGAAATAAATTAACCATTTTTTTATTCCATTGGGCTTTTGTGTTCATAATAATTGGAGCTGGTATTACTCGGTATTTTGGATTTGAAGGAATAATGCATATTCGAGAGAATATGACTCAAAATAGATGTGTGACAAATGATAATTATATTAATCTCGAGCTAAAAGATAGTTTGGGTAATGTTTTATATTCTAATATCGAGAAGTTAATAATTACTCCTGTGAAAAGGGATAATTATCGAGAATATTTAGATATTAATGATATTAGATATAAATTAATATTGAAAAGATTTGTTCCTAATGCCATTGAAACTATTGTTGATGCTCTGGATGGAGAACCAATTGTAGCTTTGATTTTATCAAATGGAACTTCTGTTTCTGAAAGAATATTTCTAAAACAAGGGGATATAAAGGAGTATAATAATTTGAAGATAGGATTCTCTGAAGATGAGTTTTTGGATATTAAGATTTCTTTTGATGGGAATAAGTTTTTTATTGAATCAAATAAAACAATCAACGAGTTTAATATGCGAACTAAGTATTCTAGTTCGCATTCTTTGTCTGAAAAAATTTTATTAGAACAGTCAAATATATACAAAATAGGTGTTTTGAGCATTGTTCCAGATATATCTAGTAAAAAGGGAAGAGTTAAAGTCATAAATGTAAATTCTAGTAAATACCCTAAAAATAAACAAGCTTTAATTTTTGAATTATCTAATGATAATGATGTTTTAGAATTTAATTTATTCTTAGATGATTCGAAGGCTGAACTTTTAATAGATAATTCTACTTTGAATATTACTTATGGAGCATTGTCTGTTTATTTGCCTTTTAGCCTGAAGTTATCTGATTTTATTTTAGAAAGATATCCTGGATCAAATAGTCCTTCTTCATATAAGAGTGAGGTTGTGTTAATAGATAAAAATGAAGGATTGAAAAAGAACTATTCAATTTTCATGAATCATGTTTTAAAGTATAAAGGATGGAGATTTTATCAATCATCTTATGATAAGGATGAAAAAGGAACTATATTAACTGTAACTAAAGATTTGTATGGAATGGTAATTACTTATGTAGGATATTTTATATTGTTTTTGTTTATAGTTCTTTCATTATTAAATAAAAAATCTAGATTTCGTACAATTTCTAAAAGTTTTTTCAAATCCTCTGTTGGTAAAATTAGTATTTTAATGCTTGGGTTTGTTTTATTTACAGGTCAATTAAGTGCAGGGACAAATAAATTAATTGTTGATAAAAATTTTGCCGATAAATTTGGAGAAATATTAGTTCAAGATAACAAGGGGCGGACAGAACCTTTATATACTTTGAGTAATGAAGTTCTTCGCAAGATTTCCAGAAAAACAAATGTGTCTGATTATTCTGCAATGCAAATCTTTATTGGATTGTATTTTAATTTCAATGAGTGGCAGCATGAAAAAATAATAAAAATATCAAATCAAAAACTTCGTAAAATCATAGGTGTAAAAGAAGAATATATTGCTTTTTCTGATGTAGTTAATTTAAAAACAAATCAATATAAGTTGAGAGCTATATTGGATGAAACATATAAAAAGAATCAAGAAAAGCGAAATAGCTTTGACAAGGAGGTTGTAAATTTAGATGAACGAATAAATATTTGCTACATGGTTTCAGCAGGAGAATTTCTGAAGATATTTCCAATACAAGACAAATCTTTTAAATGGTATACACCACAAGATGCTTATGCTAAAACAAGTGTAAAGAAGGATTCTTTGTATTTGAAAGGGGTGATGAGTTTATTGTTATTGCAATTACAGAAAGATGTACAGAGACAGAATTATGCTAAGAGTGAGGAGATCGTACAGTCAATTATTAATTATCAAAGAATGTATTCTGAGTATAAACTGCCTTCGATACGAAAAATTAGGGTTGAAAAAGCCTATTATAAGCTCAGAATTTATGAGCGATTATACGTTATTTATCTAATCCTAGGTTTTATAATGTTGATGACTTTATTATATAATGTCCTTTTTTTAAAAAAGCTTAAAAAAATATTGCAGTTTTTAGCATTTAGTTTATTTGTATGTTTTCTAATGCATTCTTTTGGTTTAGCAATGCGTTGGTATATATCGGGACATGCACCTTTAAGTAATGGTTATGAGTCAATGCTTTTTGTTTCATGGGTTACTATCCTTGCAGGGTTTATTTTTTCAAAGCCATCTCGATTTGTTTTGTCTGCAACTTCAGTTTTGAGTGGATTTACATTAGTAGTTGCTCATTTAAGTTTTATGAATCCTCAGTTAACGAATTTAGTTCCTGTTCTTCAATCTCATTGGCTGACTCTGCATGTATCTATTATAATAGGGAGCTATGGCTTTCTAGGATTAGGTGCGGTAGTTGGTTTTATTGTTTTATTTCTTAATATAATTTCAACTAAAAAAAATAAAGCATATATAGTTGAGACAATAAAGGAATTAACAGTTATAAACTATAAATCATTAACAGTTGGCTTGTATCTTCTTACCATTGGAACTTTCTTAGGAGCTATTTGGGCTAATGAATCTTGGGGTAGATATTGGGGGTGGGATTCTAAAGAAACATGGTCACTAATAACAATTATTGTATATAGTTTTGTTGTTCACTCGAATATGATTGAAGGTTTTAAAGATGTATTTATATTTAACTTATTAGCTGTTCTTTCTTTTTCTTCTGTGTTGATGACTTATTTTGGAGTGAATTATTATTTATCAGGATTACATTCATATGCAGGAGGGGAATCTGTCTCAATTCATCCTGTGCTATATGCTGTTATTGGTTTAATTATTGTAATATCAATAATTTCCAATGTTAAATACAAAAAGCTTTTTAATAATCGAATTTAATTTCGATTTTAGAGGAGTTTATTTTTTACTTTGCAAGTATTTTTCCAAATCTTAATCAGATTAGTTCTAAATAACTAAATAAGTTGTAAAACAT
>JAKSCO010000094.1 GCA_022360575.1 Bacteroidales bacterium | reverse complement strand
GTATAGCAGAAAATGGAATATTTTCAAGGGGGTGTATATATTATCATCGACAATTCAAATAAACAAAAGTAAATCTTAATGCTTCCCTAAGTATAAGTCATTTTATAATTCAAAATAGAAAAGTTAATTTTTTAATTTATTGATTTTACAATTGATTTTACAAACAAAACATGATTGTTTATTAGTCATGATTTAAATCAAAACATGGGTTAATCAATGTCATTGTCAATTAGAGAATATTTAAAACGAGGCCCTTCAACATCCAAAGAAATCCAGGCTGCAACCGGGTTGAGCCAGAGCTCCGTTGCACGCAGGCTAAGGGAGCTGGGCGACGATATTATACAGATTCAGGATGGAAGATCAATCCGGTATGCCGCAACCTGCAATGCATTTGGCGTGGATGATAAAATACCATTGGGTATGGTTGACCATCTCGGCAAACCCAGGGTGGTTGCCCAGCTTCGTCCACTAAGCCACGGAGGGTATTTTCTACAACCCATCACCGATATTTCCCCCTTATTGCTGGGTGAGGGTAAAAACGGATTGTATGATGACTTGCCATATTTTCTTTACGATTTAAGGCCCCAGGGTTTTTTAGGGAGACAAATCTCGCAAAAACTGGCAATACACCTTGAAGAGTTCCCCTCTGATCCAAGGCGATGGACAAATACCCATATAGGGAAATATCTGATATCCAATGGTGATGATCTGCCTGGGAATTTCATCTTTGGCGAACAGTCCATTCTACGTCTGGCCCGGCGCCCCCATGGCGTAACCAGAAATTCATATCCAAAGGTAGCAGAGAATGCTCTGAAAGGGGAGGTTCCGGGGTCATCCGCTGGAGGAGAACAGCCCAAATTCACCGCCTTCAGCAGCCGTTCCGAATCCCATGTCATTGTTAAATTTTCTCCCAAGGATGACACCGATATTGCAAAAAGGTGGCAGGATATCTTGATAACCGAGTATCATGCAGCGCAAATCATTAATGATAACATCTGCCCTGCGGCCCAGACGAGACTCCTCCAAGCAGAAGGCCGCCTGTTCCTGGAAACCCAGAGATTTGATCGTTTGGGAGTGTCCGGTAGATACCCAATGATTTCATTACAGGCAATTGACAACGAATTTACGGGCCTTGGCCATAACTGGGTCCGCGTGATGGCTGAACTGAAAAACCAAGGGCTGGTACGGGATAAGGATGTTCATATCACCAGACAACTCTCGTATTTCGGGCAACTCATTCACAACACGGACATGCATTTGGGCAACCTCAGCGTATTCATGGATGGGGAAATATTTAAGCTACTACCCTGCTATGACATGTGCGCCATG
>JAKSCO010000305.1 GCA_022360575.1 Bacteroidales bacterium | reverse complement strand
TGTAATAGCTTTTTCGTTAAGAGGAATTAAATGATGATATCTTTCAGGTAAAGATTTCTTTAATCCAGCTATAACATTTTCCATTTTAACAATAGGCTTAATTTTTAAGAATCCTCCTAAAACAATCATGTTAAATGTTTTTGACGATTCCATTTTAGCAGCTTCGGCAGCAGCATCAACGCGATAAACATTGATGTCTTTTCTTTCAGGATGACGTGTAATACCGTTTCCGTCGTAAATTAAAGTACCACCAGGCTTAACCATTGCTTCGAATTTGTCCATCGATTGCTGGTTAAGAATAATAGCTGTATCGAATTCGTTAATAATAGGCGAGCTAATTCTGTCGTCACTAATAATAACAGTAACATTTGCAGTACCACCTCTCATTTCTGGTCCGTAAGAAGGCATCCAGGTTACTTCTTGTCCTTGAACAATTCCTGAGTAACACATAATTTTACCCATTGAAAGAACACCCTGTCCACCAAATCCGGCTATAATTATTTCTTCAGTCATTTTTCTTAATTTTTTTAGTTTTTTACGAAATTGATTCGGGTTTATTCTTCAGGCACCTTAATATCTCCAAGTGGATAATATGGGAACATATTATCAACCATCCATTGGTTAGCTTGGTTAGGTGTCATTTTCCAACCTGAATTACAATTTGATACTATTTCAACAAAAGAAAGACCTTTTTTTAGTTTTTGGTTTTCGAATGCTTTCTTAATAGCTTTTTTAGCTTTACGAACAGCAGCAGGAGTATGAACAGCTTGACGTGTTACATAATAAGTTCCTGGTAATTGAGCTACTAATTCAGTCATTTTTAATGGAGCTCCCATAGTTTCTACTTCACGACCATAAGGAGATGTAGATGATTTCATTCCTGGTAAAGTAGTTGGTGCCATTTGCCCTCCTGTCATACCATAAATACCGTTGTTTACGAAAATAATAGTAATATTTTCTCCACGGTTACAAGCATGAATCGTTTCGGCAGTACCAATAGCAGCTAAGTCTCCATCACCTTGATAAGTAAATACGTAATGTTCAGGATATAATCTTTTTAGTGCAGTTGCTAAAGCTGGAGCTCTACCGTGTGCTGCTTGTTGCATATCAATATCCATAAATTCGTATGCAAGTACCGAACATCCAACAGGTGCTACTCCTAAAGTAGAATCTTGTGCATTAAGTTCTTCGATAACTTCAGTAACTAATCTGTGAGCAGTACCATGACCACAACCCGGACAGTAACTTAATGGTTTGTCAGTAAGAAGAGGAGTTTTTTTGTAAACTAAGTTCTCTTCTTTTACTATATCATTATTTATAATATTTTCAGCCATTTTTTATCCTCCTATAAAAATTTTTGTTCCAAAGCTTCAACAACTTCTCCTGGCGATGGAATAATTCCACCCATTCTACCAAAATGCTCAACAGGAATACTACATTCAACAGCTAACTTAACATCTTCAACCATTTGCCCTGCACTCATTTCTACAGATAAGATTCCTTTTACTTGCTTGCTAAGTTCTTTTAATCTTTTGCTAGGGAAAGGGAATAAAGTTATAGGACGTAATAATCCAACTTTTAATCCTTTTGCTCGTGCTAATTGAATTGATTTCTGACAAATACGAGAACTTGTTCCGTAAGCAACAAATAAGTATTCTGCATCTTCAGTTTCTATTTCTTCAAAACGAACTTCAGCTTCTTCAATTTCTTTGTATTTAGCTTGTAGTTTGTGGTTAAAGATTTCTTGCTTGTTCGAGTCTAAATCTAATGAAGTAATAATATTTCTTTCTCTATTAGCATCTTTTCCTGTAGTTGCCCAAGGACATTTTTCTTTTACTTCGGCATCTGTTAATCTTGTCTTTTGTTCTCCGATTTCAACTTTTTCCATCATCTGACCAATAGCTCCATCAGATAAAATCATAACAGGAGTTCTGTATTTAAAAGCTAAGTCGTAGCTTAACTCAACAAAATCGTACATCTCTTGAACCGAAGCTGGAGCTAAAACAATCATTTTATAATCTCCATGACCACCACCTTTTACAGCTTGAAAATAATCCGACTGAGCTGGTTGAATAGTTCCTAATCCTGGACCTCCCCTAACTACATTTAAAATCATACAAGGAAGTTCTGCTCCGGCAATATATGTAATACCTTCTTGTTTTAAGCTTATACCAGGGCTCGAAGAAGATGTCATAACCATTTTTCCGGCACCAGCACCAGCATAAACCATGTTAATAGCAGCAACTTCACTCTCTGCTTGAAGAACAACCATTCCTGTTCTTTCTTCTGGTTTTTGTAATGTAAGGTACTCAAGAACTTCTGATTGCGGAGTAATTGGATAACCAAAATACCCATCGACACCGGCACGAATAGCAGCTTCTGCTATCGCCTCGTTGCCTTTCATTAATCTTAATTCTTTCATTATTCTAATCTTTTTAAAATTTTAAATTATGCGTCTACCTTTTTTCTGTAAACAGTAATAACTCCATCTGGACAAACAACAGCACAATTAGCGCATCCGATACATGAATCAGGTTTTCCCATTGTTGCATAATGGTAACCTTTTCCATTCACTTCTTCGGCTAATTGTATTACGTCAAATGGACATGCAGGCACGCATACTTCGCAGCCTTTACATTTTTCAATGTCAACTACTATTGACCCTTTAAATTTTGCCATTATATTCTAAAATTTAGTTTATTTAATAAATCTTTTGAAAGCCTTCCAAAGATAATATTTTTTACTTGTTTTCTGCTTCAAAAAATATAATATGATAGCTGTTTTGTAGCAGGTTTAAGTATTTTTAACGTATTAGTAATAAAACACTTATTTTGAATGATCCTTATTGAAAGCTTTTAGTCTTTCTTCTAAATCATCAAATTGCGAACGTTGAATTTGTGAAACACAAGCTCGTAATCCTTCTGTTCTGTCGCTTCCTGTTGTTGCTAGAGCTATAGCGCTTATTCCGTAATAAAGAAGTTTCTCTAATAAATCAACTCCATTAATTCCAGGATATGAGAATGTAAAATAAAAGCCATCTGCTAAAGGTTCGTTTTCGTCCATATCATAAACGATTTCGAATCCATTATCAGTAAACATTTTTTTCATGATCTTGGCTCTTTCTCCATATTCTTTTACCTCTTCGATAAAATTAAAATCACCATCGTTAGCTGCTTTTAGTATTGCTGCTAAACCATATTGTGCCGAATGACTTGTACCTGACGATAAAGAATAAATAGCCCCATAGATCATTGAATGACCAAATTCGTCGGTTTTATAAAAACGTTTTAGGTCAGCAAATCTACGAGTATAAAGCTTGTTTGATATTACCATCATACCAATACGTTGTCCTGCATAGCTAAATGATTTCGAACTTGATATAAGCATAATGTAATTATCGGTATAATTGGCTACTGTTGGCTGGTAAGGAGCAACACCTGGTTTCGATAAATCTTTACGGAAATCCATAGCAAAATAAGCTAAGTCTTCCATAATAATTACATCGTATTTTGTTGCTAATTCTCCAATAATTTGTAGTTCTTTCTCGGTAAAACAAATCCACGACGGATTGTTTGGATTAGAATATAAAATAGTAGAGATATTCCCTTTTTCTAAATACTCCTCGAGTTTTGCTTTTAATTTATCTCCGCGATAATTGTAAACATCAAAAGTTTCATATTTTAAGCCAAGCACTTTGTGTTGCATCTTTTGTACAGGAAATCCTGGATCGATAAAAAGAGTAGTATCTTTTTTTACATCTCTTCGGCACGATACTAAAAAGGAAGCAAATCCTCCTTGCATCGATCCTACTGTCGGAACACAACATCTTTCTTCTACATCAATGTTGATGAAATTTTTAACAAAGCGAGCAATTTCTTTTTTTAGGATATCAACACCATCAATCATAGGATATTTAGATGCTACACCACTTCTTAAGGCTTCAATTTCACCTTCGATTCCTACTTTTGCAGGAGGTAAGCCTGGCACTCCCATTTCCATTCTTACATATTTCTCTCCAGCTTCTGTTTCAATTTCGTTAACTAAACGAACAATTTCGCGAATAGAAGCTAATCCCACTTTTTCTAATCCACTATTATCAATTTGATTTTTTACAATAGTGTAATCAATAGGAGTTTGTTTTGTTAAAGCATTAGTCATAGTTAATTACTAGGTAAATTTTATATTATTTAAATTTATTTTTTATTTGATTTATCCAATTGTTAATTCGCTCATCTGTTAATTCGGGTTCAAAATCTTCGTTAACGGGCAAACCAATAAATTTCCCATCAACAATAGCTTTTGACTCACGAAAATCATATCCGTCAGTATCTACTTGTCCAATAATTTGGGCTCCTTTAGATATAATTTTTTCAGATAGAATTCCTATCGAATCAACAAAATGTAAATCATAAGTTATTTGATCGCCTAATCCAAATATGGCGATTATCTTGTTTGTGTAATCTGCTTTTTCAATCTCAGGAAAAAAAACATCCCAGTCGTTAGCTGATTTATCTGACTCCCAAGTTTCTTTCCCAATTGTTGATATTCCGAAAATTATATTTTCATATTTATCAATATCAGTAAATTTCGATTCTTTTACTGGAATTAAGTCTACGTTTTCGTTTCCTAAAACAGTTGCTATCTTTTTAGCAACTCTTTCGGTTGAACCTCCCATTGGGCCATAAAATAATCCTATCTTTTTCATTTAATCAAAATTTGTGACCGTACTAAAATTACTTAGAATAGAGTTTTAGTTTTGGTCGGGTTTCCTTATATATTTTAATTTATCCTAGTTTCACAAAGATACGATTAATTTGAGCTCTTAAGGCTAGCTGTTGCTAATAATATTCCGAGAGCAATACCCAATACTGCGGCAAATAAAACTTGATATTGAACAGGCAACAGAAAAGTTATTGTATGTGCCGGAATCCAGAAAAAAGGAATCGTTTTTTTAAATACAAAATCCCATTGTACCTTCCAATTTAAGTTGCTCATTATTTCTCCGAATTTTATTTTTCGGAATAAACCAGAAACAGTTCCTCCGTTGTTCATAATATGAGTATCAGTAATTTTATGTAGTGTCATCATAACAGGGGCGTATGTTAAATTTAAAGCAGTACTTACCGAAAATGCAACAAATAGTTTTAATGCAGAAAAATCATCTTTCATAACATGAACAGCATCAGTTAATCCCAGATAAACTAAAAATTTAGGTGTTCCAACAGTAAATATTGCAAATGCTATTTTAATAGTTAAACCTAAAAATCCCCAAACAATAGCTCTGGGTATTAATCCAAACCCTGTTTTGTTGTATACTCCATTACGGATTCTTAATCCTATTGATTCTCCTAATGTAGCTAGTATGGCAAATTTGACAAAACTTGTTATCATTCCATGTTCTTTATTAAACGAATCATAGAAATTAAATACCGAATCAGAAATAAAGAATGGAAGAAACAAAAGTATAAAGCAAATAATGAAAAGAATATCGTTTTTTTTCATGTTAAATTTTTTTAAAAGAAATGAAATACTGAAAATAATAATCGTGTATTTGATACTTCGTGAGAAGTTTCAAATTTACCATAATTGTCGGCTTTATCTCCGTAAGCAGCGACAGTATACTCTAATTCTAGAGCTAACAGAAAATTCTTAATCTTATGTGATATTGTTGGTGTTATACGATAAAAGTAATCTGTGTTTAGAGCTAAGCCGTATGTGTCTCCTACAATTTGATTGTTGGCTCCTAAATTTTTTGTATATCCTCCAAATAAACCTACTTTGGTTTTTTCTCCATAAGTTATATTAGCCCACGAGTAGATATGGTTAAAAGGAGTATATTGTTCATGTCCTGTTTCTGGATTTATATAACGAACTCCATAGCCTCCAGGCATGATGTTTTCAGAAAGATTTTGTCCGTAAATAACTTTCCCTTTTGCTGTAAATTTTGATTTATGATACTTAAAGTAAGCCATCCCAGCGTATGAGTTAAGTTTTTCATTTGTGATAAAAGTCTTTGTTTTGACTTGGGTGCTTAATCTGGGTTTAATACACTTGTAGTCTACTGCTAGGCCGAATATAAAATTTTCGGGTTTAAATTGTACCTGAAAATGAAGATTCGGAATATTCGAGTTTTTCAGATATTTAGCAGATTTTCCTTCAGGGCCAGAATTCACATAATCGGCTTGAGAAATAATGGCTCCGATAAATTTAAATTTCCCTGCAGTATACGAAGCCTGAAGCATAGGACTTCGGTTGAATGGTTGAAAAGGAATACCTGTATTTAAAGACATAACAGAAGGGAATACTTCTTTTACAAACATAGGATGCCATTCTTGTCCGAGTAATATTTCTGTTTTTTCCCAGTTTAGTTTCGAATAAGCATGTCGTAAGCGAACTCTACTTGACGAAAAACCTCCGGTAATGCCTGTAAAATCGATTTCGAGTAACCCGCTTAATTTAGCTCCCCAAATTTTAGGGCCTGATATTTTTCCTCGTACTCGCGACGAGATATCTACAATCCCTAAAGAGCTTTTTGCATTTAGATCATTTTCATTTGCATCATAGCTTATATCTTTCGGGAATAAGTGAAGCAATCCTTCTAATGCTTCTACGTTTTGTCTGGAATCAAAATATATATCTGTTTTAATAAATCCAGAACCTTCAAATTTTATTTTATTATCTTTTTTCTCTTGAGCTATAATTTGCCCTAAAAACAAATTAATTAAGAGTAATAAAAATGTAATCTTATATTTCACCACTTTTCTCTACTTTGCATTTTCAGTTTTTATAAAACTGAAACGTTCCCAACCATTAATAAATCCTTTTTTCACCTGCGGCCATTTAAGAGCAATGCCGGCAATTAACATTATTGCTAATAACAATAATAATTTTTCGTTAAACCTAAGTTCTTTAAATTTTCGCATTGTTTTATAATAAAAATAAACCACCCTAAATTATAAAGAGTGGTTTATTATGAATAATTATTTTTCGATTCTAATTCGAGCATCAACAGCAACAACTTTGTCTATTTTACCGAGCAAAGGATTTAAATCCATTTCGGCAATTTCGGGAGCAATTTTTACTAAAGCAGCAACTCTGGTTACTATTTCAGCAAACATATCTTCATTAACTCCTTCTTGTCCTCGAGCTCCTTTTATAATACCGTAGCTACGAAGATTTTTTATCATTTTGTTAGCTTCATCTTTAGCTATAGGAGCTATTCCTGCACTAACATCTTTCAATACTTCAATAAATATTCCACCTAAACCACAAAGAACCATATGTCCAAATTTAGGTTCAGCTTTAGCTCCAACAAATAGTTCTGTACCTGAAAGCATTGGTTGTAAAAGAATAGCTGTTGTATCTTTTATTTGAATCATTCTTTCAAATTCTTTAGCTACAGTTTCTGTATCTTTTACATTTAAAACAACACCTCCAACATCTGATTTATGAACAGGTCCTACAACTTTCATAACAACAGGTAAACCTAATTCTTGAGCTGCTTTTACAGCATCTTCGGCCGAAGTAACAACGGCTTCGCCTGCTCGAGCAATTCCTGCTGCGTCTAGTAAAGCTTGTACTTCATCTGGCGAGATATATCCATTCTCAGAATTATCGATAATACTTCGGATTGCTTTTTCATCAACTTCAGGCATTTCGATATTTTCAGGGGTAGGTTTTTCTGTATAGAAAATTTTAGCTAAAGCATTTCCGAAAATAACTTCGTCTGGAAAGTTAATTCTTCCTTTTGCAATAAACTGATCAATTTCTTCTTTAACGTTAACTATTGATGGAAGTATAGGATAAATAGGTTTCTTACAAGTTTTCATTTTTTCGTTTAACAGTTCGTAAACGTCGAAAACAGGAAACAAACCAGGGCTTCCAAAAATAACTGCCATTGCATCAATATTGTCAAAGTCTTTATCGCAAGCATCAATAATATGTCCTAATTGTTCTGCTGTTCCTGTTGCTAAAAAGTCAATAGGATTTGAAACAGACGATCCTGGATAAAGCTTTTCTAATAAAGCATCGGCTTTAGGTCCTTCGATATGTGGAATTTCTAATTTATTATTTGATAAAGCATCGGTTAACATTACAGCAGGCCCTCCGGCATGAGTAATTATAGCAATATTTTTACCAGTTAATTCTGGATGCATAAATATTGAAGCTACAGTTGCTAACTCTTCGCGTCCAGCACAGCGAACTATCCCGGCCTTTTTAAATAATGCATCAACAGCAACATCTGAGCTGGCTAAAGCTCCTGTGTGAGAAGATGCAGCACGGCTTCCAGCTTCTGAACTCCCAGACTTAATTGCTGCTATTTTACATCCTTTACGTATTAATGAAGAAGCATGTTTTAATAACATTTGAGGTTTATCAATGCTTTCAACATACAATAATTTTACTTTCGAGCTTGTTTTAGGGTCAAAAGTTTCGTCCATGTATTTAACGATTTCTTCGACACCCATTTGAGCACTATTTCCAACCGAGTAAACACTAGAAAATTTTAATCCTTTAGGAACTGCCGATTCAATGATAAATACTGCAGTAGCTCCTGATCCTGAAATAAAATCAACTCCGTTTGGATCTAAGTTTGGAATCGGAGTAGTAAAAATTCCGTTATAATTTTGGTTTAAAACTCCAACACAGTTAGGACCAATTAAACAAGCATTATTTTTATTTACAATGTCAATTATCTCTTGTTCTAGCTTAGCACCTTCCTCGTTTTCTTCACTAAATCCAGCAGAAAGAATAATAAATGCTTTTGTTCCTTTTTGTTCTGCTAATAATCTTACAGTATCGGGACAAAATTTTGCAGCAATAGCTAAAATTGCTAAATCGATTTGAGGCAAATCGTTAGGATTTTTCATGCTTTTGATGCCTTGCACTTCATCTTCCTTAGGATTTGAAACATATAAATCTCCTTTGAAATTTCCATCAATAAGATTCTTTAAAACTTTACCTCCAGGCTTCTGGATGTTATCTGAACCACCTATAACTACAATACTTTTAGGATTTAGAAGTTCGTTTGTTATCATAATTATATATTTTTACTTTTTGCGTATTTTTGCACAAATTTAATAAAAAAAACAGGATGTTTTAGTTACAAAATGTAATCAAAACACGAACAATGCTTAATAAATAACATTATGAGAGAATAGATTTTGGGATAATCAATTTTCTTTATAAGAATATGTTATCTGATGTAGTTTTCAAGGTAATAGATTTTAATGTATTCTATTTTAAACTTTTTATTTAAAATGATGTTTGTACATTTGCATACGAATTTTAAATGTAATAATTGATGAGCAATCAAATAGAGACAGTTTTAAAGCAAGAGCAGCTATCAGAACAGGATTTAATAATGCTTTTGCAGTCAGATAAAATTGGGCGAAATAAAATCTTTACTCATTCGTCTAAAATTAAATCAGACTATGTGGGTAAACGTGTTTACTATCGAGGATTAATTGAAATGTCGAATATTTGTAGTAAAAGCTGTTATTACTGTGGAATTCGAATGGATAATAAAAGTGCAAAGCGTTATAATATATCTGATGAGGAGATTTTAAAAGCTGCAAAGTTTGCTCATGAAAAGAAATATGGTTCGCTTGTATTGCAGGCCGGAGAGATTATTTCTCCTGTATTTACTAAGAGAATAAGCAATTTATTAAAGCAAATAAAAGAAATCTCAAATAATGAATTAGGTATTACTATTTCTTTAGGAGAACAACCTGATGAGGTTTATCAAGAGTGGTTTGAAAATGGAGCTCATCGATATTTGTTACGAATAGAATCTTCGAATCCGGATTTATACTATAAGATTCATCCAAAGAATGATAAACATAATTTTGAAACAAGATTAGCATGTTTAGAGTCATTGCAAAAAATAGGTTATCAGACGGGTACTGGTGTAATGGTTGGTTTGCCATTTCAAACTTATCAAGATTTAGCTAGAGATTTACTTTTTATGCGTGATTTTGATATTGATATGTGTGGTATGGGACCTTATATTGAGCATGTAGATACGCCTCTTTATCAATATAGAGGTTTGTTATTGCCTATCGAAGATAGATTTACATTAACTCTTAAGATGATAGCTTTATTAAGAATTCTGATGAAAGATATTAATATTGCTGCAGCTACGGCGTTGCAAGCAATAGATCCTATTGGTAGAGAGAAAGCTATAAAAGTAGGAGCAAATATTCTGATGCCGAATATAACTCCAGGTATGTATCGCGATGATTATAAATTATATGAAAATAAGCCCTGTACTGATGAAGAAGCCGAGGATTGTACTAATTGTCTTGAGATGCGTATTGGTATAACTGGTGATGATATAGGTTATGGAGAGTGGGGCGATTCTAAGCATTATTCTAAACGCAAAGAGTTATAGTTTTTTGTATTAAACTAAAGGATTCTTTATATTTGTATTAATATATTTAATATGAATATTTTTTGTTTAAATAGTCTCTATCATGACTTAGGTAAAGGTCTTTTCGAATGTTGGATTTGTTGATTTGATATTCAAAATTCACCCTTTTTATATTTCACCCTTTTTATATTATACAAGTAAAGATTATGAAATTTCTCGAAATTATAATGTGTTGTAGTATATGTAGTTTAGTTTGATTAATTATTATTTTTAAGGAGTTTCATCTGAATTTAAACCTAAAATTTATAAGCAGATGAAAAATAAATTAATAAGTATATTGTTGATATTTTTATTATCATCTCCTTTGTTTTCAAAAGAAAGTAAAGATATTGATTCGTTAATTAGTCAATTGACAATATTGCCAAATGATACGAGTAGGTTAGAAACTCTTTTTAAAATAATTATTTACTATAAAGATGAGAATTTTGACAAAACAATTTATTACAGCGATAAAGCTATTGTATTGTCTGAGAAGATGAACAATAAAAGAGATCTTTCTCGCGCTTTGTTTTTTAAAGGAGTAGCATGTCATAATAAATCGAACTATAAGCAAGCCTTAACTATCTTTTTTGAGAAAATGAAAATTGATGAAGAAAGAAATGACAGAGGACGTATTGCTGACAATTACATTCTTATTGGGAATTTATATTATGAAGCAAAAGAATATGCAAAAGCCGAAGAATATTATAAGAAAGTTTTAGAAACATATAAGTATCATAATAATCAGGAAGGGCTAGGATGTATCTATAATAATTTGGGAAATATAAACGAAGCATATAAAGAATCTCAGAAAGCTGAAGAATATTATTTGCAGGCAATAAATGTTAGCAAAAAAATAAAAGACTATTCAGATCTGGTTGTAAATTATAATAATCTCGGAAACTTATATTATAAGCATTACAACAAAACGATGGCAATTCGATACTTTAATAAGGCTGATAGTTATCTCGATTCGGTTGATAATCCAAGTATTATAGCTTTGTTGTATTTGAATATTGGAGATTATTATTTATGGAGAGAAAAATACGATTCGGCTCATTACTATTTACAACATTCGTACAAGGTGGCTCACACTTATTATTTACCGTATTTTATCCGAGATATTTCAAAATCATTAAGTGAGATGTATGCTAAACTAAATGATTATAAAAATGCATATACTTATCAGGTCGAATATAATTCGATAAATGACAGTGTTTTTATTGTAAATAATTCGGCAAAATTGAAGCTACTCGAGTTTCAGTATGAAATAGAAAAAGAACAGACACAAAAGGATATTAATTTGTTGAAACAGAAGAAAAAAACTCGAACTGTCAGTTGGATAATTATAATATTGTTTTTAATCGTTTTTAGTGTTGCTTTATTATTTATTTCTTCTCAGCGAAATAAAATTAGACGAACTATTCTTATAAAAGAGAATATTGAGTTAGAAACAAAGCAGCTTAAAGAAAAGCTTGAGTATCGGAATAAGAAAATTATTTTGATGACAATGAACTTATTTGAGCGAAACGAGTTGATAAATATTGTTGTTTCAAAGTTGCGGAACATTCTACCTAAAACTAAAAAAGTTAATTATCCCGAAATTGAAGAAGTAATAAGAGATTTGAAGAGTAATTATCAAGAAAATATCTTTAAGGAGTTCGAATATCGTTTTAATAGGGTTCATGTAGACTTTTATAAGAACATTAATCGTGATTTTCAGAAATTAACTGCAAACGATTTAAGATTATGCGCTTTTTTAAAAATGAATATGAGTACAAAAGATATTGCTTCGCTTACACATCAATCGGTTAATAGTATAGAGGTTGCAAGAACCAGGTTGAGAAAAAAACTAAATATTAGTAATTCAGATATTGATTTTGTAAGTTTCTTCACCAGATATTAAGAATTAATTTGGCATTGAAATTATTTCAGGTGTTAAGGTATAAAATGGTTAATTTTACAAATTGATTTACAACTTGTAATTTAACATGAAATTTAAATTAACATCAGAATATATACCAACAGGAGATCAGCCAGAAGCTATAAAACAATTAGCCGAGGGGCTTGATAGGGGAGATAAATATCAAACTTTATTAGGTGTTACCGGTTCGGGAAAAACTTTTACGGTTGCTAATGTTATTAAAGAAATAAACAGACCAACATTAGTTTTAAGTCATAATAAAACTTTAGCAGCTCAATTGTATAGTGAGTTTAAACAATTTTTCCCAGATAATGCTGTTGAGTATTTTGTTTCGTATTACGACTACTATCAACCAGAAGCATATTTACCAGTTACAAATACATATATCGAGAAAGACTTGTCGATTAATGAAGAGATTGAAAAACTCAGACTAAGTACAACTTCATCTCTGCTTTCGGGAAGGAGAGATGTTATTGTTGTTTCGTCGGTTTCGTGTTTGTATGGAATTGGTAATCCCGAAGACTTTCACTCTAATACGATAACTATAAAGCAAGGACAGATTTTTAGTCGGAATCAGTTTTTGCGCAAACTGGTCGAAAGTTTATATTCTAGAAGCGAAATTGATTTTAAGCCAGGGACTTTTAAAGTAAATGGCGATACGGTTGATATTTATTTAGCATATAGTGATCTGGGATATAGAGTTTCGTTTTGGGGTGATGAAATTGAAGAAATAGAATCGTTTGATCCTAGAAACAATATGGTTATCGAAACTTTAGATGCGGGAGTTATTTATCCGGCAAATATTTTTGTTACAACCAAAGATCGTATGAATAAGGCTGTAAAAGAAATTCAAGATGATTTATTTAATAGGATAGAATATTTTAAGTCGATAGGACAAAATTTGGAGGCAAAACGAATAAAAGAGCGAGTTGAGTATGATTTAGAGATGATAAAAGAGTTGGGATATTGTTCTGGAATTGAAAATTATTCGAGGTATTTTGATGGGAGAAAATCAGGAACTCGCCCTTTCTGTTTGTTAGATTATTTCCCAGATGATTTCTTAACTGTTGTAGACGAAAGTCATGTTACATTACCTCAAATTAGAGCAATGTATGGAGGAGACCATTCTCGTAAGAAAAATTTGGTTGAGTATGGTTTTAGGCTCCCTGCTGCTATCGATAACAGACCTTTGAAATTTGATGAGTTTGAATTATTAACTAATCAATTGATGTTTGTTAGTGCTACGCCTGCTGATTTTGAAATGGAGAAATGCGAAGGCTTTTTTGTTGAACAGCTTATTCGTCCTACAGGCTTACTCGATCCTGAAATAGAAGTTAGACCTTCGTTAAATCAAATAGATGATTTAATGGAAGAAGTAAATATTAGAGTTAATAAGAAACAACGCGTATTAGTTACTACTTTAACTAAGCGAATGGCAGAAGAATTAACGAAGTATCTTACTCGCTTTGATGTTAAATGTCGTTATATACATTCGGATGTAGATACTCTGGAACGCATTGAAATAATGGATCAATTGCGCGATGGAACTTTTGATGTTTTGATAGGAGTGAATCTTTTGCGCGAGGGTTTAGATTTACCCGAAGTGTCTTTGGTGGTTATTTTGGATGCAGACAAAGAGGGTTTCTTGCGTTCGGCAAGAGCTTTGACACAAACAGCCGGAAGAGCTGCTCGAAATATAGAAGGGAGGGTTATTATGTATGCCGATAAAATAACCGACTCGATGAGGCAGACAATAGACGAAACGGTACGACGAAGAGAAAAACAATTAAAATACAACGAAGAACATAATATTACACCTAAGCAAATAGTTAAAGCTTCGGGTTCTATTATGGGACATTACAACAAAACCTTAGGCGAGAATAAACCTTATGTCGAATCGGAATCGGTTAATATAGCTGCCGATCCAGTAGTTCAGTATATGGATAAAAAGGCTATTGAAAAAGCAATAGAAAAAACAAAAATCCAAATGGAGAAAGCATCAAAAGAACTTAATTTTAAAGATGCTGCTAAATTGCGCGACGAGATGTATGCTTATCAGGATTTGTTAAAAACAAAGAATTAATATTTGCGAGTTAGTTTGATATTTAATAAAAAACAAAAAGGGGATGTTCATTTTGAGCATCCCCTTTTCTAAGTAATCTATTATATTAAGCTTTATCTAATTCAACAGTAAAATGTCGCATTATTGGAGCTTCCCAAGTTATTTTTAAACCTTTATTTATTTCATTTCTGCGATCAAAAACATTTTTTAATGCAGCAGCAATAACATCCATATGGTTATTTGTATATACTCTACGAGGAATAGCTAAGCGTAAAAGCTCTAATTCGGGATAACGATTTTCGCGAGTTACAGGATCACGGTCGGCTAAAATAGCACCAATCTCTACCCCACGGATTCCTGCTTCGAGGTATAATTCAACTCCTAAAGTTTGAGCCTGAAATTCTTCTTTAGGAACATTACAAAGGATTTTTTTAGCATCAACAAATACCGCATGTCCACCAATTGGGCGCTGAACAGGAATACCATATTCCATTAATTTATCGCCTAAGTATTCAACTTGCTTGATTCTGGTTTCGAGATATTCAAACTCAGTACCTTCGTCTAATCCAGCAGCTAAAGCACTCATGTCGCGACCCGACATACCTCCGTAAGTAACATAACCTTCGAACATGATATTGAAAGTTGAAGCTTTGCGGTGTAATTCAGCATCGCGCATAGCAGTAAATCCACCCATGTTAACAATAGCATCTTTTTTCGACGACATAGTCATCATATCAGCATATTGATACATCTCGCGAACAATTTCTTTGATTGTTTTATCGGCATAACCTTCTTCGCGTATTTTTATGAAGTAGGCATTTTCGGCAAAACGAGCAGAGTCGAACATAGTAGGTACTCCGTATTTTTTACTTAATTCGTAAACACCTTTTAAATTTTCGATGCTAACAGGTTGTCCTCCGCTTGAATTACAAGTAACAGTAACGCAGATAAAAGGAATCTTTTCTTTTGGATATTCTTGAAGAACTTTTTCTAATTTATCTAAATCGATATTTCCTTTAAAAGGATGTATTTTTTGTGTTTCGAAAGCTTCGTCGATAGTACAATCTATAGCTGTAGCTTTACGAAATTCGATGTGTCCTTTAGTTGTGTCAAAGTGAGAGTTTCCAGGAATAACATCACCTTCTTTTACTAAAGCAGAAAACAATACATTTTCGGCAGCTCTACCTTGGTGAGTAGGTAAAAAATAAGGAAAACCCAATATTTTTTCAATAGTTTCTTTTAACTCGTAATACGAACGAGCTCCAGCATAACTTTCATCGCCTGTCATTAAAGCCGACCATTGTTTGTCGCTCATTGCTCCTGTTCCCGAATCGGTTAATAAATCAATAAAAACCTGATCACTTTTTAAGTTAAATAAATTGTATTTTGCGTCTTTAATCCACTGTTCGCGTTCTTCGCGTGTACTTTTTTTGATGGTTTCAACCATCTTAATTTTATATGATTCTGCAAATGGTAATTCCATGATAAAATATTTTTTAAAATTTAATAATTGAATGTTAGTAATAAGAAAATGTAATAATGATTCTCGATTTGAGAAACTAATAATGGAAAGAGTCTCTTTTCTTAATGTTTAGATAAACATTCTTTGTTTTAAAAAATGTGTAATGAGATTTTCTCATCTTTTATCGAAATTTTATGCTCGGACAAATATAATAGTTTCTTGAGAAAATACAACTTTTATGTCATCAAACAGCCTGTTGTAACTAGTATTGTATTGATTTTTAAATGCGAAAATTTCATGATATTTTTGTAAATCATAATAAAGTATAAACGAATGAGAACGAAATTGGGATTTTTAATAATAGGTTTGATTTTTTCTTATGCAATGTTTGCTCAAGAAAACAATAGAGATACCCTTTTAATTAAAAAAATTGATCCTATTTCGATTCAATCTGTTCCTGTATTAAAAGATAATCATACAATAAAAAAAGAAATCAAATTTAAAAATCAGGATATGATTAATGTCGATTCGTTAATATCAGATATTGATACTCTATATTCTATTCAGGCTGATTCGTTAGAAAAGATATTACTAAGACACGAAGCGCAGAACAATTACTTGTATTTCATCAAGCATTTATCCGATTCGTTGTTGTTTTATACTCCAGATACTACAGATTTTGTTATTCATCAAATACATAATTTACTAAGCGATTCGTTTGCAATGAGCGATTCGTTAAAACAAGCTATTTATACGGTAATTCAATATTATCAGAGCCAAAAAATACAGCCTTCAATAAGTTATCTTAGAAATACAATTTATAGCGATTCGATTTTTTCGATTTCCGATACATCTTACAGTGTAAAAAAAGCTAAAAACTTGTTAAAAGCTATTGATTTTGTAATAAAGAAAACACCCGAAGATTCGTTAAATTTAGTTTTTTACAATTCGCAAAAAGATTCAGTTTTTATGGGTATTCGAAAAAGTCAGCCCGATTCGTTGCGAATAAATTTGTATGATAAACGAGGCGAGTCGGCAACTTTGTGGATAAAGAAAAACGAAGGTAATAAGTTTGTTTTAGATTTTGAGGATGGTGTTTATATTAATAAAACCAAACGAAGAAAAGGAGTTAAGCAAAAAATAGACACTTACTTTTATGCCGAAGGATTAAAGAAAGTGAAAAAGGTAAATATTATTGTTCCTATCTGGAAATACAAAAGTATAACTGATATACGATTTAATCAGGGATATCTTGAGAATTGGGCCGAAGGGGGAGAAAATAGTATTTCGACACTCGGAATTCTGAAGTTTGATTTAGATTATTTGTACGGAAAACGAATAAATTGGGAGTCGACATTAGAATATAAATTAGGATATATTAAAGCTGGCGAAAATTCGATTCAGAAAAACGAAGATAAATTAGAGTTTAACTCTAAGTTTGGTAAAAAAGCCTATGGAAATTGGTATTATAGTGCTTTACTTAATTTTAAAACCCAGATATTAAAAGGTTTTGATTATACCCCTGAAGAAGATATTCCGATTTCCGAATTTTTATCTCCGGCTTATTTAGTATTTTCGATTGGTATGGATTATAAGCCTAATAAAAAGTTTACAGTTTTGGTATCGCCACTAACCTCAAAGCTTACAATTGTTGCCGATACTGTAAACTACGATCAAACCTTGTTTGATTTAGCCGAAGACGAATTGGTAAGAAAAGAGTTTGGGGCTTATGTAAAAGCAATATCGAAAATAAAAATTAAAGACAATATTGAGCTGATAAATAAAGTGAATTTCTTTACAAATTATATGGATAACCCTCAGAATATTGATGTTGATATAGAAGCAGATTTAACAGTGAAATTAAGCGAAAGTATAAAATTGGCTATAAATGCTCATCTTATCTACGATGATAATGTTAGCTATGTTGATAAGGATGATAATTATCACGGACCGAGAATCCAATTTAAAGAAATGTTGGGGATTGGGTTTATTTATATGTTTAAAAATTAATAAATATCTAGGTTTTATGGTTTGTTTGTGATAAATACACAGAACACATATTCTTCTTAGAAGCTTTTCTTTGTTTAAAACTCTAAAATAAGTCTCAAAAGTTGATTAATTGAAGAGGAAATGAAGATGTTTGAAATCAAAACGAATTAATTAGGATTTAAAATGAATTAAATAAGATTGGAAATCTAATAATTAGGTTTTACATTAATTTATTTAGGATTGACAGCAGTTTATTTAGGTTTTACATTCGTTTATTTAGGTTCTACATTAGAATAATTAGGTTTTACAATAGCATATTGGGGTTTTACATTAAAGCATTTGGGTTTGAAGATAGTATATTTGAGTATTACATCAGATTAATAACTTGTAAGGTAGTGTTTTGTTGGTTTTTATTTTGATTTTTTCTGTAAAAAAGTTACCACTATAATTTTTCATACCACTATTTTTAAGAAAGTGAATCTGTGTAATTAAATACTACAAGATATTATTCGTGTTGTTTCAAAAACATTCAGTCATTTATAATTTGTTATATCCTTACAATTTAGATCACAATATACAATAGTGCAATTACCTATAATAATAAAAAATAAAAATGCCAAGAGTTAAAACCCTCGGCATTTTTTATTAAATGAATTTAATGATTGCTTTATTCAAGTTTTATATTGTATACGTATATATATCTACTTCGAGGATATGTTACTTCCATTTCGGCAATTCCTCCAATTCCTACTTGTTTAAGTTCTTGTTTTAAATCAGAGATGTTGTTTATGGGTTTACCTCCTACAGATAAGATAATGTATCCTTTCTTTATTCCTTTTTTCTTTAAAACTCCATCGTTAATTTCAGAAATAACAATTCCTTTATCAACACCCCACATACGTTTATCTCTGTGTGACATTTCTTGAAACTTAGCTCCTAAAATTGATAAATATTTATCAGATTTTATGATTTCGGTATTTCCCTGCATATTTCGCAATACAACTTCGAATTGTTTTCTTTTTCCGTTTCGCTTAATGGTTACATAAATTAATTCGCCAGGGCGATATTTTGTCATTTGTTCGGTAAGCTCAGCGGTAGTATTTACTTCTACCTTGTTTATTTTGAGAATAACATCACCTTTTTTAATACCTGCTTCTTTGGCTGCTCCATTGCTAATTACCGATTCGATATAAACACCTTCAACTTTATCGAGTTTGAATTTTTTGGCAAGTTCGCCAGTAATATTTTTTATGGTAATGCCTAAAACAGCACGTTGTACTTCGCCATACTTAATAATGTCAGCAACAATTTTCTTTACAATATTTACAGGAATAGCAAAAGAATAGCCCGAATATGCCCCCGAAGGAGATAATATTGCCGAGTTAATACCTACTAACTCGCCTCGCATGTTAACCAAAGCACCTCCGCTGTTTCCTTGATTTACGGCAGCATCGGTTTGTATAAACGATTCGATAGGATATTTGTTTTTTGATAAAATATTAATGTCTCGTGCTTTAGCACTAACAATTCCGGCTGTTACAGTCGATGTTAAATTAAAAGGATTACCTACAGCTAAAACCCACTCGCCAACTTTTAGATTGTCCGAGTTTCCTAAAGAAATATAAGGTAAATCTGTAGCCTTAACTTTTAATAAAGCCAGATCAGAACTAGGATCTTTACCTACAAGTTTTGCCGTAAAAGTGCGTTTGTCATTTAGTACAATTTGTATCTCGTCCGACTCGTCAACAACATGATTGTTGGTTACTATGTATCCATCTTTAGAAATAATAACTCCAGAACCAAATGATATCGAAGGTTGTTTGTTGTAATTGTCGCCAAATAATAAATCGAATATAGGATTGCCCGAATAAGAATTGTTCTCTAAATTATTTTTCGAAGTAACATGGACAACAGCATGTATGCTTTTGTCGGCAGCTTCGGTAAAATCGAATATTTCGCCATTAAAACTAATGGGAGTCTTTTTATAACTAACCTTATTCGAGTCTTCTAATAGGTCAATAACTCCTTCCTCTTCGATTTCTTGTTTTGGATTATTCGATAATTCTTCTTGAAAAAAATTTGTGTAAATAATAATTGCCATTAATGCAGATAAAATTGCTATGACAATATTTCCTAAAAATATTTTTGCTTTCATCTGTGTAGTATTTTTATATAGTTGTTAATTTATTATTATTTATACTTCTTTCCTGTATTGAGTGTTTTTTTGTTACTCGCTCCCCCAAGCCATAACAATATTCCACTCGTGAACCTTCATGTTTCTAAGTTGAAACTCTAATACTATTAGGAAATAACCATATTAGTATGTGTTAAGTTTATTTATCATGAAGGTTTCATCTGTGTTGTGTTTTTATTCGTTGTTAATATATTATTATTTATACTTCTTTCTTGTATTGTGTATTAATCAAAAATTATGTTTGATAAAGTTAACGTCAAATTTAATACCGATGATATTTAAAGCTTTAGCTTTAACATTATTTAA
This sequence comes from Bacteroidales bacterium, assembly GCA_022360575.1. Classification (GTDB taxonomy): domain Bacteria; phylum Bacteroidota; class Bacteroidia; order Bacteroidales; family UBA12077; genus UBA12077. Next base: position 31,898 of record JAKSCO010000305.1, on the reverse strand, counting down.
CACAGACTGCTTATTTGTCATTTATAAAAAAATATTTATAAGTTTACAAAAAAATAATACAAAACAGCTTGTAATAAAACAGTAACAAGTATATTTCAAGAAAATTCGAATCAATATGACTATATCTTTTTATAAATATCAAGGAGCAGGCAATGACTTTGTTATAATTGATAATACTGCAAATACAATATCGTTAAATACAAAACAGATTGAGTTGTTGTGTAACCGACGTTTTGGCATTGGAGCCGATGGTTTAATGCTGTTAGAAAAGCACTCTACAATGGATTTTAATATGAGATATTTTAATTCAGATGGTAACGAAGGAACTATGTGTGGTAACGGAGGTCGGTGTTTGGTAGCAATGGCTCGTAGGCTAAATGTTATTTCAGAAAAAACAAGTTTTAACTCGATTGATGGTGTGCATAATGCAATTATAAATGATGATAATACAGTTTCGTTACAAATGCAGGATGTTTCGAGTATCGATGTTGTTGATGAAAATTATTTTTTAGATACGGGATCGCCTCATTATGTTGCTTTTTGTAATGATGTAAAAAATGTAGATGTTTTTAATAAAGGAAAAGAAATAAGATATAGCGAAAAGTTTAGAGCTGAAGGGACTAATGTAAATTTTGTTGAAATTTTAAACGAGAAGAAGTTATTTGTTAGAACCTACGAGCGAGGAGTTGAAAATGAGACTTTGTCTTGTGGTACAGGGGTTACAGCTTCGGCAATTAGTGCAGCAATTCATATCAACTCTGACAAAAAGTCATTTGATATAGAAACCTTAGGAGGGAACCTAAATGTAAGGTTTAACCAGAAATCAAACAATACATTTGAAGATATTTGGTTGACAGGTCCTGCCGAATTTGTTTTTGAGGGTAAAATCGAAATTTGAAAATCAAAACTATTTTTATAAAAAACGAATAGACTACACCTAAAATAATAAACCGATGTAATTAATAATTTTTTAGGAGGTCATAAATTTTAAACAAATGAGAAAACTAAAAAACTGCTTAGCTATTTTGCTTGTAGTATTCGTTTCGTCTTTACAAGCCCAAGATTCGGATGAAATTATAACCGAATTGAACAAGCAAATGCAACGTTTAAATCATCGATTAGATCGATTAGAAAAGATTAATGATGATATTTTATGGTATAATAAAGTTGGAGATATTGCTTATATCGATAAAGTATATATTTATGGACCCCCGAAATGGAAAGAAAAAAATCCGACAGCACAAGGAGCAGGTAATCCTGTTAAGTTTTGGACTTATACTTTTATTCCTAAAACTATTGATCCCTCGAAAAAGTATCCTTTAATAGTGTTGCCTCATGGGGGAGTGCATGGCGATTTTACTACTTATTATGCACATATAGTTCGCGAATTAATTTCGCAGCAATATATTGTTGTTGCAGCCGAATATAGAGGGAGTACTGGTTATGGAAAAAGTCATTACGAAAAGATTGATTATGGTGGGTTAGAAACCGAAGATGTAGATGCTAGTAGGAAATACATGATTGAGAATTATGAGATTGTTGATAAAGATAGAGTAGGTATAATTGGATGGAGTCATGGGGGGATGATTACTTTACATAATATTTTTGATCACCCGAAAGATTATAAAGTGGCATTTGCAGGAGTTCCGGTTAGTGATATTATTTCGCGTATGGGATATCAAACACAGAAATATAGAGATTTGTATTCGGCCGATTATCATATTGGAAAAACAGCTTACGAAAATGTAAATGAATATCGTCGACGTTCGCCAGCATGGAATACTCATAAATTTAAAAATACACCTCTTTTAATACATACAAATACGAACGATGATGATGTGAATGTATTAGAGGTAGAGCATTTGATAAAATCGCTTAAGGCAGATGGGAAAAAATTTGAGTATGAGATTTTCGATAATATTCCGGGAGGACATTCGTTTGACCGAATGGACACAAAACATGCCCGAAAAGTACGAGTGAAAATATATAAGTTTTTAGGACAACACTTAAATCCTCCTCGTAAGATAAAATCGGTTAAAGATTTAGAGAAAGCAGCTTATCGGTTTGAATAAAAAATAAAGACAAAAAGAAGGGGCTGTCAGAAATGTTTTCTGACAGCCCCTTCTTTTTTGATTATGGACATGTGATTAAACGCGATGAAGGAATCCGTTTATTATGAATATATGTATTAAAGTTATGATTGTATTTTTCTTTTAAATTCCTGAAATGCTTATTAATAATTGAATCGTGTTGTATTTTTTCTAGATATATATCAGGATATTCTTTAGAAAAAGAATTGAATATTTCTTCTGAACAAAAACACCAAGATTGTTGTTGCCACAACATTAACATTAATTGAGCAAAAGCAACATCTATTTGTTTATTATCGATAGTCATACTTGAAAAAAAAACGTCATTAGATTTGGTGTAAATTTCTTCAATATTCTTAATAGAGGCATAAAATTTTTCGATTTTAATTATGTAATCACGAGGAATCTGATTTGAGATATTCATTTTATTAAGTTTGTTGAAAGCAGAATATTTGAATTTAGTAAAGTATATTCCTCCGATTTCACTGGTAATAGAGAATAAATTTTTCATCTCTCGACGAGTTTCTTTGTTCTCGTATTTTAAAAGTTTAGTAAAGCTATTTCGTGTTTTCTTATTTAAAGAATATACTTCTTGGTAATTATTAAATATTTCTTCATTAATTTCATTATATATCTGTTTGATTTCTTTGTTGATTTTTTGTTGTTCGTGCCAATTAGTTAAAACAAAAGCTAAATAAACACCAAGTAAGACAACAAAAAACTCATACACATATGGGACAGTTTTTTTCACTTTAAGGATTTTAGAATGTTTAGAGTTTTCTAAGATAGATATATATTCTAAGTTTTCAATGTTTCCAAGAAAATATTTCCCTAATAATTCTATGTTGCAATGAGCATAGATACTATCGAAGATTAGGAGCATATCCTCTGCGCATTGCTGTAGTTATTGGCTTGTTGTGTTTGTGGGCTATTTCGAAAACAATTCGGTCACGTTTAGCACAGGCGTTTGCCTAAATTATCTAAACCTACAAATCTTAAGCAAGGGTTTTTTATAAATGCAATGATGAAATTATATTATTTCGGCGGTATGCGTTGAAGTTATTGTTGTATTTTTCTTTTAAATTCCTGTAATGTTTATTGATAATTGAATCGCGTTGTATTTTTTCTAGATATATATCAGGATATTCTTTAGGAAATGAATTGAATATTTCTTCTAAAGAAAAACACCAAGATTGTTGCTGCCACAATATTGCCATTAAGTAAGCAAAAGCAACATCGATTTGTTTGTTGTCGACACACATTGGAGAAAAAATAAGTGAATTTATTTGTTTCTGAACCTCATCAATGTTTTTAATAGCAGCATAAAATTTTTTGAGCTTAAAGATATAATCGCGAGGAATTTGGTTTGAGATGTTCATTTTATTGAGTTTCTCGAAAGCAAAAAATCGGAATTGAACAAAGTCTATACCTCCTTCTTCTCCGACAATATTAAATAAGTTTTTCATCTCTCGACGAGTTTCTTTGTTCTCGTATTTTAAGAATTTGGCAAAACTATTTCGAGTTTTCCTATTTAAAGAATATACTTCTTGGTAATTATTAAATATTTCTTCATTGATTTCATCATATATCTGTTTAATTTCTTTGTTGATTTTTTGTTGTTCGTGCCAATTAGTTAAAACAAAAGCTAAATAAACACCAAGTAAGACAACAAAAAACTCATACACATATGGGACAGTTTTTTTCATTTAAGGATTTTAGAATGTTTAGAGTTCTCTAAAATAGCTATATCTTCTGAAGTTTTAATGTTTTTAAGAAAATATTTCTTTAATAATTCTGTATGTATTGCAATAAACATAGGTAATGTCGAAGATTAGGAGTATATCCTCCGCGCATTGCTGTAGTTATTGGCTTGTTGTGTTTGTGGGTTGTTTCGAAAACAATTCGGTCACGTTTAGCACAGGTGTATTTGCCTAAACTATCTTTACAAGAAAACCTAATATTCAAGTATTTTAAGTTTGTTATATATAATGATTTGAAGTATTTATAAAATCTATGCAATTAAACAAGCTTAAGATAAGTCGGGTAATTATTTTGTAATGTTTCAAATTCGGGAGTTTGAGCTTCGAGGAAAGAGAAATCAGCGAAATCAAATCCTGGAGCAACAGAACAACCAACCAAGCTATACTCGCCTGTTGTTTGGGCAGCCTGAAAAATTCCTCCTTTTACAATGTGTACATACGATGCTGTTTCTTTTCCGATAATTTCAGTGTTTATATTTGTTCCATCGAATTCGATTAATCTTAAAGAATCTCCTTCGTAAAAATTCCAAACTTCATCGTGTAAAACTTTATGAAATCGACTAAACTGACCATTTACTAGTAGAAAGTATATGTGTGTAATGGCATTTCGAGATTGTGAGTTTATTGGAGATTTTAACTTGTAATCGGAGCGATATATTTCGGTAAAATATCCTCCCTCGGGGTGTGATTTTAAGTTGTATTTATTAATAATTTGATCGATTTCATTCATGTCGTATTGTTTTTTTGAGTAGTTAAAATTAATGTTTTTATGAACAAAAAAGCTAATGATTACTCATGTTTAGACAAAAAGTATTACTTTCAGCTTTTAAAATAAAATTACAGAATGAGTATCGAAAAAGAACTAAGAGAAAGAAGTAATTCGAAATGCGAATTATGTGGGGCTGAAAATGATTTATCAATTTATCAGGTTCCTCCTGAAAATTTAGAAAGTGTCGATAAGTGTATATATGCTTGTAGTGCTTGTATAGAGCAGATTGAAAATCCCGAAAAGGTAGATGTAAACCATTGGCGTTGTTTAAATGATAGTATGTGGAATGAAAATGCCCCTGTACAGGTTATGGCTTGGCGTATGCTAAATAGGTTAAAAGCCGAAGGCTGGCCTCAGGATTTATTAGATATGATGTATCTTGACGAAGAGACTTTGGTGTGGGCTAAAGCTACTGGCGAGGATATTGATCCTGATGATATAAAAAAGCATATTGATAGCAATGGAGCTGAGTTGCAAGCAGGAGATACGGTTGTTTTAATTAAAGATTTAAATGTAAAAGGAACCAGTTTTACAGCTAAGCGAGGAACAGCAGTGCGAGGTATCGCACTTGTTGCTGATAACCCTGAGCATATCGAAGGGCGAATTAATGGGCAACAAATCGTTATTCTGACTAAATTTGTTAAAAGATCAAATTAACACTCTATATCTTGATTAAGATAAATCTAAATAATTAATAATAAAATCAAAAATTCGACCAGATGAAGAACGTAATTCCTTTAATTGTTACACTAGCATTGTGTGTTTTTATATTTGACAGTGCCAATGCTCAGTTGTTTAAGAAAAACAAGCTAAAAACCGAAGCCGATTCGATTAGCTATGCTATCGGAATTAGTATGGGTGAGACTCTAAAGAAACAAGAGGTTCCTGATTTTAATATCGATATGTTTATTAAGGCTTTTGAGTTGGTTTTAGATGATAAGAAAAAGCCAAGTAAGCCAGCATTTACAAATAAAGAAGCGAATAAGTTTATCGAGAAGTATTTTAAAGCACTTAAAGAGCGCCAAAAAGAAGAAAATATAAAGAAAGGAAATGCTTTTTTAGAAGAGAATAAAAGCAAAGAGGGAGTGGTAAAACTTGAAAGTGGTTTGCAATATAAGGTTATAAAAGCAGGAACAGGAAACAAGCCTTTGGCAAGCGATAAGGTAAAAGTTCACTATTCGGGGCGTTTGCTAAGTGGAAAAGTTTTTGATAGTTCGTACGAGAGAGGCGAGCCTATAAGTTTTGGTGTTAACAGAGTTATTAAAGGTTGGCAAGAAGCTTTGCAATTAATGAAAGTTGGAGCTAAGTGGGAAGTATTCATTCCTTCGGACTTGGCATATGGCGAGCAAGGAGCAGGAGGATCAATACCTCCGAACTCGGTATTGATTTTTGAGGTAGAATTATTAGCTATAGAATAAATTCGTATTATAAATAATTTAAAGGGGTTGTTTCGTTTTTGAGACAGCCTCTTTTGGTATTATACCAAAAGAACATCAAAATGAGTGATAAAAACGTTTCTTTTTGCTTTATCCATTGCCAAAAAAGCTGCAAGGTAACTAGGCTATCTTTTGCTTTTTCGTCGCGTTTAAGACAAAAATTATTCATTTTTATAAATCCCTCATCTTGAAATCCATTTGGTATAACATTCAGGTTTGATTCACTAAAGTTCGGAGTATATAAATTAAGAAATACTTGTGCTTATAGATGTTCAATCGTTTGGTTTTGTGTATCAATATATCTATCAGATAAGTTTGCAGTTAAACACGAATGTATAGGTATAATTCCGATTAAATCGCCTACCTGTATTTCTCTAAAAAGTTTACTATCGGCTTTTATTGTACCATGCTCTTGCGACAATTTGGTTAAATAATTTTTTGTGTTTTGTTGTACCCAGCCATCTTGAGTTAGTTTTACTACCTGTCCAAATATCTTTTGATTTTTAAGCTCAATATATTCTTTCGAAAAATGTATTGCTCCTCCATATACAATAAGTTCGTGTCGGTTGCTATGCTTGGCAACAACCGGACAAGCCATAGCTACAGCAATATTATTAAACGAACATGCACCTAAATGATGTTGCCATAAATCGTAAAAGATAAAATTGCCCGGACGAATTTCATCGATTCCTTCAAAGTTGTCAGATAAACTACACGAAGGAGTATCGCCAATCGAAATAATTAAGTTTGGATATTTGTTTTGGTAATTATTTCGCAATGCCGACAAGCTTTTTAGATTTTTATTATGAATCGTATGAATTTCGTCGATATCTTTGGTTGCATATGTGTTACCAGCATGACACAGAAATCCCTTAAATTGCAAATTCATATTCTTCCCAGCCTCATCTAAAATATCATTTATAATATCAAGCGACTCGGAATTTACACCTGTTCTGTTATATCCTGTATCAATTTTGATGTAATATGATGTATTATGCTTTAGGCTTTTATCTAAAAAGTGTATCGATTCTAGATTTTCGATTACGATATTCAATTGTGTATTTTGTGCAAGTGTATTGATATCGTAAATCTCTCTTACATTAACTGGAAAAGCAATTGTAATATCCTTATAAATACCCGAAAAATATTTTGCCATTTGTACCGACGATACAGTTATTTGTTCGACACCCTGTTTCTTAAACCACAAACCAACAGTTTGCGATTGATGAGTTTTAAAGTGAGGCCGGAAAATTAAATTGTGTTTCTGAGCCTTTTTTACCATAAAGTGTATGTTATCATAACATTTTATGGGATCAATAATTAAAGTTGGGGTTTTTATTTGTGCTAAATCCATAATTACAAATATATTTTAAATTGCTTTTAAGCTCTGAAAATATTGTTTTTAGTAAATAAACTTCGGTATCAAATTATAAAAAATAATATAGATAAATATTTTTTTAATATTTCGTGAACATTTAAAATGTCTAAATTGTTTATAATCATCGAAAAGTGTTTGTAAATACTTTTTCATAATTTAATAGGTTTATGCGGAATCTGCAACAGCATAAATTATATTAATTAGGGGTAAAAATATTGAACTTGCTGTTGTAGTTGAGCATCCTTCGTTTGACAAATAAATTGATAAAAGATTGATGATTGGTTAATTTATTTAAGATGTTGAAAGATTTGTAATAAGGGGAAACATTCGAAGGGTGTTGAGTCCATAAGGTTTTTAATCTTATGGACTCTTTTTATATTTTATTTTGTGGATTTTGGCTATGCTCAATGTCGAAATGAAAAATAAGGTTACATGTTTAGCTATTGAACATACAATCAAGCTCAGTAGCCTTAAAAAATATTAGTTAATAATACCTTCTCTTTTTAGGATTTCGTAAGTTATTTGTTTTCTTCTTTTAGAATCTTCTTTCTTTTTTATATCAATATTTAGTGCAAAAATCCATGTGTTGTTTTTTGTTTCGACATAGCCTACAAACCATCCAATTTGTTTTTTTATACGCATTGCCCATCCTGTTTTCGAATGGAGTACATAATTTTTTGTAGAGTCTGTTATCATGATTTTCTTAACTGTTTCTTGGTTCTTGATACTAAAAGGAAGATCGTTTTTTATTAATCTTTCGATAAAATGAACTTGTTCTCTTGCTGAAATTCGAATATCGCCTTCGAGCCAAAAATTATCGATTAAACCGCCCATTTTTGTATTTCCATATCCAACAGAATCAATCCATTTTTGCATATCCTTAATGCCAATTCTACGAGCAAGTTCTTGATAAAACCAAATGCAAGATAGAGGCATGGCTGTTTTCATTGTTTGATCAGTATTCCATTTGTCCCAGCCGTAATCAGTACCATTCCATTTAATTGTATCGTTTATGCTTTTAATTACTTTCGTTTCGAGAGAGATTAAAGAGTTAAGGATTTTAAATGTTGAAGCAGGTATATATGCACTATCGCATCTTTCGAGATTATAAATTTTGCTCTTTCCTGATGAAGTATCATAAAGTATTATAGTTCCGGTTGTATTTTTTTGTTCGAATATAGGACTCCATTCCGTTGTGTAATTTTCGTATTGGGCATTAGTTGTTAGTAATCCTAGTAGAAAGAATGAGGCTGTTAAAAGTGTTTTTATCATATGTATATTTTTATTAGATTTTGGTTGCTTTTTAGAAATAAATGTGAAATTTAATAAAATTACGAGAGTAATTTTATACTGATTCAGGGTTATGAGCATTTTTCCGAAATCCCATCGAAGAGACTCGGAATGCTTTCGGTCTTGTCGAAATCTCATCGAAGAGCTTCGGAGTGGTTTTTTTAAACTCAGAAAATAAAATAATTTGCTTTGGAGATAATAATTGAGATTATTGACTCGTGAAAATGGAGAAAAAGGAATTGTTTTTTTGTAATAAAACGATGAATAGGTTTGTTTTCGGGTGTTTTTTCGAAAAAATAGATTAAAATTCATTTTTTTTTAATTTCGCAATATTCTGTAATAAAATAAGATGAGGATAGAGGAAGGATTAAAATGGATTTTTTTTACTTAACAGCGAGAAAAAAATTTTGTGTAAAAGAAAAATAATTCTACTTTTGCCCCCGGAGAAATGGCAGAGTGGTCGAATGCGGCGGTCTTGAAAACCGTTGTACCGCGAGGTACCGGGGGTTCGAATCCCTCTTTCTCCGCCAAAAAAAAGCAAGCTCAAAAGGCTTGCTTTTTTAGTTTAATTCAAGAATCATATCATCAAAGAATTTTTTTGTTATAAAGAATCTTTTCTTGTGTTTGGCAACTAAGCTATCGAATTGCTTGTACGTTTTTTCGAAATTAGCAAATCGCATATCTAAGTTTTTAAGAACAAGTTTGGGTAGGTCGTTCAGATTTATTCCTCGCATTAAATAAATATCAGTATATCGTATAACTCCAATTTTCCCGAAAGCATCTAAATCGTCGGCATTGCATAAGATTGAAAAAACAGAATTAGGTAATATTTGTGAGTTTTTATAGTTTTTATCGTCGTGTAGTTCTATCGCATTTAGAGTTTGTTCAAAATTATTGGGAACAATCTCTTTGTTTTCATTGAAAAAATTTTCGCATATAATTCGGCTTTCTTTGCCATGCTTTTCGTTTAGGTTAACTGACAGTCCTGTGTCGTGAAATAATGCAGCAATAAGGCACGATTCGACTAAATTTTGACTAATTGGATATTCGGAAGATATTGTATGTATTATTTCTTTGCAATATTGCCAAACTCTATAATGATGAGTTTCGTTGTGAGAAGGTATTTGTTTTTTCGAAAATATATTTAGACAATAGTTAGAAAGAATAGAAAGATATTTTTGTTCGGCCTGAGAAATTTTAAGTTCGATATTGTTCATTTCGGAAGTAGATTTATTTGAGACGAATTATACCAAAATAACATCAAAATGAATGATAAAAACGCTTCTTTTTGCCTTATCCATTGCCAAAAAAGCTAGCAAGGTAACTCGGCTATCTTTTGCTTTTTCGTCGCGTCTAAGACAAAAATTATTCATTTTTATAAATCCCTCATCTTGAAATTCATTTGGTATTATATAAAAAAAAGCCATCCTATAAAAAGATGGCTTCTGTAAATTTTAACGAATTTATAATTATTCAGCAATAATTTCGAATTCGATATCAACTTTAACTTCTTTGTGAAGTTTAATAGTTGCAGTATATTTTCCAACTTCTTTTACTAAATCGTCAGCAATAGAAATGTTTTTTCTTTCGATTTCGTATCCTTTTTCTTTAAGAGCTTCGGCAATTTGGATTGTGTTAACAGAACCAAATATTTTTCCGGTTGAACTAGTTTTAGCTCCTATCGAAATAGTTACTTTTTCTAATTTTTTAGCAATTTCAAGAGCTTCGTTTTTGATTTTTTCTTCTTTATGAGCTCTTTGTTTTAGATTTTCAGCATGCATTTTCTTAGCTGAAGGAGTTGCTAAAGTTGCCAATCCTTTAGGGATTAAATAGTTTCTTCCGTAACCATTCTTAACAGTTACTATGTCATTTTTATGACCTAAGCTTTGTATATCTTGTTTAAGAATTACTTCCATTTTTCTTTCCTCCGTATATTGTTATTTTAACATATCAGTTACATATGGCAATAAAGCTAAATGACGAGCTCTTTTTATTGCTTTAGCAACTTTTCTTTGGTATTTTAAAGATGTACCTGTAATTCTTCGAGGTAAAATTTTACCTTGTTCGTTTACAAATTTCTTTAAAAATTCAGGATCTTTATAATCAATATACCTGATTTTGTTTTTCTTAAAACGACAATATTTTTTCTTTTTGATTTCAACAGTTGGGGGTGTTAAATATCTTATTTCTGATGAATTTTGAGCCATGGCCTATTCCTCCTTTTTAGTTTCTTTCTTACTTCTTTTCTTCTCGCTATATGCAACTGCAAATTTATCCATTCTGAAAGTTAAGAAACGAATAATTCTTTCGTCTCGTCTGTATTCAGTTTCAAGTTTGTTGATAATATCTCCAGTGGCTTTGAATTCAATTAGATAATAAAATCCAGTTGATTTCTTTTGGATAGGATAAGCTAATTTTTTTAAGCCCCAATCTTCTTTGTGCACGATTTCGGCACCTGCTTTTTGTAAAATTCCTAAGAATTTGTCAACCGTTTCCTTCATCTGATTTTCAGACAAAACGGGAGTTGAAATGAAAACGGTTTCATAATGATTCATCATGATCTTTTCAATTTTAATTAATAAATGAGCCGCAAAATTATAATATTTTTTCTTTTTTTCAAATAAAACCGAATCTAGTTTTTGGTCAAATGAGCTTTCGTGTAGTGAGTTGTATTAATATTGAGTTTTATTATTGATTATAGTTGGATAATTAAAGCCTCTGATTTTAGATCAGAATTTTTTTGTAATAAAAAATAAGCGAGTAGGTTTTATAATTTCCTCGTAAATTGATCAAAAATTTTACCTTTGTATTTCGTATGTTTAAGTGGAAAAAAATATGGATAATTTTATAGTTTCAGCAAGAAAGTACAGACCTTCGACATTTAAGTCGGTTGTTGGACAAGCTTCGATTACTACAACTTTAAAAAATGCTATTAAGAGTAATCATTTAGCTCAGGCATATTTATTTTGTGGTCCGCGAGGAGTAGGAAAAACAACATGTGCCCGAATTTTTGCAAAAACAATAAATTGTATCAACTTAGACGATAATACAGAACCTTGTAATACATGCGAATCGTGTAATTCGTTTAATGAAAATCGGTCGTATAATATTCATGAGCTTGATGCAGCATCGAATAATTCGGTCGAAGATATTCGGAATTTAATAGAGCAGGTTCGTATACCACCTCAGGTAGGGAAATATAGTATATATATAATTGATGAGGTACACATGTTGTCATCTCAAGCTTTTAATGCATTTTTGAAAACATTAGAAGAACCTCCGGCTCATGCTATCTTTATTTTAGCAACAACCGAAAAACATAAAATAATACCTACAATTTTATCGCGATGTCAGATATTTGATTTTAATAGGATACGTATTGATGATACAGTTGAATATCTGGAGTATATTTCGAAAAATGAAAATATAACTTACGAAATAGAAGGCTTAAATATTATTGCCCAAAAGGCAGATGGAGCTATGCGTGATGCTTTATCGATATTTGATCAGGTTGTAAGTTTTTCGGGCAGTGAGATTACTTATCAGAAGGTTATAGATAATTTAAATGTGCTGGATTATGATTATTATTTCAGAATTGTTGATTCGTTTTTAAAAAATAATATATCTGACAACTTATTAATTTTTAATGAAATTATAGATAAAGGTTTTGATGCACATCATTTTATAAATGGTTTAAGCGAGCATTTACGAAATTTATTGGTAAGTCGCGATAACAGTACTTTGCAATTGCTTGAGGTTGGTGCAGTTATTCGCGAACGATACAAAGAACAAGCTAATATTTGTTCCCCTGATTTTATTTTTGAAGCTCTTCAAATCTCGAACAAATGTGATATTTCGTATAGATTGAGCAAGAACAAACGCTTACATGTAGAATTAGCATTGATTGAGTTGTGTAATATTACAACTGAAAAAAAAAAACCTGACTTAGTAGAATCTAAAAATAGAGAGAAAGAGGTATTCCCTAAGGCTGAAAAACCGAAAGAAACAAAAAAAGATTCGAGCAGTAATGTTTCGAGAGACAATACAGTAAAAAAACATCAACCTTCAATTCAAATAGGAAAACCCTCTGAATTTGGTTCTTTTTCGATAAAAGAAAAACTAACACAAACGCAGGTATCCAACCATAATGTAAAGAAAGCCGAAAGCAAGTCGGATGAGAACGAAGTAGTAATGAATAATAATTTTACTCAAGAAGATTTAGTTGCTGCTTGGACAAAATTTTCGGATACTACAAGTGATCGTCCCAGAGTATTTAATACACTAACATCAAAAAAGCCTCAGTTAGGACAAAATACTACAGTAAGTTTTGTTGTTGAAAATAAAGCTCAGAAAAATATGATGGATGAAATAAGGAATGAGCTTTTGGGGAATTTGAAACGATTATTGCAAAATACCAATATAAAGTTGCAACTAACAATGAATGAATCTAAATCAGAAGGTAATAAGCTTTATACTACCGAAGATAGATTTAAACATTTGCTTTCGAAAAATGAAAATCTGGCATTGTTAAAGCAGGAATTTAACTTGGATATTGAATAGCCGGACAAAATAGTTTTGTATATTTACTAATAAAATAAAAAACCAAACACTATGTTAACGAAAAAGATTGAAAAAATATTAAATGAACAAATCATAAAAGAAGGTTATTCTTCGAATTTGTATCTATCGATGGCTTCGTGGGCAGATAAAGAGGGTTACGCCGGAATAGCTCAATGGTTATTTGCTCAAGCAGAAGAAGAGCGCACTCATATGATGAAATTTATCAATTTTATTAATGAAAGAGGAGGGCATGCTATTATTCCTGCTTTTGATGTTCCTCCATCAAGTTTTCCTGGAATTAAAGAGTTATTTAATGAGGTGTTAGCTCATGAGCAATACATTACTGGTTCGATAAATGATATTGTAGCATTAACTATCGAAGAAAAAGATTTTGCGACAAACAATTGGGTGCAGTGGTTTGTTACTGAGCAAGTAGAAGAAGAAGCTTCGGTACAGATAGTTATTGATAAGCTGAATATGTTAGGAGATAAAAATATGTATATGTTCGACAGAGATATAATGGGATTAAGAGGTACTTCTGAAGAATAGCATTTTACGATAAGAAAATAGAGAGGCTGTTTTATTTTATGAAACAGCTCTTTTATTTTTATATCAAATCGAAAAGATATAGTGTATTAAAAAAATAATTTATAATGATATCACCTAAAAATTCTTATCAAAAGGAATATATTTTTAGAATAAATAAGGTAATTGATTTTATTTATAATAATTTAGATAAGAAATTGAATTTAGAAACCTTAGCTCAGGTTGCAAATTTTTCTCCATACCATTTTCATAGGATATTTGCAGTGTTTACAGGCGAAACACTTAATAATTTTGTAAAACGCTTAAGAGTTGAAAAAGCTGCAGGTTTGTTATTAACAGATCCAGATAAACCAATTAGTGAAATAGCATATTATTGTGGTTATACCAGTAATTCGGTGTTTAGTCGTGAGTTTAAATTGTATTTTAAATGTGCTGCCAAAGAATATAGAGTTCAGATGCAAAAAGAACTTAGCAAGAATGGTAAACAGGATAGCAAGATTGATAAATTGAGAAAATCCTCTACAGGCTATATTCGCATTATAGAATTAAAAGAAAAATGGAGGAACATAATGAAAACAAACATTGAAGTAAAAAAAATGCCCGAAATGGATGTAATCTATTGTAGACATGTTGGCGAATTTAGCGAAATAGGTGTAGCTTACGAAAAGTTATTTAAATGGGCAGGACCTAGAGGTTTGGTAGGTAAGGATACACAAACTATTACTGTTTATCACGATGATCCTAGGGTTACAGATATGGATAAACTTAGGCAAAGTGCAGGAATTGTTATCAATTCGGATGTAAAGCCCGAAGGCGAATTTGGCAGGCTTACTGTTTTGAGCGAGAAGTATGCTGTAGGTAGGTTTGAATTGACAAAGACAGAGTTTTCGGAAGCTTGGAATACAATATTTATTTGGATATCGGAGAATGGTTACCAGCCAATAGATTTAAGTCCGTACGAATTATACTATAAATCGCCCGAATCTCATCTGGAAAATAAATTTGAATTGGATATTTGTATTCCAGTTAAACCATTGTAGCGAGAGTTGTCTGAAGATGTTGTAGATAGTATAAAAAGCAGGAAATAAAAATCAGCGAGGCATTTTGCTTCGCCGATTCTATAAAACAATTATAGAAACTAAATGATAGAAATTGTTTTCGTATTGTCTTCTTTGTGTCTGTCGATAAGCTTTAAGTAAGGATCAATCCCTACTTTACTTGGTTTGTGTTCTACTATAAATTCGAAATCGTTACTTTTCTGAGTTACTTTGAATTTTTTCAGTAGTATCTCTTCTTCTTTTTTGATAGAGTCGTTTGTTTCTTTCGAAAATACAGCTATATCTATCCAATCGTTAATGGCTATTTCATTTTCACGACCCAGACTATCAGCTCTAAATTTCTGACATTCGACCGAGAAGTTTACTTTATACTTTCCATTGTCTAATTGAGAGTAATTAACATCAATAACTTTATTCTCGTATAGAGTAATGGTTTCGAACATGTCGTGAATTAGGTATTGAAGCGAATCGGGAGTTACTTCTTTAATGTATTTAATAAAATCTTCGGATGTAACAAATGGAGGTTCCTGAAAAGCATACTTTTCGGCAAACTTTTTAATAGCACTATTTAATTTGTCTTCGCCAATATAATCGGATAAAGCATACATTACGATACTTCCTTTATTGTAATGTAGATACCCTTGGTTTGGGCGTAAATACAATAATGGAGGTTCGTAATGAGCTTCAGAGCTACGTCCGCTCAAGTAACTATCCATTTCATGTTTTATAAAGTCGCGTACTTTTTCGATTCCATATGTTTTTTCGATAACCTTAAGTGATGAATACTGACATAGCACTTCGGATGTAACAGTAGCACCTTCGACATTAGCTCCAATAACCTGATGTACCCACCATTGATGAGCCGTTTCGTGAGCTGTAACCCAAAAAGGATAATTTATATCTTCATCTTCGATATTAGCAATGAAACCTATACTCTCGGAAAATGGAATGGTGTTAGGGAATGATTGAGCAAATTTTGAAAATCGAGGAAACTCAAGAATTCTTAATTGTTTAAATTGGAAAGGGGTAAAATTTTTCGAATAATATTCTAACGATTTTTTCATTGCTTTCATCATATCTTTTATATTGTATTCGTGTCCTTTATGATAATATATCGAAAGTTTTATTCCATTCCATTCGTCTTTTAATACTTGATAATCGGCCGAAAGCCAAGCGGCAAAATTTAATATCTTGCTATCCATTTTATAATGGTAATAGTTTCGACCATTTTCAGTCCATTCTTTTTGTAAATACCCAGGAGCTATAGCTATTTGATCTTTGCAAGTACTTACTGTTGTTTCGAAACGAATCCAATCTCCATCGTTTGAGATGTAAGTGTTTTGTAAAGCTTGTGTGTCATCGATTTTAGCAACAAGTTCTTTTTCGGGTAAATTGTACTTTTTGCGTTTGCGTTCGTTTGTTAGCTCATACCCTGAATTGTACCCGAAAGTAGGTAGCTGACCTGTTGTTAAAAAAGTCCCATTAGCAAGTAAACGATTGTTAGAATCTCTATTTTTGAATCCTTTAGGAGCAATATTCATATCGATGCGTAAATATGTAGAATCGTTTGGTTGTAAAGCTTCAGTAAACTTATATATACGGATTCCCATATTTTTATCTTCGAAAGAGAGATTTGCTTTTTTGTCAAAATCAAATTGTTTGTATTCGGCTTTTTGGTTGTAGTTTATAAATATTGAATCTATTGCTTTGTCTGATTTATTCTTTATAATATAAAATCCTTTATAGTTAACACTTCTTTGTTTAGGGTATATATCTACATTCATATTCATTTCGACTATTCGAGGTTGAATACATTTAGTATATTTTTTATAGTTTTTCTCGTAACTAACTATCTCGCGAATACTTTCTTTACTAGTTTTGTATTCATTTAAAATATTGGTGTTATAAAAAATAAATGCTCCTAAAGCAATAAATACTACTAAAGAGGCAATTAAACTGATTTTGGCAGATAATTTTATGTTTTGTTTTAATAGCGAAAAGCGTTTTTTGAAACTTGTTTCTTTGCCTCTTACCCATAAAGAGTTTGATGTTATGGCTAAAATAATAGCAAAAGCAAACCAGTATGCTCTATAAATAATGAAAGGCATAATAAAGTGTCCGTATCCATTCATATCAGAATACATAATTCCTGGACTAGATGCGTACTTGTATAAATTGTGTTCTAAGCCCATGTCTCCCATAAACGAAGAAAATAAATAAAACAAGATAAGGATGAAATGTCCCATATATTTGTTGTTAACTAATACATGTATAACAAAAGCAAGAATACAAATTAGAGCAAAATAGGTAAATTGAATTCCGAATAAGCTTTTTATGTATAAATTAATTTCGAAATTAAAATAGCCCATTACAGATTGAGTAATGATACCTAAAAACATAATAATACTCAATAAAATAACTTGAACGCATAATAGGGCTGATAGTTTGGATGTGTAGATGCTCCATGTAGGAATTGGCATCGAATCTACTAGCTCGTCTACTTTATATGTTCGTTCGTTCCATACAATTTCGCCCGATAAAAATGTGATTATAATGAATAGAAAAAGGCTGAATGTTCCTCCAAGTATTCCTACAACCTGATATGTTACGGGGTAGGTTGTAGTGCCAAATATTTTTCCCAGTTGAGATGCGTTTATAAAAACAAATATTATTCCTGTGATAAGAATTCCTAAGAAATAAGGATTTTTAATCATACTTCTTGTTTCGAACTTAACTAAACGGATTAGTTGTTTTAATGTTGACTTGAACCCAAAATCTTGATTTACGGTTGGGAGTTTAAATTTTAGAACTTTCAATACAGGATTAATATTGGCAAATATTAAACGTGAATTTTTTCTAAATTTTAAGTGAAAAACATTTTGAGAGAATTTGAATTTCAATACTAGATAAGAGAATAGACCTAAAGCAAAGCTAGTCCAGATGGCTCTGTTTAAAAACAAATACCATGTAAAAGGAATAATTTTTTCATTTTTTTCTGTTACAGTCCAATATTTTGTTAGAGTATCAAAAGCTGTCCCGCCAAAAGGATCAAGTAGTGATGATAAGCTTGTGTTTTCAATATCAGATAGAAGAGTTCCAGCAATTCCGTACAATACAAGTAATGCTATACACCCTAAGTAAGTAGCTAATAAGTTGCGAGAGATAGCTGCGATACTAAAAATAATAATCCCGACAATAAGAATATTAGGAATAACATATGATAGATAAGGGCTTAAATAGGCCATAAATACATTATTGCCAAAAAAATCCTGATTTAAATAAGGCATTAATGAAGTACCCCAAATACCTAATCCGATACTAGAGAACACAAATATTGAAGCTATAAACCCACCTATAAATCGACCTCCCAGATATCCAAATCTACTAATTGGGTACGAAAATAATAATGCATGAGCATTGCTCTCATAGTCTCTATATATAGAGTTTCCAATTAATGCAGGTAATAGAATAAAAGCCGTAAAGCTTAAGCCTGTTGTTAGGCTATATAATACAAATGGAGAATTGGTTAATACTTTTCCGCCTAATCCACCAATAGATACACTTACTCCGTCAACTAATCCGCTCAAGGCATTTACTATTAGAAATGTTAATCCGAATAATACACCCCAATATATATAAACGGCAGGACGGGAAAACTTATACTTTAACTCGAATGATAATATTTTAAAGAACATTAGTTTAGATTTTAAAGGTTAACAATTTTTTTCCCATTTTTTATTGATGAAAAATATACATCTTCAAGATTTGGTTTTATAGGTTCAAAAGAGTTTGGATTAGTATCACCAAAGGCGTGAATAATTATCTTTCCTAAATAAAGTCTCGATGAGATTATATTAAATTTTTCTTGATACGATTCTAGTTCTTTCTTTTCGATTACTTTTTCCCAGATTTTTCCTTCGATATTTTCGATTAATTCAGAAGGGTCGCCTTGCAATAATACTTCTCCTTGATTTATAATTGCCATTTTTTTGCATAAATCACTAACGTCATCAACTATGTGAGTAGATAAAATAACGATAATGTTTTCGCCAATTTCGCTCAAAAGATTGTGGAAACGATTTCGTTCGGCAGGATCTAATCCTGCAGTGGGTTCGTCAACTATAATAAGATTTGGATCACCGAGCAAAGCTTGAGCAATACCAAATCGTTGTTTCATTCCTCCTGAATACCCACTGATATTCTTATTGCGAACATGATATAAGTTTGTTTGTTCTAAAAGAGCTTTTACAATATCTTTACGTTCGCCTTTGTTGCTTATTCCTTTTAATTCAGCAAAGTGATTAAGCATTGTTTCTGCTGATATTTTAGGATAAACTCCGAATTCTTGAGGGAGATAACCTAACCTCTTCCGAACTTTAGACTTTTGTTTCAAAACATCTATATCGTTTAATCTTACTTCTCCGTTATCAGCTTCTTGTAAGGTTGCTATAGTCCGCATTAATGTTGATTTTCCTGCCCCATTAGGACCTAATAGTCCAAACATACCTTTAGGGATTGTTAAATTTACATTTTTAAGAGCTTGTACTCCATTAGGGTAAGTTTTTGACAGATTTACAATCTTAAGTTCCATTATTTCTATTTTTTTAAGGTTTTTGATTTATTACATTCTATTAGTTGTTAAATGTCAGAAATTATTACATAATTTGTGGACAATTTCTTCGATAGAGAGGGATTTAGCATTTTTGAAAAGAAAAAGTCAATCTAATTTTTATATAAATTGAGATGAAAAATAAGATTTCTTTTTTCTAGTTATCGGATTTCTGATTGTATCTATTTCATGCAAGATGAATGATATGTCAAAAAGTAAAATTTCGAAGACTATAAGCTTATCAATTATTCAGCAAGAAAATAAAATGGAGTTTGTTGTAAAAAATGAAAGAGCAGAAACAATCTATTTTATTAGTTCGGGAAAGTTAGATATTGAGAAAAAAATAAAAGGAGAATGGGTTCAATTAAGGATTTTGCCATGTCCTTGTGATGCTCCTTGTCGAAATTCAGAACAGGTAATAGGTGTAAAAAGTAATGAAACTTATGTGTTTGATTGGAATATGATGGAAAGTTGGTGTGGAAAAGAAAATATAGCTCCAATGGTTCGAAAAACAGAAACACAAAAAGTAGATTATAGAATAAAATTTATAGTGAAAAGAGGAAATCAAATAAATGATATAAAAAGAGAATTTAATATAAATTATTAGCTTATGAAAAAAATTACACTCATTTTACTAGCAACATTGCTTGCTAGTTTAACTTATGGACAGGTTTGGCATGATGATGCAGATATCATGAAACAAAGAAAAAAAAGCACTATTAATAACTTTTATGATATACAAAGAAACTTTAATAAATATTGGGATGGGAAGAATGTAAAAAAGGGTTATTATTATACTGATGATCAGAAAAAGAAAGCTTCGGGGTGGAAACAGTTTAAACGTTGGGAATGGTTTTGGGAGACAAGAGTAGATTTTTTAACTGGAGATTTCCCTCAGACAAATATATTAATGGAACAGCAAAATTATACTAACATTAATAGTAATAAGGCTGATCAATCAAATTGGGTGAGCTTAGGGCCTTCCAGTTCAAGAGGAGGATATGCTGGTGTAGGTCGAATAAATTGTATAACATTTCATCCTACTAATAATGATATTATTTGGGTTGGAGCTCCTTCTGGAGGATTGTGGAAAACAAAAAATGGAGGTGAGAGTTGGACAGTTTTAACCGATAATCTTCCTATAATTGGAGTTAGTGATATTGTTTTGGCAAATGATTATACAACATCAAATACTATATTTTTATCGACAGGGGATAGAGATGCCAGAGATAATTATTCTATAGGAGTTTTAAAATCGACTGATGATGGAGGTACATGGAATTCAACAGGGTTGAGTTATAATTTAGCTGATGGGGTTATATTAACTAAACTATTAGGATATCCTCAGAATACAAATATTTTATATGCAAGTTCAAATCAGGGAATAAAGAAATCAACAGATGGAGGTGGTTCGTGGACAACTATTACTCAGGGATATTTCTATGATATGGAGTTTAAGCCTACTTGTGAAGATGCTGTTATTTATGCTGTAAGAAATAATAATGGAGCAAGAGAGATAATAAAGACTTCTGATGCAGGGGCAAATTGGCATGTTGTATACACGTTTTCTTCAAAAATACGAAGAATTGAGTTGGCCGTAAGTAAGGCTGATAAGGCTGTTGTGTATGCTTTGGCTGCTAATGATTTAGGAGGTTTGGAAGGTGTTTATAAATCCACTAATAGTGGAGAATCTTTCTCGAAGATTTATGATGGATTAGTAGAAGGAAATAATCTTTTGAATTGGTCTAAAGAACAAAATGACCTAGAGACAGGAGGACAAGGTTGGTATGATTTAACATTGGCAGTGGCTCCAGATAATTCTAATGTTTTGTATTTAGGCGGAATTAATACTTGGAAATCTACTGATGGAGGTGTATCATGGTCTTTAGCATCGCATTGGCATGCACATGGATTTACTGTAGAGGCGGTACATGCAGATAAGCATTCTATGGCTTACCAGAGCAACAATGTATTTTTCGAAGGTAATGATGGGGGGCTTTATAGAACTACTGATGGAGGAGCTTCTTGGGTTGATTTGACTAATGGAATGGTTATTAGTCAAATGTATAAGTTAGGAGTTTCTCAGTCTGTTTCAGGTGAGGTTGTTACAGGGTTACAAGATAATGGCACAAAATTATGTCAACAAGAATATTGGACAGATGTAAAAGGTGGCGACGGAATGGAATGTATTATTGATTATTCTGATGTTAACACACAATATGCTACATATGCTAATGGTCAGATTGACAGAACAACTAATCATTGGGTGAATAAAGTAAATATTAGTGCAAATATTCCGGGAGGAGTAAAAGGAGCATGGGTTACTCCTTATGTTTTAAATCCATTAAATCCTAAAGTTATTTATGTTGGTTATGCAGATGTTTGGAGATCAAATGATCAAGGAGATAGTTGGACAAAAATCTCAGATGTGAACTTATCTCAACGAAAAATTAGAGCTATGGAGGTTGCTAATTCTGATACCAATGTAATTTATATAACTGATCATAGATCATTTTATAAAACAACTAATGGAGGAGAACCTTGGATTAATTTAACTGCAAACTTGCCGTCATCATCTAATGCTTTAACTTCGATTGAAGTTGACCATCGAGATGCTAATCATATTTGGATAAGCTTTGGTGGTTTTGATAATATTAATGTATATGAATCTCGAGATGGAGGTGTGACTTGGACTAATATTTCAGAAGGTTTACCTAATGTTCCAGTAAGTTCAGTTGTTCATAATACGATGTCTGCAAACATGCAATTGTATGCTGCTACAGATTTAGGTGTGTATTTTAAAGACGGAGATAAAACATGGGAAGTATTTAGTAATAACTTGCCTAATGTTACTGTATCAGAATTAGAAATATATTATGATTACAATAATAAACCAAACAGTATACTTTATGCCAGCACGTATGGTCGCGGCTTATGGAAATCTAATTTAGCAAGCTTTAAATCAAATTCAATCGATAACAAATTTTTGGATAAAATAGGAATAAAGATTTATCCAAACCCATCGGATGGGAAATTTGTTGTTGAAAATACAGGAGCGTCGATTGTTTCAAAAATAACTGTATATAATGTTTCCGGAGAGATGATTTATCAAGAAAATATTAAAAACTTAGTTAATACAATTAATCTAGGTGAAGTATCTAAAGGATTTTATTTTATTGAATTTATAGTTGATGGCAAAAATATTTCATCAAAGATATTGATTGAGTAAGTTGATGTCTTTATTAATATGAAAGATATAAATGGAAAAAAGAGGGTAAAACCCTCTTTTTTTATTTCTAGTATTAGAAATTTTTTATCGTCATCATTTGGTGTCAGTGTTCTTAAGATAATTATATATTAGTTGAGCCACTCGTTTCGAAGCTCCTGTTCCTCCAAGTCGTTCTCTGATATCCTTATAGTTAGTAAGTATACATTCTTGTTGTTTAGGTTCTAAAATCTTATCAAGCTCTGTTTTTACCATTTGTGGGTTCATATCAAATTGGATTAGTTCTCTAACAACTTCTTTATCCATTATTAGATTTACCAATGATATATATTTTAGCTTTACGAATTGTTTTGCTATGAAATATGAAATGTTTCCGGCACGATAGCATACTACTTGAGGTAAGTTAAATAATGCGGCTTCGAGAGTGGCTGTACCTGATGTTATTAAAGCTGCTTTTGCAAATTTAAATACATCATAAGTTTGATTAAAAACGACTTTTACATTATGTCCTTCGATAAAACGATCGTAATAGTTAGGCTCGATAGATGGTGCTGCTGCTATTACAAATTGGTATTGTGGGTAATCAGGGATAATTTGTAGCATTATATTCAGATTTCGATCAATTTCTTGTTTTCGACTTCCTGCAACAATCCCAATAATAGGTTTATTTTCTAATTTATTATTGCGAATAAAATCGACAATAGTCTCTTTAGTATCTATTTTTTCTTGTACTGCATCGAGTAGGGGATTTCCGACATAATCGACCTTATAGTTGTGTTTTTTAAAAAAATCAACTTCGAAAGGAAAGATTACAAACATTTTATCGATAAAAGCTTTTATCTTTTTTATTCGAGATTCTTTCCAAGCCCATATCTTGGGTGATATGTAATAATATGTTTTCAGATTGATTGATTTTGCAAATTCTGCTATGCGTAGATTAAATCCGGGGTAATCAACTAAAATTAAAACATCAGGATTGTAATTAAGAATATCTTGTTTGCATATTTTTAAGAAGCTTTTTATTTTATTCAGATTCATTAATACTTCAACAAACCCCATTATTGCAGTTTCTTTATAATGTTTTACCAGCGTTCCGCCTTGAGCTTTCATTAAATCACCTCCCCAAAATCGAAATTCAGCTTTATTGTCAACTTGTTTTAATCCTTTTAAAAGGTTAGACCCGTGTAAATCGCCAGAAGCTTCTCCTGCAATTATATAATACTTCATTTGTAAAGTTTATTTAAGGTTTTACTATTCTTTCTAGTAAAAAAGAATGGTTTAGTAATATTTATTAGATTATAAACTTTGTTATAAATACAAAAACAGCAAACAGGATCGTAGATAATAGTATTCCTCGTGCTGACTTGTAATTATACCTGTTTAAGAATAAAAAGAAGAGAGCTAAATTAGGAATTACGCATAAGCTAATTATTTTAGTGAGAATGTGTTTTGATATTAGAGAATCGATTAACTCTTGTAAATTATATCCCCAAAACATAATAATATATACTAATAGCATAGTAAAAAAAGGAGCAAAGATACCTAGTGCTATTCCTAATTTTAGATTGTTGTATTTAGATATCATAATTCCATGATTTAAAGTATTCTATTTTATCATGAGCAGTAAAATCTATTTCGATAGGTACAATTGAAATGTAATTATTAGCCAAAGCCCACTCATCGGTATCAGTTGAGCCGTTTTCGCAATTTTCATAGTATCCTGTTAGCCAAAAATATTCGCCACTACGAGGATCTTGTCGTTTATCAAATTCTTCGCGCCAAATTCCTTTTGCTTGTCGACAAATTTTAACTCCTTGTATATCTTCCTTTTTTAATACAGGGAAATTTACATTTAAACAAGTATTTTCTGGTAAGTTATTTTCTAATGTATTCTTTGCGATTACACGACCATAATCAATTATCTGACTAAAATCAGCATCGCTATTATAATCGAGCAAAGAAAAACCAATAGATTTCACTCCGTAGATACATCCTTCGATAACGGCACCCATTGTCCCCGAATAAATAACACTTACTGATGTATTTGAACCATGATTTATTCCAGAAACCAGTATGTCTGGTTTTTTATATAGTACTTCACCTATAGCTAATTTTACGCAATCAACAGGAGTTCCTGTACAACCATAAACAACAACACCTTCTTCTTCTCTTACTTTTTTGTATCGAAGAGGGACTTTTACTGTTATTGCATGCGACATTCCTGAGTTGCCATGGAAAGGAGCCATAACTACAACATCACCTAAAGGTTTTACCATCTCTATTAAGGCTTTTATTCCTTTTGCTCGAACACCATCATCGTTTGTCACTAAAATTAAAGGTCTACTCATTATATTATATCCTCCATTATTTCTTTGTTCGATCTATTAAATATTTTTTTATTCTCCACAAAGATATTTAAAACATGTGAAGTAGCAATATAGTGTTTGTTATATCAATATTAATCTGATTGATAAAATCTTTAAAAGCAAAAAAATATACAAGTGCTATTGCATTTAATCTTATATTTAAATAAATTGCACATCTTAGACCAAATCTTATTTCTAAAAAAACTTCAATCATGTAGATCTATTCAGATCTAATTTATTTTCATTAAAGCTTTTATAGATGATTAAATATTTACTGAGGATATTTTTTTAGTTTCCAATTTTAGTACTAACCCTTTAAAATGATAAATGTAGTTGAGGGGAACCAAAAAAATATGTTCATAATTATTGTTTAACTTAAAAAATCTTAATTATGAAAAGACAAATTTCACCTTTGTGGTTTTACTGCTTATTTACCTTGTTTTTTATGGGTATAAGTGTGTTAGATTCTAATGCTCAAAGCGAAAACTTACGTAAAGCTTTAAATGACAGTAAGACAAAAGAAGTTGTGCTGTACGATCCAGACACATATCAATCAAAACGTTTTGATAAGGAGCAAGTATTAAAGATAAAATCAGACGAACTTCTTGTTTTAAAATTTATGGCAACTCCATCAACTGGTTATCAGTGGGAATTACCAAGTTTTGATGAAAATATAGTTGAATTGGTAAATGTTCCATTGCACGAAGCTTGCGAAAATTCGTATGCTCCAGGTTCGCCTGTATGGCAATACATTATTATAAAACCAAAATCAAGAGGTTTGGTCGAATTAGATTTTTATTACCAAAGACCATGGGAAAGAGAAAAGAGTAGAGAAAATCATATTCGTGTGAAAGTAAAATCAAAAGGAGCTTTTACTGGTAAATTTGATTATACGCCTTTGCGTCCGGAAAAACAAATTTTGAAAGAAAAGGATTATAAGGTTCGTAATACACCAACGTATTGGAACTGGGTTGATCAAGGTATTGTTTCTGCTGTAAGAAATCAGGGTTCGTGTGGTAGTTGTTGGGCTTTTGGTTCGGTGGCTGGATTCGAAGCTAAAATAAAGAAAAAGGACAACAATATGCGTGATATTTCTGAACAGTATGCTGTTTCGTGTAACGACTTTGGATTTAGTTGTGGCGGAGGCTGGTGGGTTCATGATTTATGGAAACAGTATGTTCCTGTTGGAGAATCGGGTGCTGGTGCTGTTTACGAAGCAGATTTTCCTTATCAGGCAGCAGACTTAGACTGTTCGCCAGCACATCCACATCATGAGCAAATCGAAGATTGGGCTTATGTTGATGATATTGCCGATGGTCCTTCACCAACTCAATTTCATGGTCCTACAGTGGCTCAAATAAAACAAAAACTTTTAACATGGGGACCTATACCTACAGCTTTATGTATTGATAACTGGAATACTTATACAGGAGGTATAATGTCTGGTTCGACAACGAAATATACAAACCATATTGTTTTAATAACAGGTTATGATGATAACAATCAGTGTTGGATTATAAAAAACTCATGGGGAGCTAACTGGGGTGAAAGTGGATATTGCCGTATACGATACGGAAGTCATCTCACAGGACAATATTCTACTTATCTAAAGTATGATAAAACAAATCCACGAATTGTTTATCAAGGAGAAAAATTCTGGGAGGCAATAGCTAATGATGGATATGTAAGAGGATTTTTGAATATGAAATTGTTAGATGCAGGAGATGGATTTTCTGTTTCGTCAGGAGAGTTAACTCAAGGAATTCATTATCAAACACACAATCTTCCGAGTGGTCTTACAACTAAAATCGAAGTTGTTGATCAAAATAAAGTGAGGATTAGGTTGTTAGGACAAACAGCAAATCATTTAAATCAGCATGATGCGAATTTTACAGTTGAGTTTTTAGATTCGGCATTTGCAAGTTTTAATGCTAATGAAATCGAGAATTATTCTTATGTGTTAAATATCGATTTCTTTGATCCTTATAAGGTTGTTTATGAAAACATAGCAGATATTACTTGCACTGCAACAGATCAATGGAAATATTTTAAGTTAGGTAATGAAATACCAATGGGCTTGTGGTATAGTTTTTATTACGATCCGTATCCAACAAAAGTACATACATTTTTTTTAGAGACTTATACTAAGAAAGCTGTGACTACAACATCTGGAATTGGAATTAATGATAGGATGATTCGTAAATTAAATTACGGAGACGAAATTAGTGCGTCGACACAGTATTTAGTAACTGGAGGGAGTTATGGAAACCAGCATAGAATTTATAATCATAAATATACAGCTTGGCATGGACAAACTGCTTATGTTGGGATTTCTGTTCCTAAGTATGGTTCAACTTGCTATGGTTGGTTAAAGTTATATGTAACCAGTCAGTCGGTTACATTGTTAGAGTATGCTTTCAACGAAGAACCTCATGCTCCTATCAGAGCAGGTTATACTACTGCCAATAGTTTAGCTCCTGTTGCTGATTTTGAAGTTAATAAAACTTCGATATATGCTGGAGAAACAGTTGATTTTACTGATATTTCGAAATATTCTCCAACAAGTTGGAATTGGACTTTTAATGGAGGAACACCTAGTGCATCTACTGTGAAAAATCCAAGTGTTACTTATAATACTGCGGGAAATTATTCAGTTACATTAGCTGTTGCAAATTCTGTAGGTAACAACACAAAAACAAAAACAGATTTCATTACAGTACATCAAACTGAAGCTCCTGTTGCCGATTTTATAAACAATAAAGCTGTTCCTAAAGGAGGTAGTGTTCAGTTTAATGATGCTAGTACGAATAAACCGAATAGCTGGAGTTGGTCTTTTAACGGAGGAACTCCAGCTATTAGTACCGAACAAAATCCTGTGATAACTTATAATACTGTTGGTAATTATGATGTAAGTCTTACTACAGGAAATCAATTCGGAACATCAACAACAACTAAACAAAATGCAGTTGTTGTAATGTCGGCTCCTACAGGTTATTGTTCTGCATCTCACGAAACAGATAATCATTCTTTTTATTTTAATAGAATACGTTTAGCCGAGCTTGACAATAAGTCGACATATAGCCAAGGAGGTTATCAGGATTTTACATCAAAACATGCAACTCTAAAATCAGGACAGCAGTATCAAATTAAGTTTGGTGTAAATAATGATAATTGGACAGGAAATTCAATAGGAGCATGGATTGATTATAATGTGGATGGAGATTTTAATGATAGCAACGAACAAATATTCTTGATGAATGAACAAGGAATTTATCAAGGAAACATTACTGTGCCTGCAAATTTAGTTAGTGGTATAACCAGAATGCGCGTTCGTTTACATTACCAAAAGGCTCCTTTTGTTTGTGGGGCTGACAGCTATATTGGCGAAACAGAAGATTATACAATTATTTTAAACGAACCACAGGCAGATACATTAAATCCAACAACACCAACCAATGTACAGGCAAATGTTATGGGTAATAATATCGAATTAACATGGAATGCATCTACCGATGATTCGGGTATTGCTAATTATATTATCTTTTTAAACAATGCTCAGGTGGCAACAACAAAATCAACAAGCCATTATCTGATTGGATTAAATCAACAAACAAGTTATAATGTACAAATTCAGGCCAGAGATCTTGTTAATAAATTATCAGGCAAAACACCAGTAGTGCAATTTACTACCGGAAATGCTATGAGTTATTGTGCGGCTACTCATGCTGCACCTAACAATTTGCACATATTGCAAGTGCAACTTAATGATTTAAATAATCAATCAACTTATGTTAGTTCGGGTTATTCTAATTATACACATAAAACAGCTTCGTTGCAAAGAGGTCAAACCTATACCATAACAATGTCGGTTGAAAACGATCATTGGCCGGGTAATGCATTAGCTGCATGGATAGATTGGAATCAAGATGGTGACTTTAGCGATAGCAATGAAAATATATTTATGATGCAAAACAATGCGGGTTATTCCGGATCGTTTACTGTGCCTAATACAGCAACTCTGGGGATTACTCGTATGAGAGTTAGAGTACATTATGGCAAAACTCCTTTTGCTTGTGGATACGATAGTTATCAAGGAGAAGCTGAGGATTATTCGATTAAGGTAAACGAATCACAGAAATCCCCGGGAGCTTTAACAAGTGATTTCCCTATTGTTACAAGTAAAATTTCGATTGTTCCGAATCCAGCTAAAGATTGTTTCAAAGTTAATTATCCTGGGCGCTTAGGAAAAATTCATTTAAAAATATTGAACTTAAATGGAGAATTACAAAAAGAGCTTGATGTTGATAACAACGAAACGATTAATGTGAGAGATTTACCTGCAGGAGTTTATATAATACAAGTTAAAACAGGAGATGAGCTTTGGAGTGAAAAATTAATTATTGAGTAAAACAAAAAGATAATCAAGAGTATTTATTACTCTTGGTTATCTACTTTAATATTTAACCTTTAAAACAAAAAACTATGAAAACGAAACATTTACTTTTTCTAATTAGCTTCTTTATTTTTACTGGAATTTGTGCCCAACAGATTCCTCAAACATTCCAAGGTAAGACTCATATGTTGAGCGAAAAAGAAATGCAACAACTAAAAAGTATTAAACAAAGATTTAGTCAAACAGCACCTCCGTCAGGTAGTGTTCGTAGTATTGCCGAGTTCGAAAGATCAGAAGGTGTTATTGTTACTTATACAAGTTCCTATTGGGGAGGAGGAGGTTTTGGTCTTCCTTTAAATGTTATTGCCGAAATGTCGGAAGATGCTATTGTTTACACTGTTGTAAAAAATCAATCGGTACAAAATACAGTAACAAACCTTTACAATTCAAATGGAGTAACTTTAAGCAATGTCGTATTTGTAAAAGCTCCTTCCGATTCGTATTGGTCTCGAGATTATTCGCCTTGGTTTATTGCAAATAATAACGAAGTAGCAATTGTTGATTTTCCTTACAACAGACCACGCCCGAATGATAATAATATGCCTGTTGTTTTCGGTCAAAAGTTAAATCTTGATGTTTATGGTATGAATTTAACTTCGACAGGAGGAAACTATATGTCAGACGGAATGGGAGCTGCAGCTTCGTGTGATTTAGTTTATAGCGAAAACTCTTCGTTGTCGCACGCGCAAGTTAAGAGTCTTGTTTCTGATTATTTAGGTGTTACAAATTATCATGTTGTTTCTGATCCTCTTGGTGCTTACATCAAACATATTGATTGTTGGGGTAAGTTTTTAGATGTTGATAAAATACTTATTACTAAGGTTCCACAGAGCGATCCTAAATATTCTGATTTCGAAGCCATGGCTAATTATTGGGCAAATCAACAATCGTCGTATGGTAACAATTATCAGGTTTATCGTGTATATAGCCCCAATGGACAACCTTACACGAATTCTTTAATTTTAAATGACAAAGTTTTGGTACCTATAGTTTCAGGAACAGGAAGTAGTCATAATCAAGCAGCTTTAAATGTTTATCAAGCAGCAATGCCTGGATATGAGGTTATTGGTTTTCATCAGTTATCATCGGAACCATGGCAAAAAACCGATGCTTTGCATTGTAGAACACACGAAGTACCTGATAGAAAAATGCTATATATAAAGCATACTCCTACTCAGGGAACAGTATCGGGATCGTCGGTAAATATAAGTGCCAATGTGGTTTCTTATGCTGGTAATAATATTAATCAAGTAAAATTATTTTATAAGAAAAACAATGGAAGTTATACTTCGACAACTTTAACTATAGGTTCGGGAAATAACTATAGCACAACACTTAATCTAAGTACAGGTGATAATGTTTCGTATTACATAAAAGCTACTGATGCTACAGGTAAAGTTGAAACTCATCCTTTTATTGGTGCTTCTGATCCTCATAAATTTACTATTGGACGCTCGGGCGAGGCAAATATGAAATTGCAAGCAGAGGTTGATCTTGATGTGTTCCCAAATCCTACAAGCGATTTAATGACTATTACTATAGCTAATTTCGACGATTTATCAGGATCGGTAAAACTTAAAAATATTAATGGCGTAGTTGTTTTAAGCGAAAATATAGATGCAGAAGGAGGGTGGTTTATGAAAAAATTTAATGTTAGTCATCTGGCTTCAGGTCTTTATATTTTAACTGTAGAAGTAAATGACGAATTGATTTCTAAGAAAGTATTGATTAAATAAATTGATTGGTTTATTACAAGTATTGAAACGAGTTTTGGGCTTTGAGCCAAAACATGAGCAAAATTGAAAATAGAGGTTGCCTTTTTAGACAACCTCTATTTTTGTTCAATATCCTATTGTAATACCAAATGGATTTTAAAATGAAGGATTTCTAAAAATGTTTCTTATTGTAACTTTTTAATTAACTTCAAAATTTCTTTATTCTGTTTTTCCAATTCTTCAATCTTGCTATTTTGCTCTCTCAATTCCTCAATCTCTTTTTGCTGAGCAATGGTATAAAGAGTCAACTCTTCAATTTTTTGTAAAAGTTTAGCATTCATTTCTCCTATTTGAATCCCATTTTCTAAAACTTCCTTTTCTGAAGGAATATCAGGTAAATGATTATTCTCTTCGATGAAATTTTCAACTTCTTTTAAGTCTTTTAATTTATAGTCCTTGTCAAAAACAAAATCGTACCATCCATCGGTGGTAACCACAATCTCATGTGCTCCAATTTTTCCTTGAACAGCTAATTTATACGACGAACCTATGACTGTTGTTCCAATACCAACCTGTCCTCCATCCTTAATTACAAGAGAAGTTTTATTCTCATTATCACGAAAATAAAAACCATCTCCATCT
>JAKSCO010000190.1 GCA_022360575.1 Bacteroidales bacterium | reverse complement strand
CCTATTTTGTACGATTCGGTTTTGTGTTTTAATTGTTTTGTTTGGTCACAAATTGTGAGTGAATGAAAAAAAACAAATTGTCCGCAACAACTGATTTTGACCCTAAACAAAATTACAACCAAACCCAAAAAGAGATTGGTTATGTAAAGCGGAAAGAAGCTAAACAATCAGACTACGACCGAATAGGTTTTATGTCGGGACTAGAGGTTCATCAACAACTAAAAACAAAAGAGAAATTATTTTGTCACTGCCCGGCAGGTGTATTTCATAACAATAATGATTTTGATGCTGAAGTAATCAGACATATGCGTCCTACTTTAAGCGAATTGGGCGAATACGACGGAACAGCATTAATGGAATACAAAACACGCAAAGAAATAGTATATCGACTAAATAATAAAACTGCATGTACTTATGAAATTGACGACACTCCTCCATTTAAAATCGATAAAGAAGCCTTAGAATATGCTTTAGAAATATCGCTTTTATGTAAGTTAAATATTGTTGGCGAGGTACACATAACACGCAAGCAATATTTAGATGGCAGTATCCCTACAGGATTTCAGCGCACAGCAATTTTGGGTGTCGAAGGAGAAATCCCATTAAAAAATAAAAAAGTACGACTAATACAGTTAAGTATCGAAGAAGACTCGTGTAGAGAAATATCAGACATAAGACATCAACGCGTATACAAAACCGATCGTTTGGGTATGCCGTTAATCGAAACTGTTACATATCCCGAGATGTTTAACCCCGACGAACTAAAAGAAGCTGCCGAATACATTCGCTTTTTAAACCGAAGTACAGGGAAGGTACGAATAGGAAGTGGAGCCGGAAGAGAAGATGTTAATGTTAGCTGTAAAGGAGGTACGCGAGTTGAAATTAAAGGAGTATCGTACAATAAATTAATTCCGGAATTATCGCACAACGAAGCTTTTAGACAGTGGGCATTGTTAAATATCAGAAAAAAACTAAAAGCTCGAGTTAAAGATTATAAAAACTGGACAATAAAACATAAAGAAATTGATTATAGAGATTATGATTTAAAATACGAGCCTATAACAGATGGTTTAATTGATAAATATCGGATTATTGCAATAAACCTACCCCAGTTTAAAGGTATATTATCGCACTTTACTCAACCACAAAAAATATTTGCTAACGAAATTTCGGACAGATTAAAAGTTATTGCCTGCCTAGAAAAACCCAATATGGTTCATTCCGAAGATTTAGAACCTAAAATAATCGAAAGCAATTTTACAAAGATTAAAGAGTTGTTTAATGCCTCCGACGAAGATGCTCAAATGATTATTTGGGCTCCAGACGAAGATATTGAAACAGCATTAGAAACCATTGAAGAACGATGTAAAATGGCTTTTGAAGGAGTCCCCAAAGAAACACGTAAGTCGTTTGCCGATGGAACAACTATTTTTGAACGTGTATTGCCTGGAGCCGACAGAATGTATCCCGACACCGACTCGGCACCTATCCCTCTCGAAGATAAATACATTACAAAGTTGAGTAAAAACTTACCCAGCGATGTTATAGATAGATATAAACAATTGAAAAAATGGAATATCCCAGAAGATACATTTACTTACATTTTCAGAAATAATTTATATCCACTTATCGAAAAAATAATAAAAGAACTAAAGCTAGAACCTAAATTTGTTGGAACATTTATTGGTCATCGATTAAAATTTATAGAAGGTCATTATACCTCATCAAACACATTCGACTACCAACTAATATTTGATATGTTTAAATATATAGTTGATAAAAAACTTGAGATACAACTAAGCAAAAAGATGCTTCCTTTATTTTACCAACATCCTAATATGGATTTTGATTCGATTCTTACCAGTATAAATTTTAAACCTATATCGAAAGATGAGATTTTATCGAAAATACCTTTTTTAAAACAAAAGTATGCCGAGATTAAAATTTCGAACAATGGAGATGTAGCTAAACACTGGATTATGGGCGAATTACAAAAAACAGCGATAGGAAATATATCGCCCCAAGAATTAATGAAAACCATAGAAAAGAACTAGAATAAATAATTTTAAAAAAGGAAATAATGAGCGAAGATATTTTTCAAGGATATAAAGGGAAAGCATTAGAAGCACTCAAAAAATATAATGTTCGTGTTTGGGGTCAGGCAACAATCCAAACAACAAGAGGAAACTTTGAAGGTACAGTTTTACCTCGTGCCGAAAATGACGATGATAAACATATTGTTCTGAAAATTATTACAGGTTATAATATTGGGATTGATATCGGAACAATAAAGAATATGAAAGAAACAGGATATCAAAAAGCAAACTATAAAATTCCGGAAAAAGAATTCCCATATACAAAAGGAATGCCCAAAGTAAAATTATTTGGTACAGGAGGAACCATAGCCTCGCGTTTAGATTATCGGACAGGGGCAGTTATTCCGGCTTTTTCGCCAGGAGAGCTTTATGGGGCTGTTCCTGAATTAGCAGATATTTGCAACTTAACAACCGAAAAGGTTTTTGCTGTTTTTAGCGAAAATATGGGGCCAGAGCAATACAAAGCACTGGCTATAGCTATAGGAAAAGAAATTGAAAATGGAATTGACGGTATTATTATAGGACACGGAACCGATACTTTAGGACATACTGCCGCGGCATTAACATTTATGATTCAGAATTCGCCAGTACCTATTGTTTTAGTAGGATCGCAACGTTCGTCGGATCGTCCTTCGTCGGACGCAGCACTAAACTTAATACATGCAGCATATACTGCAGGTCACTCGGATATTGCCGAAGTAATGGTGTGTATGTTTGGTCCTACATCCGATGAGTATGGCTTTTTACACAGAGGCACACGAGTTCGGAAAATGCACTCTTCGTATCGCTCTACTTTCAGAACAATTGGCGATGTTCCTTTAGCAACCGTAAAACGAGGAGAAGTAAAAGCGATTAAAGAAAACTACAATCACCGACGAAAAGATAAGAAAGTAAAAATATTGCCTTATTTCGAAGAAAAAGTAACAATAGTATATTACTACCCGAACATGCAACCAGACATCATAGATAGCCTAGTAGACAATGGGTACAAAGGCATTGTTATTGCCGGCACAGGCTTGGGTCATGTAAACAAACCCCTTTACGACGCTATTGAGAGAGCTTCGGCAAAAGGAATCCATATTTATATGACTGTTCAAACTCTTTGGGGGTATGTTCATATGTTTGTTTATGATACAGGCAGAGATTTAATGGACAAAGGTGTTATTCCGGCAGAAAATATGTTGCCCGAAATTGCTTACATTAAATTAGGATGGGCTTTGGGACAAACCAACGACCCCAAGAAAGTAAAAGAGATTATGCTTACTCCAATAAACGACGAGATCACAACAAAAGAGCCCTATAATGGTTACCTAATATACCAAGGAGGAGTTCCCGAAGTTGAAGAGTTTATTAAGAATTTTAGAAAGTAACTTATGTTTACGGATTTTTTAAACAATCTGGAAGAAGGCTTACAGAAAGAATTACCGGGAGAAAAAGCTCATAGCAAAATGGCTCCCGGTATTCGAGAATATTTTAAACCCAGTCAAAAAGCACGCAAAGCAGGGGTAATGATTTTACTTTACCCTAAGAACAATGAGTTGTTTGTTGTTTTTATTCAACGCCCCAAATACAATGGACCTCACAGTGGTCAGATTTCTTTTCCTGGAGGAAAAGCCGAAAAGTCGGATAAGAATATAATAGAAACAGCACTACGCGAGACCAAAGAAGAAATAGGAATACAAACAGATAATGTAAAAGTTTTTGGACAACTAACCCCTTTACATATTCCTGTTAGTAGTTTTATGGTTTATCCGGTAATCGGGATTTGCAAAACAACCCCCAATTTTATCCCTGATAAATGCGAAGTAAAAAAGATTATAGAAATAAGCTTAAGCGAGCTTTTAAATCCCGAAAATTGTACAACAAAAGATTTTACTTACGGTGATATTTCGTTTGTTGCTCCAGTTTATAATCCCACTGGAGTTACGATATGGGGAGCCACAGCAATGATATTGTCTGAGTTTATTGAAATAATCGAAAAAAACAATTTCACCCAGCTGTAATCACAATTTTAATTTAAGCCTAAGTTTCAGGAATTATATTTTTATAATGCTCGTACCGATCCAAAATTTGATATACATAATTGTATGTTTCAGAACCACGACAATATCCGTATTTCACCACAGGGTCTTTATAATACTTAGGGTTTGATTTCTTAAGGATAAACTCGTCAACATTATTTTCCCAAATATCAGGATTTCGTCCTTCTTTCTCGGCTAATCGTCGTGCATCAAGAATATGCCCTAAACCAACATTATATGAAGCTAATATGAATTTTACTTTTTCTTCATCATCAATCCCTCTCTCCTGAAAGCGTTTATCAAGCCATTTAATAAAATCAACTCCTGCTTTAATTTGTCTTTCGGGTCTCGAATTATGGCTTACACCAAAACGTCGAGCTGTGGTTGGCATCAATTGCATTAATCCATAAGCCCCAGCCCACGATTTAGCATTGGGTTTAAACCTCGATTCCTGATAAATTAAAGAAGCAAGCAAACGCCAATCCCATCCAATATCTTCGCTATACTTTTTTATGTAATAATCATATTTAGATACTCGCCCAGATGTATGAGCATAATAATCGGCGCTTTTACTACGAATAGAACGAGAATTCTTAAAATATTTATTATAAATTAAATTGTATTGCTTTGTCTTTTTAAATCTTTTTAGCCAATAATCAACAACAGCCTTAAATTCTAAATCGCCTTTACGAACACCCCAAGCTAAATTCTGAGGGAAACTTATAGCTGTTTTTACATCCAAAATGGGATAATATATTTGACTAACCAGAGCAACATTTTCGTCGGTAACCGTATAATCAATCTCGCCATTGGCAACCAACTCAACTAATTTTTCGGCTTCTAAATCGGCCTTTTCAATGATAATAATATTATCACCTATCTCTTCTGATAAATTTTTTATGCGCTGAGCATAAGAGGTTCCTTTCTGGACATAAACAACTTTTCTTGCTAAATCAAGTTGATTCCGAACCAGTTTTTTTTCAATCTCACCTTCGGTAATCGTTCGCCAATTGTTAGGTTTTCGCTGAACTAAAACCTGATGAGTTTGACTATGAGGATAAGTATAGTCTATTATTTCTGAACGTTCTTTTGTTATTGCAAGATTTACTGCAATAATATCGCATTCGCCATTATTTAAGAGATCAAAGTTTTTTTCGATATCATTTTCGGATATTACATTAAGCTTAACCTTGAGATGTTTTGCCAAAAGCTGTAACAACTCATATTGATATCCCATAGGTTGCCCTCTATATATAAAATAATTGGTTGAGTTAAAATCCATCACAGCATTTAAACTTCCTCGCTGCTTTATTTCTTTAAGAGTATTTTGACCAAATAATGTATTTTTCTTTTTTTCGCGACAAGAAAAGCAACACAAAAGAAGAAATATCAAAATAAAGGTTTTATAAGTAGCTCTTATAATTTTTTCCAAAATATAAAATGTTGGTTTACAAATAAATTTACGTCAGAAACAAGCATTTGTTTCAGAAACCTTAAATCACAATATAATGCAATAAATATAACAACAACAAATTAGGGATTGTTTATCGGAGCATTACGAAAAAGGCTATTCTCTGAAAACAAAGAATAGCCTTTTTTATATGAGTTATATTATTTTTCTATTAATATGCTCTTTCGTTTTTCCCTTCAATATAATTTATAAATGATTTATTTACTACTTTATTCCCTCCTGGAGTAGGATATTTACCTGTAAAATACCAATCACCATTATCGTTAGGACAAGCTAAATGTAAGTTCTCGATTGTTTGAAAAACAATCTCAACATCCGCATTTACATCTTTAGATGTTAATAATTCGGATATTTTCCCAGAGATTTGCTCAGGAGTAAAAGGCTTAAATATTTCTTTTACATAATTTACAATTTGCTCTTTAGGTAAATTTTCTTGAGCTTTTGATTTCTTATAAACCTCATCAATTATATTTTCTTTCCCTGTTTCTTTTAACAATTCTATAGCAGCTCTAAAAGCAACAAAATCGCCCAACTTAGCCATATCTATTCCATAGCAATCTGGATATCGTATTTGAGGAGACGATGAAACTACAACTATTTTCTTAGGTTTTAATCGATCTAATATTCGCAATATACTTTCGCTCAAAGTTGTTCCTCTAACAATTGAATCATCAATAACCACTAAATTGTCTACACCGCTTTTTACAGCACCGTAAGTAATATCATAAACATGACCAACTAAATCGTTTCGTCCTTTATCTTGCGATATAAAAGTTCGTAGCTTAATATCTTTAATTGCTATTTTCTCAACTCTAATTTTTGTTGATAATATTTTCTGGCAGGCTTCTTCGTCGAGGTTATCGCCAAGAGCTAAAATTTTCTTTTTCTGTTCTTGCAATAAATAACTTTTCAACTCATCAACCATTCCATAAAAAGCTGTTTCGGCAGTATTCGGAATAAATGAGAAAACAGTATTTTCAACATCGTAGTTAATCGCTTCCATTATCTGAGGCACTAACAATCGTCCTAGTTGTTTCCGTTCCTGATAAATATCTTTATCGCTACCTCTCGAAAAATATATACGTTCAAACGAACAAGAACTTCTCTTTTGAGGAATTCGAACTTCTTGATTAATTACTTCTCCATTTTTTCTAATGATTAAAGCCTCGCCTGGATTTACTTCTTTTACAGTATCGTAAGTGACATTCATTACAGTTTGAATTACCGGGCGCTCTGAAGCAACAACAACAATCTCATCGTCTTTATAATAATAAGCTGGACGTATTCCCCAAGGATCGCGAGTAACAAAAGCATCGCCATGTCCTATTACTCCGGCCATAGCATATCCTCCATCCCAATCTTTACTTGCTTCTTGCAATATTTTAGGCAAATCCAGATTCTCAGCTATTAACGAAGATATTTCTTTATTCGAAAAGCCTTCGTTTTTATACTGACGGAATAACAACTGATTTTCCTCATCTAAAAAGTGACCTACCTTTTCCATACAGGTGATTGTATCAGAATATTCTTTAGGATTCTGACCAAATTCAACTAATGTTTTGAACAGCTCATCAACATTTGTCATATTAAAATTACCTGCTAAAATAAGATTCCGCGATTTCCAGTTGTTTTCGCGCATTATGGGCTGTACATATTCAATATCATCACCCCCAAAAGTACCATATCGTAAGTGACCCAGATAAACATCAGCAGCCGAAGGTAGATTTTCTTTCACCCAATCTAAATTTTCTAATAATTCGGGATTCTTTTCTTGAATAGCTGCATGATAATTATTTATTCTAGCAAAAACCTCTTTTATTGGAGCTTGTCCATTAGAACGAAATCGATTAATATACTTTCGTCCCGGAGCTAAATCAAATTTAAGTGAAGCAAAACCAGCTCCATCCTGACCTCGGTTGTGTTGTTTTTCCATAAGCAAATACAACTTATGCAAACCATACATCCAAGTTCCATATTTTTCTTGATAATACTCTAATGGTTTTAATAATCGGATTAATGCTATTCCACATTCATGTGTTAACTGATCACTCATTACTGTTTTATTTCAAAATTAAAATTTATTTTCTAGCATATTTAAAATTGCCTGTGTTATATTTTGCGCACACATGCCATATTTTTTCATCAAATCGTTTGGATTTCCCGATTCTCCAAATTGATCGTACATCCCAATCATATATACTGGTACCGGAGCATGCTGAACCAATACTTCGGCAACAGCACTTCCAAGACCTCCATTAACCTGATGCTCTTCGGCTGTGATAATACATCCCGTTTCGCGGGCTGCTTTTATAATTGCGTCTTTATCGATTGGTTTTATTGTATGCATATTAATTACACGGACATTAATATTTTTTTTATCGAGATCGTAAGCAGCCAACAAGGACTCCCATACCAAATGTCCAGTAGCAATAACTGTTATATCTGTTCCCTCTTTTAAAGTTTGAGCTTTACCTACTTCAAACGTTAAACTTTCTAAGGTAAAGTCAGGAACAGCTTCGCGGCCAAAACGAATATATGCAGGCCCTTTAACTTGTTCAAATGCTGCTATTGTAGCCAATTTTGTTTGTGTTGCATCGCAAGGAGACAAGACTGTCATATTAGGCAAAACTCTCATAATAGCAATATCTTCTAATGCCTGATGGGTAGCTCCATCTGGT
>JAKSCO010000341.1 GCA_022360575.1 Bacteroidales bacterium | reverse complement strand
GTTCGGTTATTTATAGAAGCATTTCGGTAATTAACCCAAAATTTCCGGTTCGGAACGTATAATTATAGGTTAGTCGACGTATATTTTTAGGTTCAGAACGCATAATTATAGGTTGGTGAACCTATCCATTTCTATAATTTACAGATATGGTTCGGTTATTTATAGAAGTGTTTCGGTAATTAAGTCAAAATTTTCGGTTCGGAACGTATAATTATAGGTTGGTCGACGTGTATTTTTAGGTAGTGTACCTATATTTCTTAGTAGATTACGACACTGTTCAAAACTTTGTGTTAAATCTGTCGATAAAGAAACTATCTTCACACAATGATAAAAAAGTTTAATTACGAACTTTTTATGATTTTTGGATGTTTTGTAATAAAAAGATAAAGAATATGATAGTAATTATATCTCCAGCTAAGACTCTCGATTTTAAAACACATTCTTCGACGAGGAGATTTTCGATTCCTGATTTATTAGATGATTCTCAGATTTTAATACAGGAATTGAAAAAATTAAACCCAACGGACATAATGAAGTTAATGAAAGTAAATAGCGAAATTGCTACATTGAATTTTGAGAGAAATTTATCATGGAGACTTCCGTTTACTTTAGATAATGCAAAACAGGCATTGCTGGCTTTTAAAGGACAGGTCTTTGTAGGTTTAGATGCCAATACACTTACAGAAGACGATTTGATATTTGCTCAAAATCATTTGCGAATACTTTCTGGATTTTATGGTATTTTAAGACCTCTTGATTTAATTCAGGCTTATAGATTGGAAATGGGAATTGCTTTAAAAAATCCAAAAGGAAAAAATTTATATGAATTCTGGGGAACAAAAATCACAAAAATATTGAATAAAGAATTAGAGCAACAAAAAGAAAATGTTCTGATAAATTTAGCCTCTAACGAATATTTTAAATCAGTAAACCCAAAACAGATACAAGCAGATATTATAACACCAGTATTTAAAGAGTTGAGAGGTAATGAATACAAAACGATAACTGTTTATGCTAAAACAGCAAGGGGATATATGAGCCGATTTATAATTGAAAATAGAATTACGAATCCAAATGATATAAAATCTTTTGATGTAGGGGGGTATTTATATAGTCATGATTTGTCGAATGCTAAACAGTGGGTATTCGTTAGGTAGATTTTGATTGATATACTTTGTGTATAATAAACATTTGTTAAAATAAGTATGTAAAATATCTTTTTTTTACCTTTGCCTCAAATTTATAGGGAGAAAAATGGAAGAAGAGTTTGGACCTGATGTTGTTTTTTCGAAAGATGTAACCGATTTTGTTACCGTTTCAGCCGAGTATTGTACTTTTGTCGAAAATGTTACCCGCTTTAGTAAATACGATTTTTTAGATAAAGCTCGAAAGATTTTATCTTTACTTTATTTAAAAGGATCGTTGTTGCCAAAACTAGAGTCTGTTTTTGATGATGATAATGAGAAGTTTGTAACAGAAGAAGATTGGGAGTATGTTCAAAGTAATATTCATAGGAAAATGGGATTTCATGACGAATATCGAGAGGTATTTGATCCATTAACTCACGAACAGGTAGAACAAAGTACTGGTTCTGTTTCTGATAATTTAGCAGATATATATCAAGATTTAAAAGATTTTATTACGCTATACAATATTGGAACGGAAGAGATAATGAATGATGCTGTTTGGGCTTGTCAGTTGAGTTTCGAAGAATTTTGGGGATTGAAATTATTAAGTGCTCTGAAAGCAATTCATATTGTATTTTTTAGCAATGAGAATTTAGATGATGAGCCGGAGAAAGAAGAAGAAAACGAAACGGATACTAGTAATTGGATATTATCTAAGCGACAAGAAGATTATAGGAGAGAAGAATAGAGATGTTTGCAGAAAATTTATCGAACGATGAAATAAATAAATTACCTATTTATCAGTTCGGAGGAGAAATATTTGTTGTCGATTCGTTAGAGAAATTAAGCGAATGTTTGCCTTTAATAAAAAATCAAAAATTTTTAGGTTTCGATACAGAAACAAGACCTTCATTTAAGAAAGGGAAAATAAATCCAGTGTCGTTATTACAAATAGCAACTGATGATAAGGCTTTTTTAATTAGAATTAATAAAATAGGTTTAGCTGATGAAATAGCTAAAATTTTACAAGATAAGAATGTTGTAAAAATAGGATTGGCTATAAAAGATGATATTAAAATTTTAAAGAAAATAACTAATTTCGAAGCTCAAGGATTTATTGATTTACAAGATATTGTTGAAGATTATGGAATTGAAGCAAAAAGCTTGAAGAAAATAACGGGAATCGTATTAGATAAACGCATATCAAAATCGCAACGAGTAACAAATTGGGAAAAACAAGAGCTTACCAATGCTCAACAAATTTATGCAGCTACTGATGCATGGATTTGTTTACAGATTTATAAGAACTTAAAAAATAAATAATTAATATATAAAAATGAGTTACCCAACAGTAATATTAAAATCAGGAAAAGATCAGTCAGTAAGACGTTATCATCCATGGATATTTTCAGGAGCAATAAAGAAAATAAAAGGGACGGTAAATGAAGGGGATTTAGTTTTGGTAACTGATAATAAAGACGAATTTTTAGCAATAGGACATTACCAAATAGGTTCGATTGCTGTTCGGATAATATCCTTTGAGAATGTAGAGATTGATGGCGATTTTTGGAAAGAAAAGATTAAAAAAGCATACAAATTAAGGCAGCGATTTAATTTAGCCGAAAGTGATGATAATAATGTATATCGTTTAGTTCATGCCGAAGGAGATGGGATGCCTGGTTTAATTATTGATTATTATAACGGAACAGCTGTTTTACAGATGCATTCGATAGGGATGTATCTTATAAAAGAATATTTTATTGAAGCTTTAAAGGAGATTTATGGCGATAAATTAGTTGCTATATATGATAAGAGTGAGGCTACAATACCTTTTAAATCGGATATAAAAGCAGAGAATGGTTATTTGTATGGCGATTCGAATATTCAGACAGTAGTTGAATACGGAAATAAGTTTAAAGTTAATTGGGAAGAAGGACAAAAAACAGGATTTTTTATAGACCAGAGAGAAAATCGAAAGCTTCTAGCTCATTATTCGAAGGGACGCTCCGTTCTTAATGTTTTTGGTTATACAGGAGGATTTTCTGTGTATGCTATGAGTGGGGGAGCTAAAGTTGTGCATTCGGTTGATAGTTCGAAAAAAGCAATTGATCTAACCAATGAAAATATAGCATTAAATTTTGGTGACGATAAACGACACGAGGCTTTCGCTGTTGATGCTTTTGAGTATCTGAATGAAATTGATGGGAAATATGATTTGATAATTTTAGATCCACCAGCATTTGCTAAGCACAACAATGTTTTACATAATGCATTACAAGGGTATAAACGATTAAATATAAAAGCTCTTGAAAAAATTAAACCGGGAGGTATTTTATTTACTTTTTCGTGTTCTCAGGTTGTTAGTAAAGAAAATTTTCGAAAAACAATATTTACAGCGGCAGCTAATACAGGACGAAGTGTTCGAATATTGCATCAGCTAACACAGCCTATAGATCATCCTGTAAATATTTATCATCCAGAGAGTGAGTATTTGAAAGGGTTGGTTGTTTATGTTGAATAAATTTTGCTTAAGCTTTAATTAATCAAAATTTTATTGAGAGAATTGTAATTGAATGAAGAAAATAGGTATTGTTGTTTTAATTATTTTTACGGTTGGTTTGTTAAAAGCTCAACAAATAAAGCTTAGAACAAATTATTCTATGTCGCAAAAGGTATTTGAATTATCTAATTTCGACATTCAAGATACAATCTTATATTTACCTCTGGGCGAGAAAGGGGTGCAAGTTCTGGATATTGCCAATCTGGATAGTATTAAGGTTTTATCAAGCTATACTGATTCTGAAGAACGTAGGGGGAAAGGGACTATTTGGGGAACGGCACATTATGTAAAGCTTGTTGATAATCGATTGTTTTTGTCTTTTGGCGATTTAGGATTGAAAGTATTAGATGTTTCAAATCCGTATTTACTTTCACCTGTTGGTGGATATTATAGAAATAAAGAAGTTTATTGTTTTAAAATATTTAAACATTATGCTTTTATTGGTTATAAAAACTATGGTTTTGAGATAATCGATTTTAGCGATTTGCAAAATATAAAACTTGTTGCTCGAAAAAATATAAAAGATTTTCCGGTTAAAGATATTCAAATTTTTGAGCCAAATGTTTTTGTGAGTGGAGCCAAAAGAGGATTGAAAATATTTGAATTCAGAAAGCCATTTGAAAGTTTTAAGCAAGCAGGGTTTCCTCGAAATTATCTGAACGGAAAT
Source organism: Bacteroidales bacterium (assembly GCA_022360575.1). Taxonomy (GTDB): domain Bacteria; phylum Bacteroidota; class Bacteroidia; order Bacteroidales; family UBA12077; genus UBA12077. The sequence continues at coordinate 23,452 of JAKSCO010000341.1, read as the reverse complement.
GAGATTTATAAGATTTTAATTCGTGATAAAATAGCTTATGTAGCAAATAATTTTAGAGGTTTAACGGTGATAAATATTTTACTACCTCAGTATCCATCAGAAATATTCAAGATAAAAACTCAAGGACGAGTGAATGATTTGTTGATAAAAGGGAATTATTTGTATTTATCTTGTCAAAAGGCTATTCATGTATTTGATATAACAGATCCCGAAAAACCAGTTAAAATACAAGATTATATAGAACGAGGAAAAGATTTTAAAAGTCTTAAAATTCATAAAAACCAGCTTTTTGCATTGTATAGAGGTGGACGCAAAAATTATGGTATTGTAGTTTTTGATTTATAACTTTTTTTAAGCTATTTCTCTGTAAAGAATTAAGGAGTTGTAGTTTATGTTTTTAAAATGTCTTAGCATTGGTTTTTGATCCGAATATAGTCAATATTACAGTTTGGTGGTTTGTGTTGAGTTCCATGAAAGTAATCCTTTTGTTTTTATAATTTTATTGTTGTCTAATAGCCATTTGATTACTGTGATTGCATTATCGTTATTTGTATCAATAGAATTAACTAGGTCATCAATTGAAAGATGATTGTTGCTCAATGATGTTTTTATTTTTTCTAAAATTAAGTCAAATTCATATTTGCTTAGTTCGAGTTCGTTTCTACGTAAACATACATCGCAATGTCCACATCTATCTGGATTTGGCTCGCCAAAGTAGCTAAGGAGTATTTGACTGCGGCATTTATTTTCAGATTCGGCATAATTTAATATAGCATTGATCCTTTCTATATATCGTTTTTTTCTGAATGTATAGTTTTCTCTTGATATATATAAGCTCTTATCGTCTAGCCGTTCTTCGGTAAATATGATGAATGGATTCTTTCTTAAAGGGATATAGTTAATGATTTTTTGAGTTTTTAAGGCGTTTAGATATTTGTAAATAACCTTTACATTGGTGTTGGTTCTTCGAGCTAACAGATGTTCATCTATTTTTACATACTCAGAAAAAAGACCAGTGTAGGATCTTAAGAGAAGCTTGATGAAATTGTCGTATTTAGCGTTGGCTATTTGGAATTTATATAGATCTTCGCGATTAGCGGTGAAATGAATCTTTGAAGAACTATTGAATTCGTCTGATAAAATAATATAACCTTCTCTTTGTAGAAATTTCAGACTACTGAAAATATTTAATACGTTAAAATTGTAATTTTTAGCGAAATCCGAAATGATAAAATCAAAAGACATGCCTTTTCCTCCGCCATAAGGGATTTTAAAATAATTGGCTAGTGCTTGGTAGATTGCCTTTATCTCTTTTATTTCAGGAAAGTTGGTCTTTGTGCGCTTTGTTATTTTTACTTTATCAGAATTATTATATAATAATACAGCAGAAGCTTTCTTGTTGTCGCGCCCTCCGCGACCAGCTTCTTGAAAATAAGCTTCGATACTATCAGGTAGGTCGATATGAATAACAAATCGAACATCCGATTTGTCAATTCCCATTCCAAAAGCATTAGTAGCAACCATTACTTTTGTTTTTCCAGACTTCCATTCGTTTTGTTTGTGGTTGCGTTCATCTATATCTAATCCTGCGTGGTAAAAATCTGAAGAAATGTTGTGTTGTCTGAGAAAATTGGAAATTTCTTTTGTTTTCTTTCTGTTTCTTACATAAATAATACCACTTCGATTGACTTTTTTTACAGTGTCAATTAAATATTTGTGTTTGTCTTCAACTTTTCGGACAAGGTATGCTAAATTTTTTCGTTCAAAGCTTTTTTTAAAGAGGTTTTGTTTTTTGAATTTGAGTTTTTCTTGAATGTCTTTAACTACTTTAGGAATTGCAGTGGCTGTTAAAGCAAGAAAAGGAACAGATGGAATTAATTCTCTTAAGTCGGATATTTTCAAATAAGAAGGTCTAAAGTCATATCCCCATTCAGAAATACAATGCGCTTCGTCTATTGCAATAAGATTTACATTCATATGTTTGACTCTTAATGAAAAAATATCTGTGGCAATACGTTCTGGAGATATGTATAGAAACTTTATTCCTCCGTAAATACAATTGTCAAGAGCAATTTCAATTTCATTTTGAGTCATTCCTGAGTAAATAGCAAGAGCCTTTATGTTTCTTTTCTGGAGATTTTCAACCTGATCTTTCATTAGGGCAATTAAAGGAGTAATAACAATGCATATTCCTTCTTTAGCTAATGCTGGGACTTGGAATGTAATAGATTTTCCTCCTCCAGTAGGCATTAGAGCAAGAGTATCCTTATTGTTCATTACAGAATTTATAATATCTTCTTGCAAAAAACGAAATTTAGAATATCCCCAATATTTAGTTAATATTTGTTCGTATTTATTCATTATTTGGTGAAATATACAAAAATAGCAATTATAAAAAATCTTATTTTATATATTATGTAAAAATTCAGCAGTTATATGACTAATTTTTTGTAATTTGGCACAATTTTAAAAAATAAATTTAAAGATTTATAAGAATGTCATTTTTACAGGAAAAAGTAGCATTAGAAGGACTTACATTTGATGATGTATTGTTAGTGCCTCAGTATTCAGAAGTTTTACCTCGTGATGTTGATGTGTCAACTCATTTTTCGAGGAATATAAAATTGAATATTCCTATTGTGTCAGCAGCAATGGACACAGTAACGGAAGCAACTTTGGCAATAGCAATTGCTCGTCAAGGAGGGATTGGTGTTATTCATAAAAATATGAGTATTGCAGAACAGGCAAAACAAGTAAGAGCTGTTAAACGTGCTGAGAATGGGATGATATATGATCCTATAACGATTAAGAAAGAAAATACAGTTGCTGATGCTCTGAATTTAATGAGAGAATATAAAATAGGGGGGATTCCTGTTGTTAATACAGAAAAAACCTTAATAGGGATTGTAACTAATAGAGACTTGCGTTTTGTTAATCAATTAGATAAAAGAATTGATGAAGTTATGACGAAAGATAATATCATAACAACGCAAAAAACAACAGATTTAGAAAAAGCAACAGATATCTTGAAACAACACAAGATAGAGAAACTTCCTGTAGTTGATGATAACAATAAATTAATAGGGTTACTTACATATAAGGATATAACAAAAGTAAAAGATAATCCTCTTGCTTGTAAAGATTCAAAAGGAAGACTAAGAGTTGCTGCTGGTGTTGGTGTTACGACTGATACAATGGAACGAGTAGAGGCTTTAGTTAATGCAGGAGCTGATGCTATTGTTATTGATACTGCTCATGGACATTCTGTAGGTGTAATAACAATGCTGAAAAAGGTAAAAGAAACATTTAAAAATATTGATGTTGTAGTAGGTAATATAGGTACCGGAGCTGCAGCTAAAGCTTTAGTTGAAGCGGGAGCTGATGCTGTAAAAGTAGGTATTGGTCCTGGATCAATTTGTACTACACGTGTTATTGCTGGTGTTGGTTTACCTCAGTTATCTGCAATTTACGAAGTAGCTAAAGCAATAGAAGGAACAGGTGTGCCTATTATTGGAGATGGTGGTTTGCGTTATTCTGGTGACATTGTAAAAGCTATCGCTGCAGGAGCATATACAATTATGGCAGGAGGTTTGTTTGCGGGAGTAGAAGAATCTCCAGGCGAGACTATAATTTATAATGGAAGGAAGTTTAAGGCATATAGAGGTATGGGTTCTCTTGAAGCTATGCAGTCGGGATCAAAAGATAGATATTTCCAAGATGTCGAAGATGATATAAAGAAATTAGTTCCAGAAGGAATTGCTGCAAGAGTGCCTTATAAGGGGAACTTATCTGAAGTAATATATCAGTTAGTAGGGGGATTGCGAGCTGGTATGGGATATTGTGGTTCAGCAAATATTAAAGATTTGATGACAGCTAAATTTGTTAGAATAACAGGGGCTGGAGTAGCAGAGAGTCATCCTCACGATGTTTCAATTACTCGTGAAGCACCTAATTATAGTAGACAATTTTAATACTCGAAACATTTTAATTAAACCTTAAGTTCATGAAAAATATTTTTTTAGTGATTTGTTCTATAGTGTTGTTATTTAATATTGAAGTTATAGCTCAGCCTGAAACTTTAATGACTATAAATAATAATAAAGTGTCTAAATACGAATTCTCTCGAATATATGAGAAAAATAAAACAAATTTATCAACAGGAGAAGTTACTTCTCTTAACGATTATTTGGAATTATTTATAAATTTTAAACTAAAAGTTTATGAAGCAGAGAAAGTAGGATTAGATACAATGCCCGGATTTGTTAAAGAATTTGAAGGATATAAGAAGCAATTAGCAAAACCTTATTTATTAGATGGCAAAGTAAATGAACAAATTATTAAAGAAGCTTACGATAGAATGCAACTTGAGGTAAGAGCTAGTCATATTTTAATAAGGCTTTCAGAAAATGCTTTACCTAAAGATACACTGAAAGCCTATAATAAAGCTCTAGAAATAAAACGTCGTATATTGAATGGAGAAAATTTTGAGGTTGTAGCTAAAGGTAGCTCTGATGATCCTTCGGTAAAAGACAATGGAGGCGATTTGGGGTACTTTACTGTTTTTCAAATGATATATCCTTTTGAGTCGGCAGTATATGAAACCGAAATAGGAGAAGTTTCTGATCCTGTTCGTACAAGGTATGGTTATCATATTGTAAAAGTTACAGATAAACAAAATGCTAGAGGCCAAATAAAAGTTGCTCATATAATGGTTACAACTCCTGTTGGTTCAACCGAAAAGGCAATAAAAGAGAAAAAGGAGCTAATTAACACGATATATCATAAAATAAAGCAAGGCGAAGATTTTAAGGAGCTTGCTATGCAATATTCAGATGATAAGGGAAGTGCTAGAAATGGAGGAGATTTGCCTTGGTTTGGTGTTGGCCGAATGGTTAAAGAATTTGAAACAGCAGCATTTAATTTAACTTTCGATGGTGAAGTTTCACAACCAGTACAAACTGGTTTTGGGTGGCATATAATAAAAAGAATAGGACGAAAAGAAATTCCTTCATTTGAAGATGCTCGAAATGAAATAATCCGGAAGTCAACAAGAGATCAAAGAGCTGATGTTGCTCGAAATGCTTTGATTGAACAATTAAAAGCTGAATACAATTTTAGTGAAAGAGTAGAAAATATCCCTGTTGTATATGATACTACTGCGAACGAATATATTGTAAAGCTTAAATTTTTAGAATCAGATGTTAATCTTGGTGACACTTTATTTTCATTTTTAGATAAAGTTTATTTTGAAAATGACTTTATTGAATATGCACATAATAAAGCTCATAATAATCAATGTTCGGCAATAGAATACAAAAATTTATATGAGGATTTTAAATCAGAGAAGATATTACAAGTTGAAGAAGATTTGCTTATAAATAAATATCCAGAGTATCGATTATTATTGCAAGAGTATCATGATGGAATGTTATTGTTTGAGATTACAGATAAACAAGTATGGCAAAAAGCAATAAATGATTCTATAGGTTTGAAGAAGTTTTATAAAGGAAACAAGAAAAATTATATGTGGGATGAAAGATGGGATGGAACAATATTTATATGTAAAAATAAGGATGTAGCACATAGAGTTTCGAAAATAATCCATAAATCTAGTTATGGAAGAAAAGTAACTCAGGAAGATTTACTTAAAGAGATAAATAAAGATTCTGAGTTTTTAACAATTGAAAGTGGGGTTTTTAGTAAAGGAGATAACAAGATTGTAGATAAATTAATTTTTGGTGTTGATTTAAAAGAATTAAGTAGTGATAATATTTTGATTAAAGGACATAAAATAAAATCAAAACTTAAGACGTTAGACGAAGCCAGAGGTGCAGTTATTTCTGACTATCAAGATTATTTAGAGAAACAGTGGATTGGTAAGTTAAGAAAACAATACAATATTAAAGTTAATGATGTTGTTTTGTCATCGATGAAATAGATGTAAATGAGAAAGATAAGTAATCAGATTATATTAATAATAATTGTAGTTTTATTGTTTGCTTGTAAGATTATCGATAATGATCAAGAGAAGGTTGCGATAGTAAAGGTTTATGATAAATTTTTATACAATACAGATTTAAAAGGCTTGTTTGCAGCTAATGTATCAAAAGAGGATAGTATTACAATTACTAAGAATTTTATAGATGAATGGATAAAGAAACAGTTATTATTAAATAAAGCCGAATTAAATTTAACAGATGAAGATATTGATATAGAGCAACAGGTTGAGGACTATAGATCTTCTTTGTTAATATTTAATTATAAACAGAAATTAATAAAGCAAAAGTTAGATACAGTAGTTACAGATCAAGAGATGCAAGAATATTATAATGAATATTCCGAAAATTTCTTATTGAATCATAATATAGTAAAGGTTCTTTTTCTGGTTGTTTCTAGAGAAGCTCCCGAAATAGAAAAGGTTAAGCGTTGGTACAAGTCAAATGATTCGGAAGATTTATCTCGACTCGAAGATTATTGTTATCAATATGCTACTAAGTTTGCTGATTTTGATAACTCATGGTTATCTTTCAATACTTTATTATCAGAATTGCCTTTGGATATAGAAGATCAAGATCGGCATTTACAACATAATAAGTATATCGAGACGGAAGATTCGTTGTATTACTATTTTGTGAAGGTTAATGAATATAAGCTGAAAAGTGCAATACAGCCTTTTGAGTATGCGAAGATGAAAATAAAAAGTATTATTTTGAATAAACGAAAATTCACTTTACTTGAAGAACTCGAGAATAAAGTTTATAATGATGCTTTGAATCATAATGAATTTGTAATTTTTTAAAAAAATAAATAATGAAAATTTCTTGGTTAAAAATAATATTTCTGAATTTAATTATTATTGTAGGTATTCAGGTTAGTATTGGACAAGAACCTTTAGTTGTCGATAGAATTGTGGCTAAGGTTGGTGATAAAATAATATTACAATCTGATATTGAGAACCAAACTTTGCAGTTTATGGCTCAGGGAATGGGAAATAGAAAAGATTTACGTTGTCGTGTTTTAAGAGAATTGTTGGTTCAGAAACTTTTATTAACTCAGGCTGAAATTGACAGTATTGAGGTTGGGCCTAATCAAGTAGAGTCGGAATTAACTCGAAGACTGAACTATTTTATAAGGCAAGTTGGTTCAAAACAAAAATTAGAAGAGTTTTATAATAAGTCAATTTTGGAAATTCAAAATGATTTTAGACCATTGATTGCAGAACAAATAAAAACACAAATGATGCAGGCTGATATTGTTTCTGATATAGATGCCTCACCTAAAGATGTTCAGCGTTATTATAAAAAATTAGCTAAAGACAGTATTCCATTAGTAAATACTCAATATCAAATAAAACAAATAATGGTTTATCCTCCAGAAAATGAAGTAGCGCGTAATCAAGCTAGGAAAAAATTATTAGATATTAGGCAGCGAATTATTGATGGAGAAAGATTTTCTACTTTAGCTGTATTGTATTCTCAAGATCCAGGATCGGCTCGACGTGGAGGAGAATTAGGTTTTATGACTAGAGATGAACTTGATCCCGCTTTTGCAAAAGCAGCTTTTAGTTTGAGTAATGATGGAGGAATTTCGCGAATAGTAGAATCAGAGTATGGATTTCATATTATTCAATTAATTTCTCGTGAAGATGATCAGGTTAATGTGCGTCATATATTAATTATTCCAAAGATACAGGTAGCACAAAAGGTAGCTTCAAAAGCTAAGTTAGATAGTATCTCAGATATTATTTTATCTGATAGCTTGACATTTGAGCAAGCGGCGATAAAATATTCGAAAGATAAAAAATCAAGATTTAACAAAGCTTTGATGCTTAATGAAGAGAATACCTCAACAAAGTTTCAGTTAGATAAATTGCCCAAAGCTGAATATAGTATAGTTAAAGATTTAAAGTTAGGAGAAGTATCTAGCCCATTTGAATCTGTAGATAGTAAAAGGAAGACCGTTTTTAAAATTATTAAGATAGATAAGATAATTGAAGCTCATAGAGCGAATCTTGAAGATGATTATGATTTAATTAAAAATATGTCGCGTGTTAGTCAGGAACAGATGATGTTTGAGGATTGGTTAAAAGAAAAGAAAGCAAAGACGTATATTTTTGTTGATAAATCCTTTTTTAATTGTGAATTTTTAAAGGAAGAAGGCTGGTTAAAGTAAGTTGATGCGAATAGTAATGTGGAAGAGTTTTATTTCGATATTTTTGATTATTGGACTTAAAAGTTTTTTGTTTGCTCAGAAAAGAGAAGAGATAAAACTTTTAGATTCGGATAGAATTGAATCCAGTAAAGGAATAAGTGAGGGAGCAAAACGGTTTATTGGAAATGTAGTTTTTAGCCATAAAAATACTAAAATGTATTGCGATAGTGCTTATTTATTCCGAGAGCAAAATATTATCCATGCTTATAGTAATGTATACATAAATAAGGCAGATTCTGTACATATTTATGGTGATTTTTTATTATACAATGCAAATTCAGACGTAGGTAAAGTTCGTAATAATGTTCGTTTAGAAAACGATAGTGTTCGTTTATTTACAGATTCATTAGATTTTAATTCGAAAACAAATATTGTAAACTATTTTAATGGGGGACGAATTATAAATGGAGATAATAAGCTGAAAAGTGAGAAAGGATATTATTATTCAGACCAAGATTTATTCTTTTTTAAAAAGAATGTATTTGGCGAAACACCCGATTATTTTATAGAAACAGATACATTAGAGTATAATACTAATAGTAAAACAGCATATTTCTTAGGTCCTACAAATATATATGACCAAGAGAGTAATATGTATGCAGAAAATGGATGGTATAAAAGCAATGAAAAACAATTTAAGTTTAGTTTAAATGCAGTTTATCAAAACAAAGAAAAGATATTAAAGGCCGATAGTTTATTTTTTGATGATTCTTTAGGTTATGGAAATGCATGGCAGAATATTGAAATAATTGATACGATTCAAAATATTATAATGAAAGGTAATTATGCTTATTATGTAAAAGAACCTGAAAGTTTTTATATTACTGATAGTGCTCTGTTTGTTCAGGTAAGTGATTATACTGATTCTCTTTTTATGCATGCAGATTCTATAACATCTAATATGGATTCTACAGGAACATATCGTATTTTAAAGGCTTTTCATAAGGTGCAAATGTTTCGTGATGATTTTCAAGCGAGGTGCGATTCTTTGGTGTATAATTCAAAAGATTCAGTTATGGAATTCCATGTAGAACCAATTATTTGGTCAGAAGGAAGCCAGATGACAGCAGATAACGTAGAATTATTTATAAAAAATAAGAAAGTAGATTTTTTCAAATTAGATCAAACAGCATTTATTATTTCACAAGAAGATTCATCGAAATATAATCAAATTAAAGGGAAGGTTATGTTTGGTTATGTAAGAAATAATAAACTATCTAAAGTTGATGTTTTTGGTAATGGGCAAACAATTTATTTTACCAAAGATGGAGAAGAGGTGGTTGGAGTTAATTATGCTGAAAGTACAGATCTGAACATTTATTTGAAAAATGGAGGTGTTCGAAGAATTAATTTGAAAAAACAGCCAGAAGGAACAATGTATCCTTTAGACGAGTTAGAAGAGACTAAATTAAAGGATTTTAAATGGCTTGACAAATTACGACCTAAATCGAAAATAGATATTTTTTATTGGTAAAATAACAAAAGGGACTTTTTTTAGTCCCTTTTATTTAATATTCATCTTCATTAAAAAAGAAGTCATCTTTACTTGGATAATCAGGCCAGATATCTTCTATACTTTCGTAAATTTCACCTTCGTCTTCAATTTCTTGTAGGTTCTCAATAACTTCTAAAGGAGCTCCCGAACGAATTGCAAAATCTATAAGTTCTTCTTTACTTGCTGGCCATGGTGCATCTTCTAATTTTGAAGCTAATTCTAGTGTCCAATACATAATATATAATCGATTTTTTTAAATTTCGGTTTTAAAATCTCGCAAATATAAAAATAAAATTTTAAAATCAAACTTTTTTAGTTAAACTCTTGCTTTCCAGGGTATTTCTTTTGCGTTTAAATCAAAAGAAAGTTTGCGTGAAAGAACAAATAAATAATCAGATAATCGGTTTAGATACTGATTAACTATTTCATTGTGTTTATATTGTTCATATACTTTTATTGATAATCTTTCAGCGCGTCGACAAATATTTCTGGCAATATGACAAAATGATACTGTTTGATGTCCGCCAGGAAGGATAAATGAATTTAATGAAGGTAATTTTTCTTCCATTAAATCTATTTCTTTCTCAAGGTGTTCTATATCAGAGCTTGATATCTTGGGTAAATTAGAGTTCGTATTATCACAGTCCGTGGCTAAAATCGAGGCGCATGTCATTAGCCTATCTTGAATTTCAATTAATGAATCGGATGTTTTAGAATCAACTTCTTGATCTCGTATTAAACCAATATATGAAGTTAGTTCATCAACAGTTCCATAAGCTTCTATTCTGTCGTGATATTTTGGAACTCTAGTCCCTCCAATAAGAGATGTTTCTCCCTTGTCTCCTGTTTTTGTATATATTTTAAAATCTTTATTCATGTAAATCCTCCATAGCTTTCCAACGAAAGAATTTGATTATTGTTCAGTATATATAATAAATTTAATTAAAATTTATTGGATTTTTATTAATCTCATCAGATTCTATAACTCCATCTCTTAAGCGGATAATACGATGAGCATGTTGTGCTACATCTTCTTCATGAGTTACAAGAATTATTGTATTCCCTTTTTTATGAATTTTATAGAAGAGATTGAGTATATCAATAGATGTTTTAGAATCTAAATTCCCTGTAGGTTCATCTGCTAGTATAATCGAAGGTGTGTTTACCATAGCTCTGGCAACAGCAACTCTTTGTCTTTGTCCTCCGGATAGTTCGTTGGGTTTGTGAGTCATTCGATCTTCGAGTCCCACATTGATCAAAACATCTTCAGCCTTTTTTGAGCGTTCTTCCTTATTTTCTCCGGCATAAATTAAAGGAAGCGAAACATTTTCAAGTGCCGAATATTTAGGTAGAAGATTAAATGTTTGAAAAACAAATCCGATTTCTTTGTTTCGAATCTGAGCTAAGTCATCACTGTTAAGTTGACTAACATTGGTGTTGTTTAAAATATAATCTCCTGAAGTTGGGGTGTCTAAACACCCTAAAATATTCATTAGTGTTGATTTTCCCGAACCTGAAGGCCCCATTATAGCAACATATTCATTTTTTTCTATTGATAATGAAATAGAACGTAAAGCTTTAATGGTTTCTGTCCCAACTTGATAATTTCGTACTAAAGAGTTTATTTTTATTATTTTATCCATATAAAAAGCTTATGTAAACATAAAGAATTACGAATTTAGTAAATTTTAAAATACGAATGATTTTTTTGTTAAAACTTAATGGTGTATTGTTCGGAAGATAATTCTTGTTTAAAAAAGATTATTCCTATTTTAAATAAATCAACAGATACTTTTGTCGTTTTATGATTTCTTATATACTCCCAAGCTTTTTCCATTTCATCAGACCAATGTATGTCGTTAAAAACAAAAACAGAATCATTGTGTATTTTAGTTAAACAGAGTTCGAAATATTTTATTGTGTTTTTTGGGGTGTGATTCCCGTCGAAAAAAACAAAATCTAATTGAATGTACTTATCGATAGTAGATTTGAGTATTGAATCAATGTTTCCGTGAATAAATTCGGTGTTTTGATTTAATTCATTGGATAATTTTTTTGCAATTTCGATCTTGAGTTTAATACTTTCGATGCTTATAAAGTGAGCTTTTTTATTTGCCTGAGCAATATAAGCAGAGCTAATTCCTACCGAACTTTCAATTTCGAGAATTGTTTCTGAGTTGAAGAATTGTATTAAGCGAAATAGAAGTTTTCCATACTTTGAATTTATGGATGAACGTTTAATAATCTTTCCCAATTCAAGGCTTATAGAATGTTCTGAGTCTACAACAGTTTTGTTAAAACTTATTATTTGTCTCGATTTTTTATATCTTTTGTGAAGATCAATAACTTTAGCTAATTCAGGGTTTATAGTTTTTTGAATAAAAACTTCTCGGATTAGCCTATACATAAAAGGCGAATGTATTGAATGTCCTTTTTTGTGTCGAGCCGAGAGCTTATATTCAATAAATTTTAATGCATATATAAATCGAGATTTCATATAAAAAAAGTATCAAAAAAAGATTAATATTGTGAGGCAAAGATAATTCTTTATAAAGATCAATTATAAAATATATTATATTGGTAAATGATTATTAGCAAGCAAAAAAAGTAGTTTATTAATGTCGAGTTATTTACAACAAGAAATAAAATTTTTAAGTGGAGTAGGGCCTAAACGTGCAGGATTATTAAATAAAGAGTTGGAAATATACTTTTTTGAAGACTTACTTTATTTTTTCCCATATAAATATATCGATCGATCAAAATATTATGCGATAAAAGAACTAACTCCTAATTTACCTAATATTCAGATAAAAGGTAAAATTGTAGGTTTTGAGATAGCAGGCGAGGGCAAAAAAAAGCGTTTGATTGCTTATTTTTCTGATGGAACTGGTACTATAGAGTTAATTTGGTTTAAAGGTTTAGCTTATATTCAAAAAAGCTTATTGTTAAATACAGAATATATTGTATTTGGGAAGCCTGGGCATTTTAGTGGAAAATTTAACATAATACATCCAGAGGTAGAAGATAGTTTAAAAAACAAGAATACAATACAAGCCAGTTTACAGGCTCATTACAATACAACAGAAAAGTTAAAAAAGAATTTTTTGACATCGAAGACAATATCGAAGTTAATAAATAATTTGCTTCTTATACTAAAAGGAAAAATAAAGGAAACACTACCCGAGTATTTAATACATAAGTATAAGTTACTTTCTTTAGAACAAGCATTATTTCAAATTCATTTTCCTCAGAGTTCAGATTTGCTGCAAAAAGCTATTTACAGATTAAAATTCGAAGAGTTGTTTTATGTACAATTGAATATTCTACAGAAAAGAACTCATCGTATAAGCAAATTAAAAGGCTATATTTTTTCTAAGGTGGGTGATTGTTTTAATCAATTTTACGAAAATAACTTGCCATTTGAATTAACTGGAGCTCAGAAGAAAGTATTAAAAGAAATAAGACGAGATATTGGCTCAGGCAAGCAGATGAATCGTTTGTTGCAGGGCGATGTAGGTAGTGGGAAAACTTTAGTTGCTTTAATGAGTATGTTGATAGCTTTGGATAATGGATTTCAGGCTTGTATAATGGCTCCTACCGAAATATTAGCAAATCAACATTTCGAAACGATAAATGAATTTATTGACGGTTTGCCCATAGAAGTTGGATTACTTACAGGTTCGACAAAAACATCTGCTCGCAAAGAGATTCATAAAAACTTATTGAGTGGCGAACTACAAATATTAATAGGTACCCATGCTTTAATTGAGGATACTGTCCAGTTTAAAAATTTGGGTTTAGTTGTTATAGACGAACAACATCGGTTTGGAGTAGCTCAAAGAGCAAAGTTGTGGAAGAAGAATCAAAACCCGCCACATGTTTTGGTTATGACAGCAACCCCAATTCCACGAACTTTAGCAATGACTATTTATGGCGATTTGGATGTGTCTGTTATTGATGAATTACCTCCAGGGAGAAAACCAATTCAGACAACTCACTTATATGATTCGAAGCGCTTACGCATGTTTGGCTTTTTAAAGCAACAAATAGAGCAAGGGCGACAAATCTATATTGTTTATCCTTTGATAAAAGAATCGGAGAAGATGGATTATAAAGATTTAGAAGATGGATATGAGAGTATAATCCGGGCTTTCCCTTCGCCTAAATATGCTGTGAGTGTGGTGCATGGGAAAATGAAATCAGAAGAAAAAGATGCAGCTATGAATCTTTTTGCTAAAGGACAAACTCATATTATGGTTGCAACAACAGTTATCGAGGTTGGTGTTAATGTTCCTAATGCTTCGGTAATGGTAATCGAAAGTAGCGAGCGTTTTGGTTTATCTCAGTTGCATCAATTGCGAGGACGTGTAGGTAGAGGTGCCGATCAGTCTTATTGTATATTAATGACATCGTATAAATTGTCGAATGATGCACGAAAGCGAATTCAGATAATGACAGGAACCAATGATGGTTTTGAAATAGCCGAAGCGGATTTGAAATTGAGAGGTCCGGGCGATATGGAAGGAACACAACAAAGTGGGATTGCCTTTAACTTAAAAATAGCTAATCTGGGAAAAGATGGGCAGTTGATACAATATGTGCGCGATATTGCAATGGATATATTAGAAGATGATCCAGAATTGAACAAACAAGAAAATTCGGAGTTCGTTGTACAGCTGAAAAAAATGTCGAATAAAAAGGTTGATTTTAGTATAGTGAGCTAAGACGAAAAAGAATAAAAGAAAAATAAGAACGTTATTTTTAGAAATTAATTTTTAGAATTTAAGCGAAGTTAGATAATGCGTAAACAGTTTATAACATTACTTTTATTATTGATTATTGGGTTTACAAAAGCTCAAGATAATTGCGAAATACACAACAATGCTTTTGGTGATGGCGAAAAATTAAATTATGTAATTACTTACAATTGGTTTTTTGTATGGACTGATGTTGGAGGTGTTGAATTTGAAACATCAAAAACACGGATGTTTGATCAAGAGGTTTTAAATTTAAAAGGAACTGGTGTTACTTTTTCTTTTTACAATTGGTTCTTTCAGGTTCATGATGTTTACCAATCGTGGGTTCGTCCAGATGATTTGCAACCTGTTTATTACCATCGTGATGTAGATGAAGATGGTTATTTAATAGATGTAAAGTATCGATATGATTTTGAAAATTTATTGGCATATTCGGAAATGGAAAAAACACGAAAGCCTTATTATAGAGATACAATAGCTATTCATCCTTGCACGTATGATGTTATTTCTGTTCTTTATCAAGCCCGAAACATTGATTTTTCGAAATGTAAGAAAGATGAAATAATACCAATGAAAATATTACTAGATAATGAAATACATGAAGTTTATGTTCGATATAAAGGGCGCGAAGTGAAAAAAGTAAGAGGGGTAGGAAAATTTAATACAATAAAACTTACAGGTTCGTTGGTGGCTGGCGATGTTTTTAAAGGTGGCGAAGATTTACATGTTTGGATTAGCGATGATGAAAATAGAATCCCGGTTTGGATAGAAACTCCAATAATTGTAGGTACAGTAAAAGCTCGTCTTGTTGGATATGATGGTTTAAAACATCCTTTAAAATCATTAATTAAAAAATTCTGATATTAAATAGTAATTTTAGATATAAATAAAATTAGTACAACAATCTAAAACCCCAATTATGGAAAATTTAATTAATAGATTTAAGCGATATCGAACAATCAATCATATTCAGAATACATATAAAAATAAATATGCTTTTGTTGGAATGGGCAATCATTCAATAAATAATCTATATCCAGTTTTAGATTATTTACATGTTGACATTAAATATATAGTAACAAAAAGCGATTCTAAAGCAAAAGCCATATCCGAAAACTATTCAAAATATCAGGTAACTACAGATTTTAATCAGGTTTTGAATGATGATGAAATTAGTGGAGTTTTTATATCGGCTAATCCTAAGGCACATTTCGATTTAGTAAAGCAGGCATTAACGAAAAATAAAAATGTCTTTGTCGAAAAGCCTTTGTGTTATTCCGAAAAAGAATTAAAAGAGCTGGTTGATCTTGAGAAAAAGAGCAAGGCTTTTGTTTTGGTCGGACAACAAAAGAGATATGCTCCTGCATATAAAATCTTAAAAAATGAAATAAAGAACCCATTGAATTATACCCTGAAATATGTTGTAGGTAATTATCCTGAGGGGAATGCTTTAATGGATTTGTTTATACATCCATTAGATATTGTTGTGTATTTATTTGGTTCGGCAAAAGTGGTTTCGTTGCAAAAAGCTGGAAGCAAGCAAGCTCAAACTTATTATGTACATGTACAACATACCAATGGAGTTGTTGGGAGTATAGAGCTTTCGACAGATTACTATTGGGCTAAAAGTTACGAAGAGATATTTGTAAATACTGCAAAAAAATATTATCAAACAAAAAACACAGAGTTGTTAGAGTCGATAAGTAAACCTAAAAGTTTTATGTCTGTTCCTGTCGAGAAATTTATGAAACAAGACGTTCAGAAAACCTATTTGTTTGAGCAGAATAATTTTTTACCAACTCGCGAGCAAAATCAACTATATGTTTCGGGCTATTTTAACGAGATAAAAACCTTTGTTGATTTATGCGAAAACAGAAAAGGGCAAATTGTTTCGGGACTTATTGACTTGATTCCTACTTATAATCTTATATCACAAATCAAATAAGAATATATAAATATTGCTACTTTTGCAAGGTTTTTTTATTGAATATTGCTTATAAAAGTTTAAATCTCAAATACTATTTATTAGATTTATATTAGAGAAATTAATCATCTAACTAAAACTATATGTATAAAATATCTGACTATCTAACACGAGGAATCAAGTTATTAAACAATCAGTTTTTCCCAGCTCACAAACGATTATCAACAATAATGTTGTATTCTACAGATAGATGCAATTCGAAATGTAAGCATTGTTATATTTGGGAGAAAAAACCTAAGCAGCATTTACCTTTCGAGAAAATTAAAGAAATAATTGAGAGCCCTGTTGTTGATAGAAATACATTAATAGGTTTAGAAGGTGGTGAGTTTATTTTACATCCCGAGGCTGAGCAAATTTTGGAGTACATGGTAAAAAAACATCCTAATTTCGATTTGCTGTCGAATGCAATACAGCTCGATAAATTGGTTTATTTTACTTCGAAATACAAACCTAAGCGCTTATATATTTCTTTAGATGGCGATAGAGCTACATACGAAAATTTAAGAGGAGTTGATGCTTACAATAAAGTTATCGAAGCAATAATTAAACTAAAAGATATTGTTCCGGTTTCTATTATGTTTACTTTAACTAATCATAACGACTTTTCGGACTTATTGCATGTTGCCGATTTTTGTAAGACTCATAACTTAGATATGAGGATAGGTATTTATAATACAATGGATTATTTTGATACCAATACACAAGAGCAAGGTTCAGATTCATTAAATTATGATATAAAAGATATTCCGAATGTAGTTAAGGATTTTAAAGAGAATTACGATTTTATGGCTTTATATCCCGAACATCGAAGTGGAAATTTAAAGCTAAGTTGCAATAGTATAAGCGATAGTATAGTTATTTATCCTAATGGAGATGTTCCTATTTGTCAGAATAAGCAAATTATTTTGGGTAATATCTTTAAAGAATCGCTAAAGCAGGTAGTTAATAAAAAGTCGACAATAAAGCTACACAAAGAATACAAACATAATTGCAACGAGTGTTGGGTAAATTATCATCGAAAATACGATATTGTCTTGTTCCGAAATTTAGAAAAGCTACTGCCTAAGCGAGTAGTTGAGTTGTTTTTTGGTAAGTATTATTGGTGTGAAAATAAGAATAAAAAATACAAAGATATTGTTAAAGAGTAGTTGGTAATAAGAGTATTGAGTGTAGTTTTGTGTCTTATTTAAAATAATGATAAATAAGGTAGTTCTTTTCAAAAATAAGCAAAAAGCAATCTATAATTTTCAAATACCTTTATTTTTGTATCCGATTCAGAAATTTTTGAAAAAATCGGATGTCAAATAATAAATCTATTGAACATAAAGGTCGAGTCGATTCTATAAATGGAAATAAAATTCGAGTTAGTTTTATTGCGATGTCAAGCTGTGCATCTTGTCACGCTAAAGGAGTTTGTACAGTAGCTGATATGCAAGAGAAATCAATTGATCTTTATGATTATACCAATCAGTATCAAGTAGGAGAAGAGGTAAATATTGTTTTAAAGCAGTCGTTAGGATTTCGAGCTTTATTTTTAGGCTATGTTTTACCTTTTATTTTGGTGTTATTGTTCTTAATTGTTTTAACAATAATTACCAATAGCGAAGTAATTTCCGGATTAGGAGCCTTATCTTCATTGGTTCCGTATTATTTGATCTTGTATTTACTCCGGGATAAGATTCGAAAGAAATTCACTTTTACAATACGTAAAATATGAAGAAACTAGTAATTTAAAATCAAATAGGTATTGTAGAAACCATTTCGGCAAATGTTGAATAAATTCTACAGTCTTAATATCTAATAATCTATAAATAACATGAGTGCAACAATTTTGTTAACTATTATTTCTCTTAGTGCGATTGGGGCGATTGCTGCAATAATTTTATATTTTGTAGCGCAAAAGTTCAAAGTATACGAAGATCCACGCATTGATCAGGTAGAGGAGATTTTACCTGCAGCTAATTGTGGTGGATGTGGTTACCCCGGATGTAGAGGGTTTGCTGAGGCTTTAGTGAAGGCAGATGATTTATCTTCGTATTATTGTCCTGTTGGAGGGAACGATGCAATGACAAAAGCAGCTGAAATTTTAGGGAAAGCCGTTGAGGCTAAAGATCCTTTAGTTGCTGTTGTTAGATGTTCTGGCTCGCCAGCTCATCGCAAGAGAACGAATGCTTACGATGGAGCTACATCGTGTGCTATTTCTTCGAGTTTATATTCGGGCGAAACCGGGTGTGAATTTGGATGCTTGGGTTTAGGCGATTGTGTTGATGTTTGTGATTTCGACGCAATTTATATGAACGAAGAAACAGGTTTGCCTGTGGTTGTCGATGATAAGTGTACGGCTTGTGGAGCTTGCGTTAAAGCTTGTCCTAACACAATTATCGAATTAAGAAAGAAAAACAAGAAAGATCGAAAGATTTTTGTTTCGTGTGTAAATCACGACAAGGGAGGTATTGCTAAAAAAGCTTGTAGTGTAGCTTGTATTGGCTGTGGTAAATGTGTTAAGGTGTGTCCGTTTGATGCAATAACACTTGAAAACTACTGTGCATTTATCGATAGCGAAAAATGTAAACTTTGTCGAAAGTGTGTGCTTGAGTGTCCTACAGGAGCTATTCAGGAAATTAATTTCCCGGCACGAAAAGCAAAACCTGAAGAAAAAGAAACTGCAAAAGCAGAATCTAAAGAAACGAAACAAAACGATAATAAATAAAAAGGAGGGAACAACGTGTTAAAAACATTTCCAAAAGGCGGTGTACATCCAGAGGAAGGAAAATACTCTGCAAATAGTGCCATTGAAATATTGTCACTTCCTAAAACGGTATCAATACCTATAGCTCAGCATATTGGTGCTCCCTCGAAAGCTATTGTTGCTAAAGGCGACAAAGTAAAAGTGGGTGATGTAATAGCCGAAAGTGCTGGCTTTGTTTCTGCAAATATTCATTCGTCGGTTTCGGGTACTGTTGCCAAAATCGATAATGTACTTGACTCGTCGGGATACAAACGACCTTGTATTATTATAAATGTTGAGGGCGATGAGTGGAACGAAACAATTGACCGTACAACTGAACTAAAAAAAGAAATCAGTTTAACTGATAAAGAAATTATTAATAGAATTAATGAGTCGGGTATTGTAGGTCTTGGTGGCGCTACATTCCCTTCGCATGTAAAATTGTCGGTTCCTGATGGCAAAAAAATCGATGCTTTAGTAATTAATGGTGTCGAGTGTGAGCCATATTTAACTTCAGACCACAGATTAATGCTCGAAAAAGCCGAAGAAATGCTTATTGGTATTAAAATACTAATGAAAGCTTTGGGTGTTAATTCGGCTTTAATCGGAATTGAGAACAACAAACCTGATGCTATAGCACACCTAAAGAGTCTGGCTCAGAATTACCCGGGTGTCGAGGTGCATGCTTTAAAGGTACAGTATCCTCAAGGAGGCGAAAAGCAATTGATAAAAGCATTAATAAACCGAGAAGTTCCGTCGGGAGGTTTGCCTCTTGATGTAGGTGCTGTTGTACATAATGTCGGAACTGCTGTTGCGGTTTACGAAGCGGTACAAAAAAACAAACCTTTGTTTGAGCGAGTGGTTACAGTTACCGGAAAATCGCTTAGTAAGCCTTCGAACTTTATGGTGCGTATCGGAACTCCGGTTAGCAGCTTAATCGAAGCTGCTGGTGGTTTGCCCGAAGATACTGGTAAAGTAATTAATGGAGGACCTATGATGGGTAAGGCTGTTAGTTCGCTCGAGGTGCCTGTTGTAAAAGGTGCATCGGGGATTTTAATTATGCCTAAAGAGCTTGCTGTACGAAAAAAAGAAAGCAATTGTATTCGATGTGCCAAATGTGTGTCGGTATGTCCTCAAGGTTTAGAGCCTTATCTTTTAAGCAAGTTAACCCGAATAGAGAATAATGATAAACTGGAAGCTAATGCAGTAATGGATTGTATCGAGTGTGGGTCGTGTGCTTATACCTGTCCGGCCGGATTGCCATTATTAGATTATATCCGTTTAGGAAAATCCAGAGTAAGTCAAATTATAAGATCAAGAAAACAATAATGAATAAATTATTTATATCACCATCTCCTCATGTATATGAGGATACTAGCGTAAAACGGTTGATGTTTGATGTAGTAATTGCTTTAATCCCTGCCATGGTATTTTCGATTTACTTTTTTGGTATGGGGGCAATTGTAGTTACATTAACAGCTGTAGTTTCGTGTTTAGCTTTCGAATGGCTAATACAGAAATTTATCTTAAAACAAGAACCTTCGATTACCGACGGCTCGGCTTTGGTGACAGGAATATTGTTAGCTTTTAATATTCCGACAAACTTACCTATCGGAATTATTATTATAGGTAGTTTAGTTGCTATTGGTGTAGGTAAAATGTCGTTTGGTGGATTAGGAAATAACCCATTTAACCCAGCTTTGGTAGGGCGTGTGTTTATGCTTATATCATTTCCGGTGCAGATGACCAGCTGGCCTAAGCCTACAGGATTTAGTAATAGTTATACCGATGCTGTAACCGGAGCTACTCCTTTAGGAGTAATGAAAGAAGGTTTGAGTGCTGGTGCGCCTATGGATTCTATTATGGCAAAAATACCTACTCATATGGAGCTGTTTTATGGATATATGGGAGGCTCGATGGGCGAAATTGCTGCCGTAGCATTGCTTTTAGGCTTTGCTTATATGTTGTTCCGCAAGGTAATAACTTGGCATATTCCTATTTCGATTTTTTTAACAGTAGCTGTTTTTACCGGAATTCTTTGGTTTGTTAATCCCGAAAGCAATGCCGATCCTTTATTTCATCTTTTAACCGGAGGTTTAATGTTGGGAGCTATTTTTATGGCAACCGATTATGTAACATCGCCAATGTCGGTAAAAGGAATGTGGGTATATGGTGTTGGAATAGGTCTAATAACTGTACTTATTCGTGTGTTTGGTGCATACCCCGAAGGAATATCATTTGCTATTCTTATCATGAATGCTTTTGTTCCTTTAATTAATATGTACATTAAGCCTAAGCGTTTTGGCGAACCTAAAAAATGATTAATGATTAAGGTTTGATAATATTGTATTATCGGACATTAAAATAAAATATATAAAATGGCTAAAAAAGAATCTACATTTGTAAGTATGGTGCTAACTTTGTTTATCATAACATTTGTAGCATCGGCAGCATTAGGATATCTTTACGAGTTAACAAAAGAACCTATTGCAGCAAGTAAACTTGCGAAACAAAATAAAGCAATAATGTTAGTAGTGCCCGAGTTTGACAATCAGCCTGTCGACGAGTCGTATAAGATGGAGGTTGATGGAGGAAATCTAGAGTTTTTTCCGGCAAAAAAAGACGGTAAGCTTGTGGGTACTGCAGTAAGCACTTTTACCAATAAAGCTTTTAGTGGTAGTTTTAGAATAATGGTTGGTTTTTTGCCCGACGGAACAATTCATAATATCTCGGTTTTAGAGCATAAAGAAACCCCAGGCTTGGGCGATAAAATGCAGAAAAGCAAATCGGATTGGAGTGTTCAGTTTAACGGAAAAAACCCGGCAAATTTTAAGTTGAAAGTAACAAAAGATAATGGTGATGTTGATGCGATTACTGCATCGACCATTAGCTCCAGAGCATTTTGCGATGCTGTTGACAGAGCATATAAAGCATACATGGAAGGAGGTAAGAAATGAATCAATGGAAAAATTTTAGCAAAGGATTTTTTAAAGAAAACGCAGTATTTGTGCTGTTTCTTGGATTATGTCCTACACTAGGTGTTACAACATCGGCTATAAACGGATTAGGAATGGGACTGGCAACCACATTTGTGTTGGTAATGTCAAACTTAGCTGTTTCGTCGGTAAAATCATTTATTCCTGATAAAGTTCGTATACCATCGTTTATTGTTATTATTGCTTCGTTTGTAACTATGGTCGAGTTGTTAATGCAAGCATACGTACCTGCTTTGTTCGAGCAGCTAGGATTATTTATTCCTCTTATTGTTGTTAACTGTTTGGTGTTGGGACGATCAGAAGCTTTTGCCTCGAAAAACGGACCTATAGCATCAATTATCGATGGTTTGGGTATGGGCTTAGGTTTTGCTATGGCATTAACTATTTTAGGTGGTGCACGCGAGATATTAGGTAGCGGATCGTTGTTTGGATTTAAATTTATACAAGGCGACGGAATGCTAATATTCGTATTGGCACCAGGTGCATTTATTGTATTAGGATACCTAATTGTTTTAATCAATAAAATAAATAAGAAATCGGCTTAAATAAGATATTATGGAATATGTTATAATTATTATATCGGCAATATTTGTTAATAATATTGTTTTATCGCAATTCTTAGGAATATGCCCATTTATTGGTGTTTCGAGTAAAGTAGAAACCTCGGTAGGTATGACCGGAGCTGTAACTTTTGTTATGGTTATTGCTACAATGGTTACCTACTTGCTACAAAAGTATGTGCTTGCTCCTTTCGGAATAGGTTTTATGCAAACCATTACATTTATTTTGGTTATTGCATCTTTGGTGCAAATGGTCGAAATTATTTTAAAGAAAGTAAGTCCTGCTTTGTATCAGGCTTTAGGTGTTTTCTTACCATTAATAACAACAAACTGTGCTGTGTTAGGGGTAGCTATATTGGCTGTACAAAAAGATTACGACCTAATAGAAAGTGTTGTGTTTGCTATGGCAAATGCTTTAGGTTTTGGTTTGGCTTTAATTACATTTGCCGGACTACGCGAGCATATGGATATGGTTAATATCCCAAAAGGAATGAAAGGAGTGCCTATTGCATTTATTGTTGCCGGATTATTGGCAATGGCATTTATGGGTTTCTCCGGATTAGTATAAATCGAATTCGAATTACATAAATCTAAAGAGGCTGCCTTTTTTGGTAGCCTCTTTTTTTATTATGATTAGCGAGTGTGTGCATTTGAGTTCGGAGGTTTTGATATTATAAACTTAAGTATGATGCTAATTAACAATTATCAAAGATTTCACACC